>JAJYVJ010000129.1 GCA_021792045.1 Thermoplasmata archaeon | reverse complement strand
TTGATATCGCGTTCCGACCCCTTGAAAAACCTGTTAAATCCTTCATAAAGGGCAATAACCTGCTTTCCTGAATCGTTGACAAAATACTGAGTGGAAACCCTGTAACCGTATCTTGAAAGCAGCCTTGAAACGGAATCTCCTATAATGGAATTCCTTGCTCTCCCCACATGTATGGGGCCGGTGGGGTTGGTGCTTGTGTGCTCAACATTTACCCTTTCAGGATCCTGAAATGTATCCGGGAAAGAACCAGTGGTGTTTATTGAATTTGAGATCACCTCCAGCATCCTGCCGGGCTTTATTGAAATGTTTATGTACCCCTTCTCCTCCTTGACTCCGGACACGAAATCAAGAGTTCCGATAGAACGGGATATCTCATTGTAAATATCTCCAGGTTTTTTACCGTATATCGAGGCAAGCGCAAAGGTCCTGAAAGTGAATTCAGCAACACCCCTTGAATCGTACACAAAATCCTTTTCCCCCATATCCGGGTAAAGTTTCCTAAGAATGTCCCTGATCTCACTGTAGAAATCCCTGTAAATGAGCACAACAGTCAAGCATATGAAAGTATAAATTAATTATTGGTTTGTAGAACTGTCGAACAGTTTTTTATGTTTAGACGATAACAAAACAGTATTTTTCAAGAATATTGATAGGGTTCAAGTTTAGTGAAAACAGAAATTGTCAGCCACATAAGATAACGTGTATTTAAGTGTCAATTCTGATTCTTTTCAACAGAATATATATCGAACGGATTTATGTTAGATGCAATGTTAAGAGAAGGGGCTCAAAACTCCGAACATTATGCTACAAAATCAAAATTGTATCTTTGCTTCATACTATGCATTTTTTCTTTCACTGCGATGATGAGTTTGATTTCCTATTCAAGGTATATGAACTTCTTTACCTCAAACTGGGATCTAGGAATCAACATACAGATGCTAAGCAGCACCAAGGATGGAATGCTCCTTTATGAATCCGGCGATTTTGAGGTCTACGGCGTTTTGTCGCACCTTGAAATTCACTCAACATACATTTCAATACCATTATCATTTCTTTACTCCACCATCAGCTCACCAGCAACTTTATTTGTTATTCAGGGATTTATGGTGTCCCTCGGGATAATCCCACTCTACTATATATCAAAGAAACTGCAGCTCAGTAAAAACTATTCCGCAATACTGATCGCGGCTTATCTTTTTAATTTCCCGATGATGGCGTCTATGATGTATGACTATCACTGGATGTCATTCATTCCATTCGAATTTCTTTCGCTCTTTATTTTAATTTGGAACCGCAGATATGCCCTATCCGCAATTTTTATTATTTTTGGATCGTTTACTCTTGAAGTATTTCCGTTTCTTTCGCTGGGTATATTACTTTATTTCTTTATCGATCGTGGAGGACTGAAGGCACTTACAAAATTAAAGGAATTGTTCAGCAGGCAGTATATTTATATCTACATCCTAGGCATACTTTCACTCATTTTATTTCTGTTTGACAGGGTCATGCAGACTGTTATCATTCCACACTACATCGGGAACGAATCCGGTATTGAAAATCTTATGGCTTACGGTTTGACCCCTTTGATACCAAGCAATTTCAATATATCATCTCTTTCGTTGCCCTTAACTTACTGGCCAATTTTATATGCCTCTGTTGGGTTCATACCATTTCTTGAGAAAAAACACGTCATCTTAAACATACCATGGATTTATGACACCTTCCTACTCTCTCCGACATATGCCTACATCAAAGCGCAGTATGCGCTTATAGCAATGCCTGCCATTATAATCGGATTGGCATTCGGCCTTAGAAAGTTATCACAGTCTCATTCCAACAGATACCTATCGTATATACTATTTTTCGCGCCTTTAATTGGGATCTTGATTATTTCAGCGAACCTCTTTTCTATCACGATGACCGCGTTTTTAAACATTTTCTATGTGCTAGCAGCTGCAATTGTAGCGATTGCACTTTTCTTCTTTTTAAAGAATGCAAAGATCAGGAAGATCAAAGAGACAATCCGAGGATTGACTGCCAACAATAAAGTTGCGATAGGCATCTTTATTGTCATATTGTTGATTTTCAATTTTATGGCCAGCCCACTAAACACAAATAACGATAGTCATAGTATCGACAATGGTTATTCATTCTCGTATACAGGAAATCCTGAGTTCCAGGCTGCAATCATGGTAGCAAGGATGATCCCTGGAAATGCCAGCGTTGTTTCTTCGGACAACCTGTTTCCGTTCGTAGCCACAGACATGAATGCCTATTCTTTTTACTGGCAGCCACTGAGCAGTTTTGATGGAAAACTGTTCAACAATTTTAGTCACCCTAGTAATTTTGAGTTTATTTTAGTGGATCAAAGTCAGATGAATCTGGTGCCACAAGCATTTTTACATGCAATAGATAATTCATCATTGTTTGGCGTTTACGCATCCGTGATAACAAACATCAGCTACCCTGGCAACATTATCCTCTACAAGGCACATTATGAGGGATCTGTGACAACTATTTTAGTAAAATAATGTAACTTGATTATTTGCCAAGGCTCGAATAACAGCCAGCTATAGTTAAATCAATAAATTATTAGTGAAAATTTCACCGCGACATTATAGTTGTTACAAGAACGTAAGGAAGATCAAGATAAATGCTGTAATGGCAGTTCAAAAGCGTCCAGACATATCTGATAGATCACTCACAATGAGACAGTATAGAACATAATTCAAAGATTTTCTGGGCCCAGATCCCTAATCATCTATGTCCACAGTTATTCCCGTGCTTTTGAGATGAGAGAGAAAATGAGGATAGCTTTTTGAAATCTTTTCTACGTTTTCATGTACAATGTTAAAACCTGCGACAATTCCTGCTATGATGCCGCTCATAATCATCCTGTGATCATCAAAAGAGAGCCTTCCCGGATTGGAAAGTTGGCCGCCAGATTTTATCAACATTGAATCTTCGTGAATTTCACAGAACCCTTTGAAAGAGCGAACAAGTCTGCATATTTCTGAAATTCGATCACTCTCCTTCATCCTGAGTCTTCCAGTTCCATGAAGAAGAATGCCCTTTTTCGAGAACAAGCCAAGGACAGAAAGAGGAGGGGCTAGGTCTGGACACTGATCAACGTCGAATTCAAGAAGCGAGTCAGGCATCTCAATCCGGTGAAGATGAATACCAGTGGCATCCAGTTTAGGACTGTACCCAAGCACCTTCATAAAATCAATGATTGCAGAATCAGGTTGTCTACTTCCTAGACTCAATCCTTTTAAGAGAAAATCATTTTGGGATGCAAGCAAAGAGAGAACTATCCAGAAAGCTGCAGAAGAATAATCTCCTTCTGCAACAACCTCTCCTGAACCACGAATCTGTTTATGGAATACTTTAACACTATCGCCTCTGACCAAACCGAAATATCCAAAATAGGGGAGACAGGAAAGGGTCAGATCGAGGTATCCGGACGATACAATCGATCCCCGAAGAGTAAGTTCAAACTCTTGCATACCACCAAGTGCAAGATATAAAAGTGCGCTGGAAACAAATTGGGAACTTTTGTCAGCCCTTACACTGCGGTATTGAAACGATCTCTCTGTGCCGTCAATCAGATATCCGTCACTCATCTTTTCGATTTTAATCGAGTTATGCCGAAGAAAGTCAATCAGTTCATCGAAAGGTCTCGCCATGAGTTGATCACTAAGCTTAAGGTGGGTCTTGCAACCAGAGCCTGCAAGTAATCCCATCAGGAGTCTGGAGGAAGTTCCAGATTCTCCCCCGAAAAGAAAATCTGGGCACTTGAAATTTGGCTGCACCAATATCCTGTCGGTTTCTTTAAAAACGAAAGAACCGCATTTCTCAGCGGCCGCAATCGCTATTTCCTCGTCCTCGCATCCAGACGGATTGCGAATCGAAATTTCCTTGTTCATGAACGCAGAGAGAAGTATGTAACGCTGTGTCACGCTCTTGGATCCGGGTACGGTTATTGACCCATGTATCACGCCAGGAAGAACCTTTATGTTCAAGATACCTCCGCCACAATGGCTCTTCTGTTGCTGAATCTTGTTTGAACATGCATGTATCCTGGAATCATTTCCACAACCTCAGGAATACCGTTTTCAAAAATACCATATATTGCAGGCCCTTTTCCCGACTGTGAGGCATGACCTGCTCCCATGCGAAGAAGAGATCCGACCGCCATTAGATCCATCCCGAGTATCGATCCCATTGCAAACCCGTTCAAATCCATTGCTTCAAGAATATTTCCATCCACAGCCTGCCTGAATATCCTGTCAAAACAAGCCGAATAATGGGAGAAGTTCTCCAAGGAGATGCCCGAAGTCGTTCTCCTTATCCCTTCGGGATAGGCAATCAGTACCGGGTACTCAGGAATTTGACCTCTGGCAAGTATCTCCATCTTCCTGTTATCCGTTATGCAGTAGCCTCCGAATAAACATGAACAGAGATCATCAAACGCCCCTGTCAGGGAAGTTCCGTTTGCGACTGAAGCAAGGGCAGCTTCCTTGAGGATCTGAACATCATCCAGGTGGAGATCATTTATGGATATCATCCCAAGAACGATGCCGAGCGTAAGTGCACTGCTGCTCTTCAACCCTGCCGAAACTGGAATCCCGCTTTCCACATCGACAGAATAACTTCCGGAAAGGTTCAGCCTGTTTTCAATAAAGGATATGGTTTTCCCGATCACCTGGTCACTGGAGTTTGAATCCGATTTCGTCATGGTGATCTCCATGGGCAGATCAACGGATACTGCACCTCCCAATCCGTTTGAAAAGGCAGAAATGATCGATATGCCGCCATTGATTCTCACCCTGACTTTTCTAATCATCACCGCCTCCCCAGATCGTCTATGATGCTCTCAAACCTTCCTGTATCAGGCTCTCTCTGAAAGAG
>JAJYVJ010000013.1 GCA_021792045.1 Thermoplasmata archaeon | reverse complement strand
CGGCGTCAGGAACCTGGAACAGCTTTCTGACAATATAGGAGCCACTGGGTGGTTCCTCAATGCGAAGCAGATAGACGACATAAACCAGGCAAGCAGGCTCGAAGTAACATACCCGTATGACCAGAGGGCAGAGGATCAGCAGAGAGCGGGCAGGGAACTTTGACCTGAAACATTTCTGTTTTTAGGGCGTAAAGCTATCGCCATTCATTCATTTCCTGATCTTTTGCTTCTTCAGTCGAATCATCATGGATTCCCTGTCATTCAGTGTAATTTCTCCATTGGGTGACTCGATCCTGCATTCGGGCTCCTTGGTGAGATTAACCATTGTTCCTGGTAGAATTGAAACAGAAGAGAGCTTCCTCAGCATATCGTAGTCCTCAAAAACTACCTTCCCGAATACATATGTGCCCTCGTCAAGTAGCATGGGATTCATGGAATTATCTTTCGTAGTGACTGCGGTTGGATTACCATGTGGACAGGTTTCCGGGTATCCCAGGTGTTTGAAGAGGTTATCGCCATATGAACCGGAGAATAGGTGCTCCAGGTCCATAACAGCCTTATGGGCTTCCTCCCATGGAACCTCCAGTATCTTCTGGGCGAAAACTTCGGCTATGCGATGAGCCCTGACGATAGGTACAGTGATCTTTACACCTGATGTTGTAAACGTTACTTCCCTGGAAGCCCTCTTCACCAGGCCCATCTGCTCCATCTTGCTGATGTACTCAGTAACAGTGGGTGCGCTTATTTTGAGTCTCTTCGATATGTCAACTTCACTAACCTTTGTGAATGACTCCCTGAACTCCCACATTACCAGGAGATAATCTTCAAGATTTAAGGTCATATAAGATAGTAAGTGGTGATAGGTTCATATGCTTTATGAAAAACATCTAAAGCGTTCTGCGCAACGGACAATTCTCTTGTTAAAAAGCAAAGGTCGACTCGTAAAAAAAGAATGGTAAAATGCAAGGACGGTTTATTTCTCTTTTTTCCTGGTAATTTTTTCCTTTTTCCTCTTTGGAAAGCCCGGAACATCGCGAGGCTTCCACGATCCGTCAATGTGCCTGAAATAACCGACCTCGTAGTTCTTCATACTGTCTTCAACTCCATGGATGGCTTCATCAGGGATCATTATGTTCCAGCCTTCTCCAAAAAGGTCAAGCTCTCCATGGTCCGGATAATGAACAAGATCCTTCGATCTCTTGTCCAGATCCGGCCAAACCTCGACATCCAGGATTCTCAGATCCTTGCCTAGATCTGCAAGAAATTGTGTAGCAAGATCTGGGCCTGTCGGTTTCGAAATAAGGTCTCCCTTATTGACTTCTAGCTTATGTGCTCCTATTCTCACGCTGCCTTTGCCCTCTAAGACCAGGTAGAACTCCTCCCTGGCTGTGTGACTGTGGAATCTTGCAAATGTCATTCCAGGTGGTATGAGATACGTTCTGATATTGGACTTTGCAGAGCCAAGTATTGGTGACAGCAAAGAGTGCATTGTTCTATGGTGCAATGATGTAAGCTTCGATAATGAATCGCTCTTTCCAGGTACGTTAAAGACATTGACAACAGGCGCGGTCCAGAGGTTCTTGCTAGCTGTCCCTTTAGATTCTGGTAAAATGTAGATCTCATCTGACCAGAAAGAACATGTTCGGATAACAAAATCAAGCCCTGCCTTTGTTAATTTAGGCAACAAAACGGTGATAGGGACAGTTTTGTCCTTCTTCAAATAACCTAGTTTCCTTCCCAGTTGGCGCCAGAGCCAGTTCTTGAGCATATCAATGTCCTGAACCTTCTCTTCAGGTAAATCGCCCTCGGATCCAGGAAGGAAAAGGTCCCATGCTAGATCCGCTCGAATAGGTTGCCCTTCAGCTTTCACTTTTTTGTATACAGTCACTAAATTGATCATTCTGTACACATGACGTAGAAATATTAATTATTAATCTGTTTCAAAAAAAGGAGTGATTTGTCATCCTGCTATGATCTGAAAGAACAAGTGGATCAAGGGTAATGAAGATTGAAAACATTATATCCAGTCTAAAAATAGCCTGTAAATTGGGTCTGTGGGGTAGTTTGGTATCCTACCAGCTTCGGGAGTTGGCGACCCCGGTCCAAATCCGGGCAGGCCCACTAATAACTATTTTACTTCTACTTCACTCTAACCCGTTGCACCGATGTTACTATTACATGACAAAATGTAACATCCCCTTGAAGAATGCATAGGAATGTTCCACCATTCATCTAATACGGGATATCCGGAGGTTCCTGCGGATGCTCTTGACTGGCAGTGCATGTCCCCTTACAGATCGATGCATGGTGCAGTTTATTCCCCTGCAACCGGATACAAAATATCCCGTGTTTCTTTAACATACGATTCCCGGAATACTGAGAACGGTCTGTGAATCATTCACGTTTACTGGCGTCTTAGATAATTTTTCTATTATCTTTTTCTCATTCACAAGAGAATATGCCTTGTAGTCGAAATGTTTCTGATCATTCTTTGTTGCCGATGAACCATCTCTGGATCTGCGTGTACTTGCATCATTTCCTCTGTGCTTTCCATATTCTCCTTTATCTTCCTCGATGAATGGTGCATCTTGCGTAGTGCCTTTTTTATCCTTATTCGTTTTGACATGCTCTGCTCTTTTATTGCATTGAATACTAGACGATCCTTTCCTGTTTTCTATAATCTCTCCCGGAAATACCAGATTGTGTTTCGATCCGGCAACTTCTCAGGAAATCCGAAAAAATTCATAAATGAGATTCTGTCTCTGATATCTCTTTCTACCTGCGGATCTGAGAGAGAATACCACTGCTGCAATAGCAGAATCTTCACGATTAGGATGGGATCATAAATTGGTCTATCACCATTCTCTGTATCATTCTCATACAGATTGGACAACATTGGCCTGATCCTTTCAATATCAATTCGATCTTATATGCCAGTCAAGAGATCTCCAAGTACCTCAATCTCCTTGTCGAGCTCAGCTAATTCATTATGGTAAAGATTCATGGCATTTGATCATGAGGTCATGAAAAAGGTCTTCGGCAGGGGTTTTTGAAAATCCTCAATGAGATAATTAAACGAAGAATTGCAGAGAAATCCAATAATTTAGGTTTTAGGAAAACCACTAAAAAAATTCATATACATACTTAAAGTTTATAGTAATTTTTCTTCTTACCTCATATCATGGTCAGCAATAACCAGAATGGAGCAGTTAATCTTGAATCATGGCTATGGGAAGCCGCATGTTCAATACGCGGTGAAATAGAGGCGCCAAAGTATAAGGACTTCATAATTCCTTTGATATTTCTGAAGAGGCTAAACGACGTTTTTGAAGATGAACTGATGAACATATTGGATAGCCGGGATATTGCGCTGGCAATGGTTAATGCAGATCATAAACTGGTGAGATTCTACATCCCGGAGAGATCCAGATGGAATAACATAACCGTCCAGAAGGAATCGCTTGGTGAATATCTCACATCAGCAATGAGGGATCTTGCTCGGGAAAATCCAAGATTACAGGGGGTTGTTGATCAGAATGACTACAATGAGGCAACTGGAGGATCTCGGACAATATCAGATGCCAGTCTGAAGAAACTTCTTGAGATACTTAGCAGCAAAAGACTTGGCCTGAAGGATATTGATGCGGATGTCTTAGGCAACGCCTATGAATACCTTATAGGCAAATTCTCAGAGGGTTCCGGAAAGAGTGCCGGGGAATTCTATACGCCAAGGGAGGTTGCCGAGCTTATGGGTAGAATTCTTGATCCGGATCCTGGTGAATCGGTGTATGATCCAGCCTGCGGTTCCGGAGGTCTTCTCATAAGAACATACAGTGCATTTGTTAAGAAATACGGATCAGACAGCACCTTGAATTTCCCAAGACTCTACGGCCAAGAGATCAACCGCCTTACATTTGCAATGGCAAAGATGAACGCCATAATCCATGACATTGACGCCGAAATCAGAATTGGAGATACCATGGAAAGGCCAGCATACACCAATGTAGATGGGTCACTTATGCAGTTCGACAAAGTAACTGCGAATCCTATGTGGAATCAGAACTTTGATCCGGATCAGCTGAAGAACGACCATTACAATCGATTCCCGTACGGAATACCATCAAAATCAAGCGGAGACTGGGCCTGGATTCAGCACATGCTATCATCTTCGAGAAAGAGAGTGGCAGTTGTTCTTGATCAGGGATCGCTGTTTCGGGGCAATGCTGAAGGTAAGATCAGAAACGCAGTAATCGCTGCTGATCTGGTGGAATGCGTTATCTCGCTTCCGGAGAAATTGTTCTATAACACTGGCGCTCCAGGTGCCATTCTGGTATTCAACAAGTCTAAGAATACAAACCAGAAGGGAAAGATATTGTTCATTAACGCATCAAGCGAATTTGGGAAACATAAGGAAGTACGAAAATTGAATCAGCTCTATCCCGAGAATATTGAAAGAATTATCATCGCCTTTGAAACCTTTGAGGATCATGAAGGTTTTTCAGTCACAAGAACAAACGAAGAAGTATTGAAGCAGAATGGAAACCTTAACGTTACGCTCTATGTTTCTCAGGTTACGAGTCAGGAGCAGGTCGATATAAGATCCGTGCTTTCTGAGATAAATGAGATTGATAAGCAGCTTGAGGAAATCTATGAGAAATTGAATTCTTATATGAAGGAGCTCGGTTACATTGACTAGACCGGGATATAAGATGACAGAGATTGGGGAGATACCGGAAGACTGGGAGGTTGTTGCATTTGAAGAAGCATTCAATAGACAAGAATCTTTACAACCGAAAATTCCGAAGAGTAAATTCAAAAATAAGGGCAAATTTCCAATCATAGACCAAGGAAGGGATTTAATATCAGGTTATACCGATAATGAAGAACTTCTTTATAAAGGGAAATTACCTTTGATAATTTTCGGAGACCACACTTTATGCGTTAAGTATGTGGATTTTCGGTTTGCAGTTGGAGCTGATGGAACGAAATTACTAATACCTAATAATCAAGGATTTACACCGAAGTTCCTCTATTATGCTCTCTTAGGAAAAAATCTCAAGTCCGAAGGTTATAAAAGGCATTTTAGTAAATTGAGAAGACAACCTTTTCAGCGTCCTGAAATTAGTGAGCAGCAACAAATCGCTAAAATTCTTTCAACTGCGGACGAAGCGATTCAAAGGATAAATGACCAAATAACCCAAACCGAACGCCTCAAGAAGGGACTGATGCAAACTCTTCTTACAAAAGGCATTGGACATACAAAGTTCAAGATGACTGAGATTGGGGAGATACCGGAGGAGTGGAAAACAGAAAAGATTTCTAACTTGGGAGAAGTTGTTACGGGTGGCACGCCATCAACTTCCAACAATTCATATTGGAATGGAGATATTCCTTGGATAGCATCTGGCGATGTGCATCAATTGTATATAAGAAAAGCGACTAAATTTATCACAAAGGAAGGGTATGACAATTCAAATTGCAGATTGCTCCCAATAGGATCTGTACTCGTTGCATTAAACGGACAGGGCAAAACTAGGGGTTTGTCTGCTATTCTAGAAATAGAAGCTACCTGTAACCAATCTTTGGCAGGAGTTATCTTGAAACAGGATGCGTTAGATTCCATATTTTTACTTTATCAAATGTTATATAGGTACACAGAACTTAGAGGACTCTCCGGAACTGGGAGAAATGGCTTGAATCTAGAACATATTCGAAACTTTACTATCAGATTCCCGCCTCTACAAGAGCAGCAAAAAATCGCTCATATTCTTTCAACGGTCGATAACAAATTGGGACTCCTCAGAAACAAGAAAGAGTTCTTGGAAAAACTGAAAAGAGGTCTGATGGGAGACCTTCTTACTGGGAAGGTAAGGGTAAAGCTAAGTGCTTCGAGGAGTGAGAACTGATGCCTTCCTTTGTAACAGAAAGATCAAGTGTTCAGAAACCAATAATAGAGTATTCTACGCAGATAGGATGGAATTACCTGAATCCTGATGATGCTCTGAGAATGCGTGGCGGTGAAACGGGTCTCATATTGAGAGATATATTTTCCTCTCAAGTAATAAAGCTCAATTCGGATTTCGCTAATCTCGAAACTGCCAATATCATCATAAAGAGACTGGAGAACAGCATAACAGCAACCATTGAGGGAAACGAGAAAGCATGGCAGCATCTCACCGGCAAAGGAACAGTATTCATCTCCGAGGAGAGAAGGGATAGAAACGTGAAGCTCATTGATTTTGAAAGCCCTGAACGAAATGAGTATCACATAACTGATGAGATGACTTTCACCAACGGCGTCAAGACAAACAGACCCGATGTCGTATTCTTTATCAACGGTATCCCAGTGTTCATATTGGAGGCAAAGGCTCCGCATCGCATAGATGGTATCACAGACGGTTTGAACCAGATACGAAGATACCATGAGGAGACACCGGAGATGATGGTGATACCACAGTCGTACCAGGTTACGAACATAATAGATTTCTACTACGGACCAACATGGAATTTCTCCAGCAAGGGTATATTCTCCTGGAGACTGGAAAATAACGATAAACTTGAGGATCAGGTCAAGTCGTTCTTCAGATGTGAAAACGTTCTCAATTTCGTTAGGGATTACATACTGTTTGCTAGACAGGATGATGAGCTTAAGAAAGCAGTTCTGAGGTCACACCAGGCAAGAGCTACGGAGAAGGTGCTAGATCGCAGCCTCTCGCCAAAGAGCAGAGGATTGATATGGCACACACAGGGATCAGGAAAGACCTACACCATGATAGTGGCTGCAAAGAAGATCATGGAGCATCGCCTCATCAGGAGACCTATAATATTGATGCTTGTGGACAGAAACGAGCTTGAGAGCCAGCTTTTCAGCAACCTTTCAGCACTTGGTTTTGAGAATTTTCATGTCACCGATAATAAAAAAGAACTCCAGGGACTCCTGAGCTCGGAAACTGCAACCATAATAGTCTCAACTATACAGAAATTCGAGGGAATGCCTGAAAAGATAAACATGAGTAAGGAAATATATGTTTTTGCAGACGAGGCACACAGAAGCACAGGCGGGAAGCTAGGGAACTACCTGATGGGAGCAATTCCAAACTCCACATTCATTGGTTTCACTGGAACTCCTGTATCAAAATCATCCGGCAAGAATGACACGTTCCTAATGTTTGGAAGGGATGATCCTGATGGTTATCTTGACAAATACGGAATCAAGCAATCCATCAGGGATGGTACAACCCTTCCCCTGAACTATTCCCTTGCCCCAAACAGGATGCTTGTCGATCGCGATACACTGGAAAAGAGTTTTCTAAAGAACGCTGAACTGGCGGGAGTATCTGACATAGAAACCCTCAATATGATCATGGAAAAGCAGGTCACTCTTCGTAACATGATGAAGAACGCCGACAGGATGGAGAGCATAGCAAACTATCTGTCGAAACATTTCAGAAGCAATGTTGAACCTCTTGGTTACAAGGTGTTTCTTGTTGCAGTTGACAGGGAGGCTTGCGTGATGTACAAGGAAATGCTTGATAAGTATCTGCCCAAGTCATATTCCAGGGTTATAATAAGCTCAGCCCATAACGACATTGAGAAACTTAAGAAGTATCATACAACAGAGGATCAGGAGAGGGAGATAAGAAAAGCCTTCAGAGATCCCAAGAAAGAGCCAAAGATACTCATCGTGACTGAAAAGCTTCTAACTGGATTTGATGCTCCGATTCTATACTGCATGTATCTGGATAAACCGATGCGTGACCATGTACTATTGCAAGCGATCGCCAGGATAAACCGACCATATGAATCACTCGAAGGAAAGATCAAACCTGCCGGTCTCATAATCGATTTCGTCGGTGTTTTCAGAAGACTGAAAGATGCACTCGAATTTGATTCGAAGGATCTGTTGGATATAGAAGATGTTGTCCAGGACATAGAAGTACTGAAAAAGGGTTTCTCCGAAAAGATCACTGCAATGAAATCTGAGTATATGGACAGGCTGAGCGAGACCAAGCCGGACAGGGTTGTTAGCGAGATCGTGGAAATGTTCGGCGATGAAAACACGAGACAGAAATTCTATGCTCGGTGGAGAGAGCTGGAAGATATGTACAACATCATATCACCTGATGAATTCCTTAGGCCTCATCTGGATGATTTCGAGAAGTTTGCAAGAATTTTCAACATACTGAGAATGTATTACGACAACAGACAGAAACCCGACATGGACCTTTCAGAAAAGACTGCCCAACTTGTGAGGGAGAACACGTCCATAGGTGAATTTAAGCCTCCGAAAAGCACGTACAGCATCAATGACGAAACATTAACCAGAATAAAAGCAGATCACAAAACGGACAGGGAAAAAATCCTCAGCATGATCAACAGTATTCTTAACGAAGTCGCTCAAAATTTGTTGAAACAGCCATACCTCATATCAATCGGGGAAAGGGCAGATAAGATAGCGCAGATGTATGGCCGGGGACAAGAATCATCAGAAAATACAGCAAAGGAGCTCGAATCACTTATCCGTGAAATGAATGAAGCGAGAAAAGAGCAAAATACGCTGAGTATGTCGCCCGATACTTTCTCGCTTTACTGGCTCCTTAAAAGCAAGGGGATAAAGGAGTCAGAGAAGATCGCAACTGAAATGTCCTCTCTGTTCACAAAATATTCAAAATGGAGAACCAATTCAAGGCAGGAGAGGGACATCAGACTGGAACTGAACAGAGCACTTATTTCTCATGGAAATAGTAGAGATATTTCTCAGATTCAGAAGAATACTGAAATTGCAAAGGAAATAATTGATAGACTGAGGGCGAACGGTAATGGTAAGTAAGGAAGAGTTCAAGATAGAGGTTTGGCAAACCGCTGAGGAATTGCATGTAAAACCTGTTCAGATTCAAATAAGACACATGAAGTCAAAAATAGGCAGTTGTACGCCAAGGAAAACACTTATATTTGATTGTTCAGTCTTAAATCTCAAAAGTTTAGCTAGAAAGGAAGTAATTATACATGAATTACTGCATTTAAGATACAAAAACCACGGGAAGATCTTCAAATTATTATTAAAAGATTATGTAAATCGAGGTGGTCCTCAATGATCCCTTATTTCAAATATTCCTTCGGCCAAAGATCCTTTTTATCAAGCCACAAAGACTGAGTTATCTTTGACATAGATATTTCGAATCCAAGGAAACATAATAGCAGAGAGTGTGCGTATGTGACACCAGATAAATTCTGTTCTAATTATTCCTCAAGATACAAATTGTCGATTACCTACGTTCCAAATTTCATATACGAGCTAGATATTAATACATCACAAAGCTTGTTGAATGGTAATAAATTGATCCTTTTGGATAACAAGCAGCATGACATAAATAACATTCATAACCTTAACTAAAGAGACCTAGACAGAGTTTGGCCCTCTTTTGGTTATTATGGAGATGCAATGGAAGTTTTTCTATGTTTTGATAGTAATTCAAAGATTAATCTTAAACTCAGCCATCAATATCGGATTCAAGGAAACTTAGACTTCTACAATTCTGACGATGACGAAACTTTTTCATTTAGTTTAGATTATTTAATTGATGAAATTACAAAGCTCTACCAAAGTCAAAATGAAATACTTCTCGGAGAGGGTAAAGGGCAGCTCAAGAAAACTGGTAAAAACGTCTACAAAATGACCTGAGAACATGTCTAAAAAACCTTTTGTCCACAGAATATAGCCTTCAAACATTTGAAGGTAGACTTAAAGTTAATTTCATCAGAATCAAAAAAAAACCCCCTTTCCTACCATCGCATACATGATGAATTTAAAGCGGTTTTTTCTATTTCCATCATTCCACATCGTTAAAATTTGACCTGTTCTGAAGCTTCTTACCCATATACCAGACGTAACAATCCAGAAGCATTAAACCTTCGTTCTAATTTCCTTCAGAATCCAGAGTATTGAGTCCCATTTTTGGACTGAATTCTCCTCCCTTTTCGTTTTTCCAATTACATTATTAATAGAAAACACTTTTCGCGCTTTGTCTCAGGCAGGATAGTCTCAGCATGCAAAATTTCAGCTTGTAAGATTTATACCCTAGAAAATTGAGGTGTTAGGATAATAAATGAATTTTAGGTATCCGAAAATCTTCATAGAAATTAATTTATACGAATCGGTATATTACTTTTAATGCCTCAGCCTAGGCCCATACCGTACCATTTTGCAACATTGATCGTTGATATTGAGAGAGGAAGAGTAAAAATCCCACAATTTCAGAGAGATTTTGTTTGGCCTCTGGAAAAATGTGCCTCCCTACTTGACAGCATAGTCAAGGAGTACCCAATAGGGTCTTTTATCTTTTGGAAGACTAAAGAAAGGTTAAGATCGGTAAGGAACATTGGTGGTATAACACTCCCTGATACAGAAGAGGGGGATTATGTTAGCTATATATTAGATGGACAGCAACGTATTACGAGCATTTACGCTTCACTTAAGGGGATTGAAGATGTGAAGAAGAGTGATGGGAGGTCAGAAGACTTTTCCAAGATTTTTGTGAATCTTTCCGCAAAGGAAGATGAAAAAATAGTGACTGCCGAGACTGATAACCTTGACCGTGAGGCTTTAATTAGAGTGACAGACTTGCTAAATGGTAGCATAGAGCTGATTAACTCTCAAGTGCCAAAGCAGTATCATTCTAAGTTAAGTAAGTACAAAGATTCCATAAACACGTATATTTGCAATGCAATTCAGGTAGAAGACATACCTATTGATATTGCAACTGAGATATTCACTAGAGTTAACCTAGGTGGCGAAACACTGACCTTATTCGAAATCATGGTGGCAAAGACTTTTGATCCCGTCAAAAAGTTTGATTTAGCAGAAAGGTACCACGATCTCATGGAAGAATTGAAGGCGATCGGATACGAGACTATTTCAGCCAGTTCAATACTTCAAACCATATCTCTTATCATTTCCAAATCTAAAGAATGCAAGAGAAGTACGATTTTAAATCTTGATAAAGCATCTTTCATCGATGCTTGGGATGGGGTAATAGATGCGTTAAGAGAAGCAGTTGATTATCTTCGAACTCTATATGGAATACCTGTTTCAAAATTATTACCTTATAACGCTATCCTGGTGCCCTTTACCTATTTCTTTTACAAAAAAGGCAATAAACCAGATGCCTCACAGAAGGATCGCTTAATGGATTTCTTCTGGCGTATTAGTCTTTCTGGTAGATACTCTTCTTCAGTAGAGAGCAAACTATCACAGGATATAAAACGAATAGATAAAATCCTCAAAGGCGAAGACGCTTCTTACGACTGGCCGATCAATATAAGTGCCAATTTTATCAAAGAAAATGGTTGGTTCAGCGCTGGAAGAAGTTATGTGAAAGCAATATTATGTTTGTATGCGTCCAAAATTCCTAGATCATTCGCTGATGGATCTAAAGTTATCATCGACAATGCGTGGTTGAAACAAGCAAACAGTAAGAATTACCATCACTTTTTCCCTAAAGCCTACCTAACAAGGAAGGGCTACAACAATGAGTTGTACATTAATAATGTTGTCAATATTACAATCGTAGACGACTTTCTTAATAAACGTAGGATAAGGGATAGCTCACCATCTAAATATATGAAGGAATATCAAAGAGAAAACAAGCGCCTGAGTGAAACTATGAAGAGTCACCTCATTGGTGACCTAAATGAATTTGGAATATGGGATAATGATTTTGAAAAGTTCATGGACAAGCGTGCATCTTTGATCAGTAATGAGCTGAAAGTTCTTGTCATTGAAAGAGAGATTGACAAGATGCCGCAGTCTGAATTGAAGAGTGATGAAACCGACTATAACGATGATGAGGGAGAATTACCATATTGAATCACGAAGAAAATATGTTCGACAAGACATGATTTCTTGTTTGATAAGATCATGAAGATATTTTATTTCCCCTTAATCTATATCTCTCCCCATTTAACATTATAGGTATTCCCAGCCCTTTAATCACTGTCTTCGTTTTCTTAGGTCTCTCTGAAATCTTCCACTCTGGGAAGTTATTCTCCAGTTCCTGCGTAATATCAGGGGAGATAAGCTGGAGCAGGAAAGATGCACCGTATTCCTTCAGGGATATCTGATCAAACCTATGCATGATCCTCTTGACCTTCGGTTCAACAAAACTATCTGGAGTGATCTTCCCCAGGAACTCATCTGTTATGAACTGTGCTCTCTTCTTGTCCTTATTCCATCATTTGTGCACCCTGTATGCGTAAAAGAGATCATCTCTCTTTTTCTGCACAACCGTCCCCTTCTTCTTATGCTTCAGAACCCAGTCCGGATAGTTAGACATATTATACGTGTGCCTAATATTGCAGCCTATATACATTTGCATTACGCTACAAGAATTACAGTGTCTTTCAAAACATATTATGTAGAATTGCCGGAGTTAAAGATTAATAACGATGACTAATTCATTCTTAACGTCTTTTCTCTTATTAACAATTCTGAGTCATCAATTGTTAAAATTTGGCAATTCTATTTGACTTGTGTAAGTTATAAATGAGATACAGTAAAGACAATTAGACGAGATAGGGCGAACGTTAAATTTTTACAGATTAGTTAACTGAGTTGTATGAAAGATTTTAGCTATTTTTAAAAAGTCAGACAGCACACACAATTTAGGAAATTGTAAAAAGCAAGTCTACCTATATTGCCCATAATAATATAGTAGCATGTAGTTGTCAGACATATTAACTGATATTTATGTTGTAAAACATTAGAAAAGTTTATCTTCCTAATCATATTCAGTTATTACAACACACTACATATGGTTGGGTGAACACAAATGTCTAATCTTGAAGAATTAGGTAAGAAATTTATCGCTTCAGGCGATTTGGAAAAGGAAGAACTCGAGGAACTGTTAAATGGTCTTGATGGGTGGTTTCAAGTTTCGCCTGAGGATGGTTATGTTAAAATAAACGAAAAGTTTGCACTCTCTGATAAAACAAAGCTGCACCTTATTTTGACTGCCCGCTACTTGGTAAATAAACTTCAAAATAAGCTCGGGCAAGTCAATCCGGTAAAAGAGTCTATGACTCTTGATGAGCTCGCCTCGAACCTACGAATTTCTAAAAAGGAGGTATCTCGGAGGATCAGTGATTTACGGATATCTAAGAGGGTGGAAGATGTTGAAAGAGGAGAAATAAGAGTGACGCCGTACTCTATCAAAGTTTTGATCGAGGAGCTTAACAAGAAGAGGAGGTGAAGAAATGACTGAAGATATGATCAAGAGAATTGAGCTACTCGAAGAACGGGTAGCAAAAATCGAACGGTTGGTAGAAATAGCCGATTCTGGTCAGATTACTATCAAGACTAAAAAAATGTCTGTAAGGGAATTCCTTGACCTAGCCCATGTTAATACCCAGACAGACATGGTAACTTTTATAGCCTATTACAAAGAGAAATACGAAGGCTTGTCATCATTTAGCATACATGATTTATTGGATGGTTTCAGAAATGCTAAAGAAAAGGCACCAGTCAATATAAACAGCCTTGTTAATAGTAACATTTCAAGAAGTTATTTTATGCATTCGCCAGAGAAAACCGGGAAACTAAAGCGTTTTGAATTGACAAATACAGGTATAAAATATGTTAAAGAACAAATAGGTGAAAACTAAACGGTGGTAATAATGATTGGTGAAGATAACTTTGATGATTTGTTTGTTAATGAAGATGATGTCTTTGATAAGAAACTTACAAAAGATATACTTCAAAGATACGTGCAGTTAACAAAAAGGGACGAGATTATTACAAATGAGTCTTTTAACAAACTTAAGAATAAGAGCAAGATGTTGATAATAATACTATCCAAAAAAGTACTAGCATATAGAAAAGGCGAGCAAGAACGAGTAAAACCAAAGGAAATAGAAGAACTTACTGGCATACCACATGGTTCTATTGGTCATATGCTGCCTGAACTTGAAAGATCTAGATTATTAAGATCAGAAGATGGTAAATATTGGATTCCGAATTACGCAATTAGTTTGATAAATGAATTTCTGGGCATAGTGTGAGAACTTAGACATGGAAAATTCCTAAGAGTCACCAAATATCTACAAAATTCATTATCTTAGATAGTTGTCGACAAGGTATATTATATCTATTTTATTGATCGAGTAACAAACTGCTGGAAAATAGAAAAGATGCCGCAAAATATAGATTTCTCAGATCCAGAGGTTTTGAACATGCATTATTATTAATATCATTCGAATTGGGAAATAATGGCAGATAAATCCCCAGTTGAATTATTACCTATTGGTGAAGATGACTTCCGAGATTACTTAAAATCACAGATACTGGAATACGCAAAAGAAAAAGTGAAATCAGGTAACTGGGAAGAGAGAGAAGCATTTGATCTATCCACGAAATCTTTCAACAACCTTTTACCCGGGGGAAGGGAAACTTCCGGCCACTCGATAATGTCAATAGTTGATTCCAAACGTAAAGAAAAAGTCGGTGTATTGTGGGTAGAATGGAATAACAAGGAACACAATGCATCATTTATCTGGGACATAATAATATTTGATAACTTCAGAAGAAAGGGCTATGGTTCGGCCGCATTAAAGCAACTCGAGAAAATGGCAGTAGAAAAAGGATCATCTGGCATAAGTCTTCATGTGTTTGGGCACAACAAAGCTGCGATATCCATGTATGAGTCCCTTGGTTACTATGCGACAAACATTATCATGAAGAAGGATATAGGAAATGGGATTAAATCCTAAAATTGTGGGTTCGAGAATATCATAATAACAAAAATTACGCAGTCTGACTACAATGAAAGTCTTTTTTTTTCGGGCTGCTACGCATTTTTGTACCGGAGCTTTCTGTGGTTTAAGGCTACCATTTCACTCATAATCTTATATAGGGTTATCTTACAGACTAAGCATTCTTTGCTCCTAGCCCTGAAACTATAGCGATTATTCTTAAGAATTACAATTCTAGAAACGGTAAACATTTATATTATTGGACTAAGAAATTATTCCAAACTTATAGGACTAACACACTACATTTCTCTGAAGACATAGTATTTGAGTGGCTCTAGCAACAGAAAGTTACGTATACTATGTAGTGTGATTTCTACTGCATTGGCTTGCGTACGAAAACTTGCAAAGGTAGACAATGTTTATCTCTTCGAGGTGACCAGTTACAGGGATACGGAGACAGGCAAGGTAGAGCAGAGATCGGAATACAAGGGAAACGACATCATAATGAAAATATATCAACCATGCGTAAACCTAGGAAATGGATCAATTGCTGTAAGGTTCGGATTCATATCCTCCCAAGATGACTTGACAAACATTAGGGAGGCCAACAAAAACCGTGATCTCACTGATTTTATATGTTCGCAGAGTCCCCGTTTCTTATAAAAGTTGCCACTAAGCAATACTGGTTAAGTTTTGTTGCGCAGTTACTTTGTCCAAAAGACTGGCTGGCTTTTCTGTACTGATTTATTTTATTTCTTCCTCTTTACCATTACCACTGCAGCGCCAATGACAACTATTGCAATCACAACACCTATTATGGCATACAGCCCAAAACTCGAAGAAACTGAAGGACTAGCTATTGGCACTAAACTGACCATCAGATTCTTTGCATTGCCAGAAGTCAATGAGAAATTGATGTAATATGATATGTAACCATGATCGGATATAACCACATGATATGTTCCATTCGGTACAGATATGTTGAATAAACCGGATGAGGAAAGCGAAATAGATTTGCCGTTTATTTCCAGATTGGCATTTGCCGGGGAAATAGAGCCTGTGATGTATGCCCAGTGGTAATAATCCACTATTTCCGTAACATTCTTGCCGCTTACTAGAACAGTGAAGTGCGTTGTTGTGGTATAATAGCTGCTGAGATTAGTTACAGTAAAAGAATATGTACCGTTAGCTAGACTGAATAAAATACTGGCTTCCGAGGATTTGTATCCTGCTAGACCGGAACTGTTCACGTACCAATAGACACCTAAAGGCAATCCTGTTTCCATGAAAGTAATATCATACGTTACCTTTGAGAACACAATAGCCTCTGATAACTGGTTACCGTTTATAATGAAGGAACCTGCGGATGGTGATGGTGAATAGGTTTTATTCGAAGTTGATACTGTGTATGAGTATGACCCATTCGTGAGGGAGAAGGAATAAGATGAACTAGTTATGGGGCCCGAATCCATGCCGTTTGTGAGGTTTACGTACCATGATGCTCCTGATATCAATCCGGATTCCGTAAATTTTACTGAGTACTTTACAGCTGAGAATGTAATTGAAAGGGAAACTGGAGCTCCATCTACTGAAAATGTGAATGAGATGGGTGATGGAGCATAAATCTTGTTTGCAGAAGCTATAGTGTACGAATATGAACCATTAGTCAAATTCACAGTATAGATAGATCCTGATGCAATTGGACGTGAACTGGTTATTCCTGATATATTGACATACCAGAACATGCCGGATGGCAACCCAGTTTCACTAAATATAATCTCATATAACTGAAGTTCCATCTTTATTGTGTATGAGAAGGATGAACCGTTTACCATAATAGTTCCGGAAACATTTTTGTAACCACGCGAAGTTGCCTCAAAGGAATATGTTCCATTCGGAAGCGAGAAGGTGTAAGAAGAGTTTGTAAGCTGGTAAGTTGTGCCTTTAAATGTTAGGGCCCATCCTGTATTCGCAGGCAGACCTGATTCCTGTATAGTAACATTGTACATTATCTCAATAAAGTTTACGTTTATTGTATGCGGAGAACCATTAACAGAGATTGAACCCGAAGTCAGATTAGGAGCATAAATCTTGTTTGCAGAAGCTATTGTGTACGAATATGAACCATTAGTCAATAAAAATGATGATGACGAAGATGTGATTGCACCTGAATTGTATGAAGTACCATTGCTCTCTGTAATATTTACATACCATGGCGTTCCGGAAGGTAACCCAGTTTCTTTGAACGATACCGTATAGGTCAATGAGTTAGTTAGATTCTGATTTGTAAAGTTCACGTATGTTGTATTAAAAGAAGAGATCTTGATTCTTTGAGAATTAATTTCCACTCCACTTATATTGAAAGTTTGCAATTCATATGTTCCTGGCTGCACGAAATCCAAAAATCGATCAGAATGAAGTGATAATTGAGTCCCATTCAATAATACGCTGGATACATTTGCTCCAACTGTTCCTATAAGAGTACCAGGGAGCACAGAAAATGAGAAATTATAGATTGCCTCAATCCCGCCCCCATAAGTAGATAAGTATAAAGTATCATTAACAAAATCAAATCCTGTTATTTCTGTTGAAGGAAGATTATATGAAATGGAATGCCAGGCGAGTCCCATATCAGTGGACAAATATGCGCCATGATTTGTTATAGCTAGCAAAGGATAGGGGGATATGTTTAGGAACCCAATCTGAAGAGATGCGCCAAAACCTTGACTAAAATAAGGAGAACCAACCCAGCCGCTTAAATTATAATTTATTTGCTGGAACGTCTCACCATAATCAGAGCTTACAAACATTTCGGGGTTATTTCTCTGTCCGGTTACTACTATTACTTTACTGTAATTGTCAGGTTCAATAGCAATTGAAACAACGGGTGAATTCAATCCAGAAGCTTCAAGCCATTGCTGGCCATTAAATACATACATGCCGGAATAGTTGGAGGCATAAACATACCCATTAGGATTTACTGCAAGAGCTAAAATGTCACTTGGCGATCCACCCCATAAGTTCCAAACCTTCCCTTGTTCTGTACCATTGTAAATTCCATTTGGGCTCCCAAAATATATGTTTCCCTGGGATCCCGGGTTCTGCGCAAATATCTCATTTGACTCACCCTGATGGTTAGTGAAGCTCAGGTCCCTTGAGAACAGTAGACCCGCATCAGAAGAAACAGCCAAATAACCATTTCCAGAACTATAAACATATATCATTGAGGAGTTATATGGATTTATGTAGGAAACAGTTCCTTCTGCAGGCCACAATGGTCCTGATAAAAGGCCATAATTCCAAGAGATTCCACCGTTATGGGATTCTAAAGAACCATAATCTTGCATTGAAACAAAAAGTTCCTCTCCGTTTTGACTAGCACTTACACCGTAAGTTAGGAAATTTTCAAGGTTTCCATTTATTGATTTCCAGGAAGAGCCAAAGTTAGTTGTTTCATATATTCCCTGATCGGCTATGTCGAAAGCAAGGTTTGGTTTGAGAAGATCAAACTCAAAATTATGCAAGTCCCAAATATTAAAGATGACATAGAATGTTTTTCCGGAGTTGTTAGAATACCACAATGTAGGACTGGTTCCAGCCCATATAATACTGCTGTTCATCGGGTCAAACATAATTTTTCTTACCTGTGGAAGCGCAGTAAAATGTGAATAATTATATCCATTGTTGTATGATACGACTGTTCCTTCGCCGTTCCCCGCAGCCAAATTAACAAAAACTTCATTTGGATTGAAGGGAGATGCACTTATTGACATGGGTACGTCTCCCTGAAAGGCTGGAAATCTGTTGGAGAGGTTCCAGGAAGCACCGTAATTATGCGAAAAATATAAAGAGTCGTTAAAAAGCAGGGCATACACATAACTCTCTGAAGCTGTAACATAAGCAACCTGGTAGTTAAAATTTATCAAATCTTTGAAAGAACCACCAAAATTGTTTGTTGAGATAACTCCCCCTATGCTTCCCGGTATGCCATTTCCATAACCTGCATAAATTGTAGAATTTACCGACACAAAATTGGAAATGTTAGTATAATTGGCGACCTTATACCAATAATTGCCCCCATCCACAGTTTTATAAATACCAGACTCAAATAGGCCGGCTAAGAGTTCAGCCGGATTGGACTGATTCATAAACAAGGCATCAACCATTGTTCCCGGAAGACCAAAGTCAGCCCTCGTCCACGTAACTCCTCCATTAACTGTCTTATAAATACCATCATCACCATACGGACCATAACCCATAACAACTCCCGGTCCGGTTGCCGCGTATATTGTATCTGGATTGGAATAGTCAAAAGCGATCTTTCCAAAGTGTCCCGCCTCTTTAATAACCGACCCATTTTCAAGTGTTACCATCGGCCTGTTTGGCCCCACTTGAGAATACGGATAATTCTTGACGATGCCCGATTCGCTATTGTTCAAAGCTATGTCTATAGAAAGGTTTGAAGTCGAAAGTGTATATGATTTGAAAGAGTAGTCATAACTTGGGTTGTAAGCAAGTATATTGTAAACCTGTCTGGGAACTCCGTCAAGTTCTAAATATCCATTTGTGGCATTATATGTTTGCCCATTTATCATCAGTTCAGAGTTAGACGGGCTGACTTTTATTGTTATGTTCCCAGTTATTGTCCTGTTTGTCGCCAAGTATAAAACTTGTGGCATTCCTGGAGTTTGTCCAACAAATACAAATGTATTTTGTAAAAATGCAGAATCAGTTATTGTGCCCCAAAGGTTATAAATTTGTTTCACGTTTGACCCATTGCCTTGGTATATTTCAGTGAACCCGTTGTTAACATCACCAAACTCGTAGTAATTACCAAAAGACTTAACAAAATATATTTGACCGCTACTTGGGGTGTAAAGTGTCTTAACCGCTAAATTGCTTGGATTCAAGGAACGAATGCTATTGTCTGTTTGGAAAATGAAATCAGTGCCATTCCATGCAATTTGATTACTATCAAATCCACCTAGCCCTCCAAGGGGAAAAAGTGTGCTAATGTCTAGCACAGTATTATTGGTAAGGTAATATATGTAGGACTGACTATTTGAAATCACCAGAAAAACCCCATTCCCATACCCAGTCGCGAAGGATGAACTTGACAAATCTGTAAATTTAGAGGAGATGTTTTGAAATGTCGTACTGGTCATCAGAGCTATTTCTGGGATCACATTATTCGTTGCGCTTTCCTGAATCAGAAGAGAATAATTATCCCCGTAACATAGACTGACTATCTCAGTTCCATTACCAGAGGCTGTCCAGTCGGATGGCAACAGGGAAGTTTCCTGTTCAAGTTTGTTGTTCTCAGGAAAAAAAGAGTATAATTGCACTCCGCCTTGTGGCAAATCGCCAGTGCTGCTCATTTGAAAACCATTGGGAATCGGAGATACGAACGGTGGAGTACCTTGTGGGAAATTCCCGAGCGGTGATATAGAACCGTTAAGTCCAACTTCCGTATAACCGGCTGAATCCCCTAATAAAAATGTACTGGATTGTGCTGCAACAGCAGAGATCCAGCCAACCGGTTCACCTTCAATTTCTTTTGAGAAATTGTAAATATTGTAAATTGAAGGAAAAATTATACTGTTAGAGCTATAAGAATGGCCAACCGGGTTAGAAAATTCATTGCTTACTACCGCTGAGTTACCGTTTAAATTGATATATGAAAAACTCTCAAGCAGTATGATGATCACCATGAGAGTTACGACGAAAATCTTAAGTATGTTCAATTTTCTTAAGAATGGCTTAAAAACCATAAAAAAGGTACGCTACAGTAGTTAATAATTTTTGTTTGCTGCCACACAATATTGAATATAGAAAAACGACCCATATCATTGAGTCGAGAATTATATATTAGTCTAAGGATATCTTCAACAGCCAGAAATCAACGGGGTCTCAGTTTATCAATAGCACAACCAATACACTTTAGAGGTTGAATAATATTGATTATCTTACGATTTTTCCAAAAGAATTCAGAAGTTCTCTTTCTTCAGGTGTTAGGAAGCTATGTGCATCAATAATTACGGTATCACAATCCTAGATACGGCAACAGCAAGGGCCGTTCCATAAATCACCGTTGCAATGTATACTATAATCAGCCCGTAAGAAACGGCTGCCCTTGCCCTGCCCTTCACTCCGGTATCATAGATTATCCCTTTAACTCCATTCAGCGCATGATATGCGACTATCCAGACGAAAGCAATGTAAAAGAGAAGCCACCACGGGTTATGCATATTTTCCAGAACGGTGTTATAAAAAACGATCGGATGGCCGAAATTTATGTGCGCTAGGTACAGGTGAACCCCGACAAAGAATATTAGGAAAATGCCGGTTGAAACCTGCAACAGCCATTGCACCGGTCCAAGCGTCTTTCTGCTGGTTCTCGGTTTCCTTAAAGCAACATCCTGCATATTATCATCCCACCGCTATAAACTGCCATGCGTAATACAGGAATACGATCAGGGCAACCATGGCAATGCCCTCAAACAAGAAGAAGAAGAGCTTGTTATGCTTCAATCCTATGCCCATCTCATTCAGCGCAAGCCTGAGGCCGTTTGCACCGTGATAGAATATAACAAGCGCAAGCAGGACGTCAAAAACAACAAAGAGGTCATCCGGACCGTACGTGATGGAGGCTACGATCTGATTGTAAGTTACCTGTCCTCTTAGAAGATTGGAAAGCACAAACAGGTGCAGGTACAGGTAGAAGACGATGACCAGGCCGGACAGCCGCTGGAAAACGTAAGCGAACTGTCCCACTGCCTTGTGCCTGACCTTGAACCATCCCATAATGCCGCTGTATCGATCCAGTTCAATCACTCCTCCTGAAAATCTTCGATATCTCATGCTTCAATCCCTGAACACGCAGGATCTGGATAGCGAATGATGGATCGACATCCTTGGGGCATGCTTCCGAGCATTCCCCTATGAAATGGCATCTTGCTGTACCCTCTTCCCCGTTTATGATTTCCAGCCTGTACTTCTTTCCCTGGTCCCTGTTGTCAAGGTTGTATCTCAGCACACCGGCAAGCGCGGCAGGGCCGATGTAGTCAGGATCCGATCCCTCTATCGGGCATGCTGCGAGGCAGAGTCCGCACTTTATGCACATTGAATACTTCTCGTATTCCTCGAACTGCTCCGGTGTCTGTTTCAGCTCTGATCTGTAGTCGCCGTCATCATCCCTTATGATGAACGGCTTGACCTCCCTGTACTTATCAAAGAACGGCTCCATGTCAACGACGAGGTCCCTTACAATCCTGTAATGCTTCAGTGGCTCGATCTTCAAGGTATCGGAATGCAGGTTTGCGATGATCGTGGAACATGCCATCCTCGGCTTGCCGTTGATCTCCATTCCGCAGCTGCCGCAGATCTCCATCCTGCATGAATACCTCACCGCGAGGGTGCGATCAATGTTGCTCTCTATATACTGCAGCCCTTCGAGTACGGTCGATACCCGGTCCGCTGGCACATGATATGTGGCATACGACTGCTTTCCTTTAGCATCGGTCCTCAACACGATGAACTCGTATTCTTTTTCAGGCATATTCTCACTCAATAGACTCTTGGCGCCGGTTGCCATTTCGTTATCACCACCGGTGTATATTCCAGCCTTATGCCATCCACGGAGTACCTGGCAACTGTATGTTTCAGGAAGTTCACGTCATCTCTCTCCGGATAGTCTTTCCTGAAATGGGAGCCGCGGCTCTCCTTTCTGTTTATTGCTCCCCTTATTATGATATCAGCCAGGTCGATCATGAAGCCTATTTCGATTGCATGCGTCAGGTCGGTGTTGAACTTGCTTGATTTATCTGATATTGATATGTTCCTGTATCTTGCCTCTATTTCTCTTATTGCCTTGAGTGCTGAAAGCAGCCCCTCCTCAGTCCTGAATACCCCGACATAAGTATCCATCATTTCCTGAAGGTCTTCGGCAATCTTCCACGGGTTTTCCCCTCCCTCACGCCTGAGGATGTCATCCCAGATTTTCTTCTCCTCCAGCTTCACCCTGTCAACGCTGAGATCAGGAACGGCGTGTGACTCTGCCCACCTGGCAGCCATTATGCCTGCGATATTCCCGAACGCAAGGCATTCGTTTGTTGAATTGGATCCGAGACGGTTCGCCCCATGTATGCTTATTGCGACATTTTCGCCGGCACCGAATATGCCACCGACCTCCGTTTCCGTATTGAGGCCGACTGATATCCCTCCCATGGTGTAATGGGTTGCAGGCCGGACCGGTATCATCTCTGTCGCGGCATCTATGCCGTTGAACTTCTTCGCGATGTCAGTTATCATGGGCAGCCTTTCCTCTAGCAGGTCGGCAATATGCCTCAGATCCAGGTTGATATATTGCACGTTGCCGTACTTTCCCTTCACTCCCCTACCAGCTTCGATCTCCCACATCATTGCTCTTGAAACTATGTCCCTTGGAGCCTTTTCTAGCCTGCTAGGGGCATATTTATCCATGAACCTCTTTCCTTCGCCGTTCACGAGGTACCCGCCCTCAGATCTTGCCGCCTCTGTTATGAGGATGCCTGACGGAATCATGCCCGTGGGATGAAACTGTACGAATTCCATGTCCTTGAGAGGAAGACCTGCACGGAAAGCAATGGCATCGCCATCGCCTGTTACTGAATGTGAATATGTGCTGAACTTGTACAGCCTGCCCGCCCCGCCAGTGGCAAATATGAGTGATTTTCCCTGAATGACAGTGAATTCACCCGTTTTCATGTGTATTGCCGTGAGCGCGTTGAAAACGCCACTATCCATGATCATTGATGTTACGAAATACTCGTTGTAGAAATGGATCTGGTCATACTTCTGGCATCTGCTGAATAGTGTCTGCATCACATGAAAGCCTGTTTTGTCCGCAGCGAACGTTGCACGTGGAAAGCTCATTCCCCCGAAATCACGCTGTGAGATCAGTCCATCCTTATTCCTGCTCCACGGACAGCCCCAGTGATCGGTAGTATAGATCTGCTCGGGAACTATGCGTACAAATTTTTCGACCGCATCCTGGTCGGCAAGATAATCGCTGCCCTTGATGGTGTCAAAGGCATGCAGATCGAAACTGTCCTTTGGATCTAGGACGGCTCCAGTGCCGCCTTCTGCAGCCACAGAATGGGATCTCAGCGGGTATAGCTTCGATACCACCGCGATTGAAAGCTTGTTATTATATTCGGCAGCCGCTATTGCTGCTCTCAGCCCCGCCATCCCGCCGCCTATGATAACAACATCTTCCTTGATGGCTTCCATTAAAGGGTCACTT
>JAJYVJ010000128.1 GCA_021792045.1 Thermoplasmata archaeon | reverse complement strand
GTCCTGCTTCTCACGACTATTACGTCAAACTCAGGAATGCGCTGCATGAGTTCCTGAGGAGATATTTCAGGCTCGTAGCTCACATCCAGTTTTCTAGAAGTCAATCCAGAAACCAGTATGTCATCAACTTTGTCACAAATTAATATTTTATAATTCGATCTAACTGCGTCGGTTTCCACAATGGCTTAACACGAGGAAATATAAAGTTTTGATTTTTGAATTATGAAAAAAATGTAGAGTCAATCTAAAAGTATTTCATGCATTTATTAAATTCTTCAATTTTTCCTTAGCTAGAGCAACATGCTTTGCCGGATTCATCTGCGAGTTATATACATGGATTATGGTACCATCTTTCGTTATAACATAGCTTATCCGAGGAGGCAACAATGTGCCAATTGCGTCATAAGCTTTCCTTATTGATTTGTCTGGATCACTTATGAGGGTAAATGGAAGAGAATGGTTCTCCTTAAATTTACGATGGGATTCAACAGAATCAGAGCTTATGCCTATCACTGTCGCGCCTAGTTTGTTTATGTCTTCCCAGTTATCCCTGAAAGTGCAAGCCTCCTTTGTGCAACCTGGTGTTTCATCTTTTGGGTAAAAGTAAAGTACAACGTTATGGTCTTTTAGAACTTCATAAAGAGTTATGGCGTTTCCTTTTTCGTCGGTTCCCTTAAAATCAGGTGCGTGTGATCCTACAGGCAGAGTCATAGGGTAATATTTTTATTCATTATATAAGGGAAATGTAGCGAAAAACTTGGAAAATGAAAGGCAAGACTGTGATTAGTAAAAAATATCAATAATTTTAGCATACCTCAGCCGGTTAATATGTTGAGAATAGACGAAATGGCACCAGATTTTGAGACAGAGGCGTACTTCCCGGAAAGTAAAGAAATAAAGACAGTAAAACTATCTGACTACAGAGGAAAATGGGTCATCCTAACATTCTATCCAGGAGATTTTACTTTTGTATGTGCAACTGATATAGAGGCACTTATGGGCTCTTATGATAAGTTCCTGGAAGATGGGGCCCAGGTCTTTGGAGTGAGTGAGGATTCAGTTTTCTCCCACAAAGCGTGGTGCGATACGTCCCCACGAGTAAGCAAAAGCAAAATTCCACTTATTGACGATTACAAGAAGGAGATTGCTAAAGATTACGGATTCCTTGATTCAAAAGGGTATCAGGCGCAGAGAGGCCTTGTCATTGTTGATCCAGAGGGAAAAGTACAGTATGTTGCACTGTTCAATAGCGGACTCGGAAAGGATGTAAGGCATATATATTCCGCGTTTATGGGTCTAAAGGTTCTACATGATACACCAGCCGGCGAGGGGCATATGTGTGCGATCCCAGCGAACTGGGAACCAGGAAATGAAGCTCTGGATATTAACATCGTAAATGATATAGGGAAACTTTAATCCCTATTTTTATTCGCTGGAAAAACAGCGGCAATTTCATTTTCTACATTTGTACTGCAGAAGTTATGCTCTTTCCATAGAAAATGTGAGGGAATCTATTTTATTTCGGCAATTAACGTAGTGTGATTCAACAAATTATAAATACACAGTGTAATTATCTTTCTTAAATGGAATCGGTAAATGTAAGGAATAACAGGAGAATGCAAAACTATACTGGGAAATATCTGGTAGAGATATATACTGCTAGTGAGGCTGAAGCAGATTCTGAATCGTATCTTTCAGGATACTTTGAGCATGGAAATGGAGATTAAATCTTAAAAGATATTTCTCATTGAAATTTTTATCTTTTACTTATAGGTACGAAATCTCTGGGTTCAGGACCCTTGTATATACTTCTTGGACGTATCAAACGTTGTTGTTCCTCAACGTATTCTATGAAATGAGCCATCAGCCCAGTTATCCTAGATAGCGCAAATAAGCCAGTGTAAATATTATTCTTTAACGGAAAACCAAGAGACATGTATACAATCCCTGAATAATAGTCTGTATTCGGGTATATGCCCTTGCTACCGAATTTAGGGATAGCGATATCCTGAAGCTTTACCGCAATCTTAAAAAGATTCTCAGCTTCCTTATTCTTTTTTACAAGCACTCCTGCTTTCTCCCTAAATATTATCCCTCTTGGATCCCACGTTCTATACACCCTATGTCCAAATCCCATCAATCTGCTCTTATTTTTAACAATATTTTCGTCGAACCATTTTTCAACATTGTCCACGGAGCCAATTGAAGCAAATTGCGCAATTGCTGCCTCAGCAGCGCCACCATGCAAAGGCCCTTTTAATGCGGCAAGTGCAGCAGTAACTCCAGAATACATGTCGGAAAGCGTCGAAACAGCAACGAGACCTGCAGTCGTCGAGGCTGGTACTTCGTGATCCGTGTAAAGTATCAAAGCAGCATTCATGGCTTCTACTTCTTCCTTTGATGGCTTCTTGTCGAAGCATGCATTCAGGAAAGTTTCTGCAAAACCTCCCTGTTTCTCTGGAACTACTGGCTCGAGTCCCATAAAATGCCTGTAGACGTTTGCAGTTACTGCTAACATGGTTCCTATGGCCTCAGCCGCATTAGTCCTGTCTTTGTCTTTATCCCACCGGAATTTGGCTTTCGCAGCAGCAAGTGAGGCAAAAGAAGCCATCTGCATCGCAACAGAATCTGATTCTACAGGGAGATTTCTAATCGATTTGATTACGTAGTCTGGGATATTGTATCCTCTTTCTACGCTTTCAGAAAAATTTATGAATTCTTCCTTATTAGGCAATTTTCCATTAAGGAAGAGATATTGTATCTCTCCCACATCTGCGCCGGATTTTATTATATCATCTATAGAATAACCGCTATATCTTAGGATTCCCTTGTTCCCATCTATGCTTGTTAATCTTGTCCACTTTATGTTAACATCTTCTAAACCTGGGCTAATCTGATTCGAATTCATCATTTTTATCAAGGGTTAATGCCTTTTTTGCATAAGAAATTCATCTTTTCTTGAAAAGCATGGATAAGACATTCATTATCGGAAATCGATATAGTTAAATATCGGTAGGCGATATCGGTATGGTGATAAAAAATGTATGGAAGAATGAATGAAGAAGGGTGGACACATGAGCACAGACATGGAAGAATGGGAAACAGAGAATGGGGCATGTTCGGGGGCCTCAGAAATCTCGTGCTTGATGTTCTTTCTGAGAAGGCTATGCGAGGTTCTGAAATTATGGACGAGACATTCTCTAGGAGCATGGGCCATTGGAGGCCGAGTCCCGGCACAATATACCCGTTACTTTCCCAACTCGAAAAGGAAGGTTTCGTAAAAAAACTCGATGATGGTAGGTACGAACTTACGCAGTCCGGGAAAGAAGAACTATCGATAAGGAGATCAATAATGCAGGGCTTTTCACCATTTTCAAGACCAAAAACGGTGGATGACATGCTGTCTGAAATTGAATCTTACATGAACTACTTTACGGATCTTGGAGGGGAGATGTCAACTTATAAGGGTAAGTTAACCGAACTCGTCAACAAGCTGAACAGCATCATATCTAAAACAAAATAATCCTTTTTTTGACAATTTTCTCAGAAAAGAGAAAGGCAACCATTATGGAAATTTAGTTTGGTTTCATGATTACTTGAAATCTTCTCTCTTTCTTTAAGAAAGCGTATAATCCCCAGATACCTCCAGCTGTTTCCAGTGGGCCGATTACAAAGAAAAACAGTGGAATCATTATTAGCGCTTTTTTCCAGAACGGCTTCTTTTTTTCTGTAACCTGATGGTTTATATGCAAACCGTTCCAGTAAAACCAGATCCAGAAACTGTATGTGAATGCCCACATTACACCCATTGGTGGGGTAATCAACTCAAAAGTTATCAGGTGTAGAGACTGAAAAACAATCAGGCCAAATATGATGTTCTGCGTCACCATACTACTCCAGAATAGCACGGAATAAATGAAAATGAGCCTGTATTTCAATGGTAGTGGACCATATATACCAAGATTTGTCAGATCAACTAGCCATCGACGTCTCTGCCTCAACATATCAGAAATACTGCACGGTGAAGCCCCGTAGGTAAAAGCCGGAAGAAACGACGAGCGTCCTGGGTAACGTTCTGAAAAAGCTAAACCAAAACAGCTATCATCAGAAATTGGTCTATTTCCGTTATCCCAGCCTATCTCTGCTTCCACGTCGGATCTTACTAGCAAATTTTCTCCGTGAAGACCAACAAGCGGAGTCTTCATTAGAGCAGTGAAGAAGTAGAATCTCGTAAGGTCATCTGTTGGTCTCATGGAATCTGCAAATTTTGGAATTATGGAATTTGAATTGTTGTGTGGGAAAGCAAGAACCCCTTGGGCTAAAAGATATTTTTCACCCTTGAACTTCAAATGCTCAGCGATAGCAGCTATGGTATCGGTACCAACAGAAGCATCATCGTCTAGATGGAATATCCATGTCTCTTTGCCGGTTTCCCCACGAGAAACGTGGTAATCCAGAGCATATTGCAGTGCTCTTGATTTGTTGACCGATTTCATCTTAGATACATATCCTTTCGGCACAATTATTAAATTCACTGTATCGCTAACGGCATACCTGCTTTTAATAAGTTCAATTCCTTCCGACCACTCCTCCAAGACAAGGTCTATGCGCCAGTTATCAAGGTTCGCAGGAGCAAATTTTATTATAGAATCTATAACCCTGTAAAGGGAATTTAGATTGGCAATATTGCCTATGGTGGGAATCTCAAATATAACTCTTTTTGAAGTTCTTCCCTTAAAGTCAGAAATCCTGAATTTTCTGGAACTGAATCCACCTATGAATGAAATGGCTATTATAGGAAGGCCGAAAGACCATGAAAGTGTCGCATAAATGGTAAAAGGCGTCCAGATGTCTGTAGAATTCAATATTACAAAAAGTATTAGCGGAAAGAATATTATCGCCATAATCCAGATACTTATTCCTAATCTGGGGCCTAGATGTTTTTCTTCGTTATTTTTGTACATTTATTGTTCAGTTCAGTAGACCTTTGTATATTAGATTTGTCATTTTCTTTTATAATTATATATAATTACATAATTAATGTATCAATACTCTACGCAGAGCCATTTTCTACTTCAAACACCTGTCCAACAACTGAAATAAAGAAAGATACATACATGTGATATTCTCC
>JAJYVJ010000127.1 GCA_021792045.1 Thermoplasmata archaeon | reverse complement strand
CAAGAGGAAAATGCCAGTAACAGTGTTTCTAGAGATGCAAAATACCAAGCAAAAAAAATTTAAAAAAAATGGACTTAATATGGTGGCATTCCGCCCATACCACCCATACCGCCCATTCCACCCGGTCCTCCGGGTGCTCCACCTTCGGGCCCAGACGATTTCTTGCTTGCTACGACATCATCTATTCTCAGGATCATGGTGGATACTTCGACTGCACTCTCAACAGCCTGTCTTTTGACCCTGAGTGGATCATAGACGCCAAGCTTTTCCATGTCACCGATTTCATTGTTGTCAATGTCTATTCCTGCAGTAACCTGTCCCTTGTCGTGGGCTGCTTTTAGCTTTATGAGCGTGTTTATTGGATCCATACCGGCATTTTCTGCCAGAGTCCTAGGTATGATTTCCAGTGCCTTGGCAAAAGCCTCAATTGCAAGCTGCTCCCTTCCGCCTACGGTATTTGCGAAGTTCCTCATCTTCATAGCGAGCTCAGCTTCAATGGCACCCCCACCCGGCAGATGTTTACCGTCCTCTTTCGTTATAGCAACAACCCTTATGGCATCGTTTAACGAACGCTCTATCTCGGATATCACGTGCTCTGTTCCACCACGTATGAGAATACTGACAGCCTTTGGATTCGCACAACCAGTGATGAATGTCATCCTGTCATCGCCTATCTTCTTCTCTTCTACCCTTTCCGCACTGCCAAGGGCAGACTCAGCCAGATCGTCGAGGTTGGTTATTATCTTGGCACCTGTTGCCTTAGACAGTTTTTCCATATCGCTCTTTTTAACCCTACGAACACCGTATATCCCTTCTTTTGCGAGATAATGTTGAGCTAGGTCATCGATACCTTTCTGGCACAGGACTACGTTTGCACCACTTTTCTTAACCTTGTCCACCATTGTCTTAAAAGTTTCAGATTCCTGGCTCAGGAAATCCTGAATCTTTGATGGATCTGTTATCTGAACCTTTGCCTCGATCTCAGTTTTCTTTATCTCGAGTGCAGAATCTATTAGAGCAATCTTCGCGCCTTTTACAACCGAAGGCATCTTTGAATGAACTTTTTCCTTGTCGATTACTAGACCGTTGATATACTCGGTGTCGTCGACACTGCCACCATTTTTCTTATCAACTTTGATATTTGCTGGATCTACAATAACCTTACCGGCGCGATCCTCAGCCACTGCATTGACTGCCTTTACAACAAGGTCTGCAAGGAAATCGCTTGAGAGACCAATATTTTTACCAGAAAGTGCAGTAGTTGCTATCTTTCTGAGTGTTTCGTCATCCCTTGAACTGATGGCAGTCTTTTCCATTACTTTCTCAACTTCATTTGCTGCTAATCGGAATCCGTTCGTTATCACCGTGGAGTGGACTCCCTGGTCCAGGAGTACATCCGCCTGCTTAAGAAGTTCTCCAGCGAACACAACAGCTGTTGTTGTTCCATCACCGACAGCCATGTCCTGCGACTTGGCAACCTCAACAATCATCTTGGCGGTCGGATGATCAACGTCCATTTCCTTTAATATAGTAGCGCCATCATTCGAAATTATTATATCACCAATAGAGTCCACAAGCATCTTATCCATGCCTTTTGGACCGAGTGTGGTTCTAATTGCATCAGCGATTGCTTTGGCTGCTTCTATGTTGTTCTTCTGTGCGTTTTTTCCCTGTTCTCTTTGTGTACCTTCCTTTAAAACTAAGATTGGCGTTTGGCCACCTAACATTTATTTCACCTTTCCTTACAGCTAAATATGTTCTTCTATATAAATATTTGTGGTTGATCTTTAGGTATGGAATTTATCGAAATTAGACCATTTTTGAGAACTTTAATAACACAGGCATTTGGAACATGGATAAACAGACATTCAAGAAAATAGAAGATAGTTTAGTCTCACCGATTCGAGACATCCCGCAATTTCCTTATCGATCTCTGTTCTGAGGTCAGTCTTCCAAGGCTGTAGCTGGAAAAATCGACAAACTTGAAAAGCGGCTTAAAAATAGGATGAACGTTTTCAACAGAACGGCATATCTCCATGCCAACGTGTCTCAGATCTTCATGAGCCTGCGGGGTAGACCGCAGTTCGCAAAAGTATATGAGCTCACGCAGATCAGCTTCTACGCTGACGGGATAATGATAGGCAAATGGCACGCAGTATTGCGCAATCTCCGGACCGGATTCTATTCTTAATCTTTCGTTAAGCTCCCTTGCTTTATCCATCAGTTCCATAAAGCGATCAGAAAATTCTCCGTTCCTGAAGAATGTGGGAGTATCGTATCCATGATTGCATGAAAGATACTGCCTTACGATGCTCAAAAATCTGTGCCGCTGCATATCTCTGAAAGCCCCATAGTTAGTGTTAACCTCAAAAAGGTATCTTGCAACCTCAAACTCCCTCGGAAGCTTGTCTCTCCTGTTTTTCCTGAGACTCGCAATCTGGCTGCATATCGATTCTATACGCCTCATATCCATTGCATTGAATTCCGAGACTGCGTCACTGAGAGGTTTGTCCTGCATTTTAAAAGCAATCAGAGCAGCCACGCGTCTCGCCACATGATCCTGGGATTCAAAAGAGACTAGTTTCACCAGTGGATCGTTCTTTCCCGAACCTTTAATCTGCGGAACATTTATTGTATTAAGGGACGATACGTAATTTATTGTGGATTCACCATGGCTATTCACAGCCGAATCTATCAGGTTTGGAAACTCCGTCTCTAGTTCCGCATAAAGAGAAGAAGCTACACGCTGATATTCCGGCAACCATGATGATTTCAATTTCTGAATAAGGTTGATGTAGGATCGGGCATTCCCAGATATCCCTATGTTTGTTAGCGTTGAAGCTGGCAGGAGATATCTAAGATCGTCAAGTGCCCGAGCCCTCAGAGCGCTTTCATAGGACTTTTTGGCGTCTTCAAAATCATCACCTTTAAGATCCTTGATCTGTATGTTGTTCCCATTATCATCTGTAAATGAAAGTGTCTCGATTGGAAATTTCTTTCTATAAAACTCAATGGCAGACGGATACGCTGCCGAATAGAGATCGAACAAAGAATTGCACAGAGATTCGTATTGTTCGTTAAATTTATCTGGCATGCCGATGCTTTTGCCTTCTGCAAAAAGATATCTTCCATCAACCTTCTTGTCGTACCTAACATACCTGGACGATTTCTCAAGAAAAGAGAGTCCAACACGCAACTCCTCGGCGGTTTTGGATAGGACGTTTGAAACCCTTTGCATGGCGACCTGCGCAGTAACGAGTTCCGAAACCGATTCGTCCCCATATTCTAGGAATACTTTTTTGTAAAAATTCTTTCCACGGTCTTCTTTACCAACGAACTCTTTCCGGTATACGTCACGTATATCAAGGTTTGAAGTACGGCTATAGCGGGAAAGCAGTGCTCCTCTGTCGATCATCCTTTCAAGTTTCACAATGAAAACATCTTTGTCTTCGTTCGAGAATTCTGACACAAAAGATCATAACTAAGAACCTAAATTATCTTTTGCATAGGCAAAATTTCCATTATATGAATAGCGATACAGCACCACCGGCAAATCTGAGGAACATGGACCCAAAAATTAGAGAACTTATTGAAGATTACAAGCTCGCTGTTGTACTTCGCCATATGTCAGTGGCTAAAGTGGACTACGCAAAGAATGTGCGAAAATACACAGAAATACCACTTTTCGCTGTCAATTCGTATTTGGAAATGCTCCTTAAATATGGATATCTAACGCATTACACTAACACATCCATTAAGAGGAATTCTGCAAAATTGAAGAAGAGCGCTGAGGTTCACAAACACCATACGTACTACGAGATTACACGGGAAGGGGAGATCGCACTTAGGAGTTTGACACCATCTCTTTATTTGGAATTACTTGATTCTACTGACCTTGAAAACTTGCTTAATTGTAGAAAGTCAGTTTCCATTGAAAATCTTAAGCTCTCGAAGATGGGCCTGTTGGATAGGGAGAACAAGATAACCAATTTGGGCAGGGACATTCTTGGAGAAGCTTGCAGAAAAAAAATTATAAATTGTAGGTAGAGTATGATAGCCTACATTTATAGACGATTATTTGTCGCCGGCCGGAACAAAGTACACATCGGTTGGACTGAATTTTTGGATTCTCTTAAACTTCGCTTTGACCTTCATGCCTACATATAGGTCTTCCTGTGAAGCCCCTATGAGTCTTGACATGAAAAGGGAGTCGACACCTTCGAATTCCACCATTATTAGGTTAAACGGCGTCTCAGGAAGGAATTCTTCGCTTCCGAAATAGCATGTGGTAAATGAATGAACCTTTCCTTCATTTGGAAGCTCAAACCATTCTGTCTCTGCACCGCACATCATGCAATGGCCCCTAGGTGTTGCATATTTGTACCCGCATTTCTTGCACCTGCTTCCCATCAGTTTCTTTTTTCCGAGTGCCCTGAAGAATTCAGAATCTTGAGCGTAGCTGTGTATGTAATCTATTTCATAGTGGGATTTGACTGTAAGAGGATCTGTGTTGTACACCTCTGTTCCGTTCTGGGTTTCTGGCATTTTTGCGTTGGGATCGATTGTCATTATACCGCCTCCATAACTGTAGCAGTCACATATGTACCAGTGCCTGCATGACTGTGAATAAGGCCACGCTTGGCATTATTGACCTGGAGATAGTCGTCTTTAAAATGCTTGCTTATGGTGTGCTGCAGTTGCCAAAACATGAATACGCTTTGCATTATTCCGGTTGCTCCGACTGGATGCCCGCAGGCAAGTAATCCTCCAGATGGATTAACGGCAACTTTACCATTTAGCTCAGATTTCCCCTCCTCTATAAATTTGCCGCCTTCCCCGTACTTACATAATCCTAGATCTTCATATGTCTGTATCTCAGAGGAGGTGTAGGCATCATGAAGCTCAATAACGTCAAGTTCTTCCAGAGGATCAGTTATTCCCGCACCTTTGTAAGCTTCTATGGCCGCCGTTCTGCCAGCCCTGAATGAATGGATTCCTGGATATTTCAGGTCACGATAATCCGATTCCTTCTCGTTTGGGAGGAGCGGAACCTTTCCAAATGGTCTGTCAGAGAGACGCATTGTATCTGTTCCAGTCCCTATGCTTTTTATCAGGACAGGATGGTCTGTCAGCTCGAA
>JAJYVJ010000126.1 GCA_021792045.1 Thermoplasmata archaeon | reverse complement strand
AAAGGACATCTGAATAGAAAGCAATGCACCTATCATAATCATCATAGTTAACAGGCTTGGGTATGCCATCTTTTCCACCAAGGGCAAATGAAAACTTTAGGGGATCTTTGAAGGATGGTTCCGAACCGAATACTATCTCAGCAAGATATGAGATTGCCCTGATTGTTGAATTGCCTACCCCATGCATCATGAACAATTCACCAAAGTCGGAAGGTGAGTATTCATAAATTTCGCGCAACTTGTTCCAGTCAACGCGCTGATTAAGATCCAGCACCTTCTCGTTCTCCGGATAAAGGGTCATTTGTTTCATGTTCCCAAAGAGATGCCTGTATCTAATTGGATCATCCCTGACTACATCTAGCATATCTCTCCTGTTCTCATTGCTTATGCGGGTGGATAAATCAAGAACACTTTCTTCCCGCTTTACCGCCGAAATGCCTGCCCGCCCGTCATCAATCATGTTGACGGCTGTTTTGTAGAGCCAGTGGTATCTTCTTGCCAGCCCAGTCACCTTATTCATGCCCTGTTGGATTATTGACCAACCTGACTTTTCATCCAATACGATAAAATGCATGTACAGATCATAGCTGTCCTGAAGAAGGTTCTGGTCAACCCTTGCAATGATTTTTGCCCTATCCAGTACGTTATATATTTTGGACTCATTTATAAATCCTGAAGCAATGAATTCTATTGCCTCAGGGCGAATGGATGACATCTTTTCACCCTTTCCGCCTAGTATCTTAAAAGAAGAGTCATTTCGGTTGCTGTACTCCTTCAGCGCTGCCATGGTAGCTGTCGTTGTCCCGCTCGAATTCCAGTCAAAGCCGATAGCAAGCGAGAAAGAATGGAACCAGAATGGATCTGAAAGCTTTGCAAGCAATTGATCCGTTCCGAATTTTTCTACAATCAGTGAAGAAAGTATACCCGAAAGCCGGATCATTCTCCTGAAGAGCTTTTCCGGGGGGTGACCGTAATGAAGCGGAAGAATTGCCGATCCTATTCGTTCCATACAAGAGAATTATTAAAGCGCCTATTATTAATTGTTATTTTGGAGAACAAGAGTGAAGGATTATTCATAAGCCATTGTATCACTTCTCAGATAATTGTAATACAGCACCTTCAGTCCTATTTCCTCTATTACACATTCAAGCCTCGCTGCATGATAATTTCACCCATGACTTTTTTCGCGCCATAGAAATATATCTCGATGATCCATCTTCTGCCATAATTGTGGTTCCCCTCCACTCTTCTTCTCCCAGTTTACGGATCTGTCTTGCAGTTACATTTCTATGAGGAGATCTCCTTGCAATTGTCCTGAAGTTCTTTCTGAGAGGTATGATTGCATCCGTGACTTTTTAATTCAGAAGATCGAATATCCTTCGGGAATCATATGCCCTGTCTGCGAATACTTGATCTTGCTCTCCGGTGACAAGTAAAGGAGGCATCTGAGCATCACGGCTGTGTACAGAAGAGATCGCAATCCCCTGTGCATTCACATGATCTGTTGCAACGGAAGCATGCAGCTTGATCCAACCTTTTATTTCCTGACACACTTATTTTGTGCCTAAAGTTAATATCGATAGTATAGTTGGGGCTTCCCATGGTTGATTATTGTAATCAGTGGACTAAAAACGCAAAGACAATAATTACGGATATTGAACGAAATCAAGCTAGAAATATTGCTAAAGCCGCCAAAATAATAAAAGATAGTATAACAAAAGAACACGCCACTTTTCTATTTGGATCGGGGCACTCGGCTTTGCCAGTTCAAGAAATATACCCCAGGTACGGTGGCATTGTAGGTTTTATACCTATGATTGAACTTCCGCTCTCGTTTTTTACCTCTATAGTAGGGAACATGGGCTTTGCTCAGTTTGACCATCTTGAAAACGATGCAAGTTACGGAGCAGCAATTTTAAAGAGTTATATTATTCATCCACAGGATTCTCTTGTAGTCTTTACTCATAGTGGTTCTACGCCGGTGACACTGGAAGTAGCAATAAGATTTAAGGAGATGGGTGGCAAAGTAATTGGTGTTACTTCCAAGCACAGATCTGCAAATTCTCTTTCTAAACACCCAACGGGTAAATCCATTATTGATGTTGCCGACGTTTTGATTGATACTGGTGTGCCAGACTCCGATGTGTCAATAGAAATTGACAAGTTACAATTAGGACCGTTGTCAAGCATAGGTGCGATAGCTGTCGCAAATTTATTATCTATAAAGAGCGCTGAACAGTTAATACACGAGAAAAAAAATATTTCAGTTAACCCTGTACGTGCCTTTGATCCAGATAGTGAGAAAAAAATGGACGAAATATTGGCTAAATACAGAAAATTGTATTCAAGGCATATAGGACTGTAAGCGACCGTTTGCGTTGATTTGTCCCCCATATGCTTGTAATTATTTCTTTCATTAGCCCATAACTCATCATTTTTTACACAACATGCTCAGATCTGTCTCAAGTTTTTCTACAAACTCCCTTAATTTTTTTAGAGATTTTACTGACAGTTGCTTTATATTCCTCAGAATGACATAGTATATTATTCTCTCGTAAAAGTATGGATATATCTCTTTCAGGACTAACATTAATGTCCTTTCAGCTTTACCATATAGAAGTGCGTTGATGCCGTCTTAAGGATCGGACAGTATTCCCATGACCTAATCCTTAACAAGGCCGCTCATGATCACAGCGCCCATCTACATCAGGCGGGAGTGTCTTTTTAGTTTTCGTTACCTTTAACCACTTTGGTATGATTCGGTAAGCATAGTACTTGTTTCCAACATTATGGTTGTAAAACCCTCTTGTGTTGTACTTCAACACCTATTCTAGAATAGTATTCAACTTATGTACATAGTAAGCACATAGCTGTTCATGCCATGACAATAATTGCATCTTCATTTGAAAATAGTGTACCATCACAAACTAGACCTGATGTATAATTAGAATTTGTTTTGAATACTGTAATCATGTGTGCGCCAAAATACGTCTTTTTTCTCTCGTATTGAGGTCCCATAGGAAACAATTAAGCCACTTTAAATTATGATCATGAAGGGTCGTGATTCCAGCGATTAATGGATTATCTATAGATATTGGAGGTACAAAGACAGCATATGGGATCGTCTGTAATAGTAATTCTATAAAGAAAAAGTGGGTCGTAATGAATTCATCAAATAATATGCAAGAGCTCGTTACCGGAGTTTGTGACGAAATATTGAAAGTTATAGGTATACAAAAATTAGATTTTGTTGCGATAGATATACCAGGAAGTGTAGGAAAAAACGATATTGTAACTTCTGCGCCAAATATTAGTGGTTCCAAAAACTTCGATTTGGTCAGGGAAGTTGAAAAAAAAACAGGTTTTAGACCGTTTATTATTGATGATCGAGCATCAGCTGTTATTGCTGAAGCTGAATTTCTAAAGTCAAGGAACTTAATATCTCTAATTATAGGAACGGGAGTAGGCGCCGGCATAGTGCTTGAAGATACCGTACTAAATTTGGTTAGACCAGTAGCTGGATCTGTCGGATGGAATTTATATGGAGATTTTTCTTGCAAAACATCGAAGACAATAAAATTGGAAGATGAGATTTCTGGGAAAAGTATTGAGAGAAGATTTAATGGAGCCCAGAAAATAGGAGCTAAAACAAAAATGGCAATCATCGAAAAAAATGCTAAGGCAGATCTGGGAACAGTCTTTAAACAATTTGATTCTGGGACTGAACTGCCTTCTGGATTCCTAAATAAAATAGTAAACAGGGTGTCTATTGAGATCGTGAATCTTGTAAATACTCTCATGCCAGATTACGTAATTTTAAATGGAAAAGTTGGACTCGGAGTGAGTAAAAGATTTGCGAACCGCATTCAACTTTTTGTCAAATCTAACTGCAATCCTATAGCGTCCGAGAATGTAAGGGTTGAAATGAGCGCTCTAGGCGAAAATGCTTTTTTAATTGGTTTATGGTTATATGCTACCCAACCAAAATTTCGTAAGTATCGAAACCGCTGATTTGATTCATGAATAAGTTGTCTGGTCAAATCGTCCCTTCTTCTATCTTGCCGCTTCAAGGAACATGCCAGGAGCAACATACTACATGCTTAAGAAGAAGCAGAATCACGACAATATATCTAAAAGAGTGGCATTTAGAGTTGAATCTGCTGCACACAATGTAGTTAAGACTACACTATCCAAACACTGAATAAGGCCAGAATATGGCGATGCCTTGAATAATAGAACTTCAGAAATATGTATAAATAAGGTAGGGAAAATATCATTTGGAAGAATTCAACCTAGTGGTCTAAAATGCGAATTTTTATAAGTGGGATGGATTATCCATATTTTCTAAGCAGATAGAAAAGAGAAATTGGTGATCATTATGCAACCCGAAATCAAGCAGAACGAGGTATATATACTAGATTCTAACTTTGGTCCAACAGATATCAACAAGAACTGGAAGATGCAAACATCAGAAAAGGTAAAATTTTCTGGAGAAGAGATTTCTTCCTTGTCATTTTCCGCTGAAGGCTGGTATCCAGTAGAAGTCCCCCAAACAGTTATGGCAGGACTCCTTTCTAACAACATCTTTGAAGATCCTTATTGTGGCATGAATCTTCGTGATCTCCCTGGCATGGAATATAAAATTGGTACTATATATTCAAATCAGGAAATGCCACCAAACAGTCCATTTGCGTGTTCTTGGTGGTACCGTTGTGAGGTGTTTCTTCCGCAGCCTTTTGCCGGTAAACATGTTTTCCTAAATCTGTTTGGTTTGAATTATAGAGCGAATGTATGGTTCAATTCAAAATTAATTGGTAAATCGGAAAATATCGTTGGTACTTTTAGAACGTTTGAGTTTGATATAACAGGTTTAATGAAAGTTGACGCTGTCAATGTCATTGCAATAGAGGTGTTCCCGCCTAAAGCTAACGATTTAGCTATCTCTTGGGTTGACTGGAATCCTTCTCCTCCTGACAAGAATATGGGGATTTGGAAACGGGTTACAATCTCAGCTAAAGGGTCGATAAATATTTTGAATCCCTATGTGCAGACTACTCTTGAAAAGTACCCTTCAAAAGCAGCTTCTTTATCGGTGCAAGCAACTTTGAGAAACACATCTGAAACCAAGGTTAGCGGTAGACTAAGGGG
>JAJYVJ010000125.1 GCA_021792045.1 Thermoplasmata archaeon | reverse complement strand
CGCTTATGAGATTATAAGGCGCTATTCCCGCATCCCTCAGGGCCTCTTCAAACGACTGGAGCTGACTCTCCGCCCTGCCGACTCCACGTGTAAAGAATATTTTTTCAGGTACGTATGAATCCATGTCGGCTGCAGATATAAAAGAGCCTTATTTTACTTTTCAGGATAAAAACCAGATATCAAAGACACAAGTTCAGATTCCGCAGAATTCAAAAAAATTCAGATATCAAGTGTTATATCCAGGTACCCTTGGACTAAGTGAGCAGGGAGATTATGGTAAGTTGCTGCCTTGACGCTATTACTTGGCTTGATAATCCTCGCGAACCTGTGTCCCTTTAATTTTACGACTGAACCCTGCAACTTGCAAGAGAAATAGAGTGTCCTGTTCGTCTCGAATTCAGAAATTACAAAATTCATCATATCAACCATAAGGTATGGTGTAATTTCCGCCATTATTCTTTCGGTATGTTCAGCATTCGCTTTCAGCCGCCTCCTGTATATAAGGGAGGCCACAGCATAAATGGAATTAGAAAGAATTGTTGCTGAATCCTTGCCATATACACGGATAAGGATATCAGCGGTGTTATCCAGAATTTTGTATTTTATCAAAAATAATAAAAAATTAAGGGATTACTCTGGTCTTGAGGAAGATATCACTGGGATTGCTTCTTCCAGATTCAGGCCGATTTCATCTTCCCTGAGCTTTCTGCCAATGCTGTCCTCATAGAACTTCAGGATCTTGCGCTTCTCTTCCATGGTGTAATCTCTGAAGTACTTCTCTCTCTTGAGTACCTTTCCTGTTCTCTCTTCGTAAAGTTTGGCAGGTATGGAGTATTTCCTCTGAGTTGCATCCCTGTAAAGTTCGGGTATGACATTGAAAGCACAGAACGGCACTACTCTTCCGTCAGGCATAGCGTAGTGTATGTCGCATCTCTCAACCCTGTCCACATCATATGTGTAGGGGTCCATGAAGTGCATGAATCCAACGAACATAGACTTGTAGTGGAATGCCTTAAGACCATGGTAGTCACCATCTGTGAATGCATTGTAGACCATATCCTTCAGCTTGAAGTCTTTCGGTGCTTTCTCATAATCGACGAACTTTCCTAGGTTCAGGAGCAGCTTTGATACCGATTCGACTCTCTTAAGTCTCTTGAAGCTGGATCCCTTCATCTCATCGCCAAGTTCGCCCATATACTCGAACATTCCTCTAACATCGATGAATCTCGTAATCGGTGTGACCTTGTCGCCTTCCTTGAAGATGTAGGTACCCATTCCGCAGGCAAAGTGGATTGAAAGCTTGTACATGTCTTTGCCTTTAAGGGCTTCAACGAAGTTTGAGACTTTTGTTGTTGATGGAACAGTAAAGAAGTCCTCCCTGCCAATCATTCCGTCTGTCTGCTGTTCTATCTTCTTGATGCATCCGGGAATTGTAACTCTCTGCTTCTCCCTCATCCTGTCAGGCATTCTGCCTACAAGACTGACGGGCTGGAAATTTACTGCCCTTACTACATCTATGTTAGAAAGACCGAACTTGATGATATCTCCAAGGTAGTGATCGTTTATTCCACCTATTACCGTAGGAACTAATACGACGCCGAGCGGAGCCTTCTTGTAGTTCTCCAGTGCTGCAGGTACCTCCCAGAAGTTCTTCGGGTTTGATCTTGGCGTAGGACCATCAAAGGATGTGTATATTACGTTTGAACCAGCCTCTCTGACCTTTCTCGGAAAGTCAGGATCGAAAGCAGCTCTTACACTGTTTGTGTTAAGCTGGATATGCTCGTATCCTTCCTCTCTTGCAATCTTTATCACATCAATGATGTCGTCCCTTATAGTTGGCTCCCCACCAGTTATCTGGACAGCATTTGCTCCAACAGGTTTCTCGTTCCTCATTCTTCTGAGCATCATGCGGACCTGGTCTTGTGACGGCTCGTAGATTGGTTCATTTTCCTTTGCATAGAAGAAGCAGTACCAGCATGATAGATCGCAGCGGTTTGTCACTACAACATTACCCAGGCCAGTGTGAGACTTATGCTTTACACAAAGACCGCAGTGCGTTGGGCAAATAATCTTCTCTTCAAGCATTGCAACATTGGGGTTAAGAATCCTTATACCCTTGTCTGCCCACTTTTTAGCTTCCTGGTACATATCGTAGTCTTCCCAGTATTTCTCTCTCGTTATACCATGCTCGGGGCACTCTTTTATCAGCTTAACTTCACCAGAATTCTCATAAACTATTGCGGGAATCCTCATTTGATCGAATTTCTCTTCATCGGCACATAGAGGGCAAAGACTCTCGGTAACCCTCATAATCAACATATCTGGGTTGATAAGGTTCCCCATTTGTGCGACGAACTCGTCAACCGTTTTGAAAGGTGCATTCTTACTAATCTCGAAGTCTGCTGCAAACCTGACTTCGGGATGTTTGTTCATCTCTTCAGCTACAATCATCTAGTCATTCACCTATTTTAACACTTTAAATCAACCTATATTAAAAGATTTTTGTTGTCTGACTTACTAAAAAACAGGGCTGCCATAATCTCTCATCAAGACAAACGTAATAAGATCTTTTGCCAAATATGATTTCCATTAAAGTTTTCACAGACACCGAATTTCAAGACTTTTACAAGGGTTATGCTGGCACTTTAATCCTTCTAAAATAGACAAAAATTTCGGGAAGTTAGACCCAATAAGTTGGAGTTTTACTATAATTTGTTTAAACCTTCTATATATGTAGAATTTATCTATTGGTTTATTTTTATCATTAAATGGCTGACATAAAACCAATTCAAGAAATTTTTTAAAGCTGATATGATACCGAGCTTGAGCGGGTGTGGTGTAGCCTGGTAACACGCGAGCTTGCCAAGCTCGTGCCTCGGGTCCAAATCCCGGCACCCGCATCATATTGTTGAATCGGCCTATTTGGGCTTATTGTTCCTACACATCTAACACGTCTATAAACTGTCAGGGTTTTTCTAAAATGGCAATTGAGGTCCTTACAATCAATCGATTGAATTAAGACATGTGTTGCAATTTAGAGAAGTTCGATATAAGTTTTTGCGTCAGGGTAAGGTGGATAGTTTAAAGGTGTATAAATTTGAAGAAGCAAACAGGTCACTTGCTACATTACGGTAGCAAGTATCCAGAATCACTTCTTCTTTCTTAAATACAAAACAAGACCAGCTACTACTATTACAGCTGCTACGACACCGATAGCGATGTAATCTATCAAACCAAGACCGGTGCTTGAAGAGATCGGCTTAAATGATATGGATATACTGACCTGATTACCTGAAACAGTAACGTTCCCAGACCCGTTAACCGTGGTATATCCTGCTACTTTAGTACTATAAGAGTAGGTCCCATTCAAGAAATAGATAGATAAACTGGTTCCAGCAACTACATGATTCACGCCGTCCACGGTAATATTCCAAGAAGTACCTGCGGGCAGGCCTGTCTCAGTAAAAGTGACTTCAAAGCGTATCTGGTAGAATGTAACATTAATCGACAGATTTGCCCCTGAAACCGTGAATGCCGATGTATAGTGAGCGGCATAGTTCAAATCACTCGTTGTTGCTGCAAAAATATATGACCCATTTTGCAGCGATTCTGAAAACATTGATGAGAGGATGGCGCCAGACACCGTTTCACCGCTTACGTTGACATACCATGGGACATTAGCTGGTAGTCCTGACTCCCTGAATGCGACTGCATAAACTACAGGCTTGTATGTTACATTTACGGAAAGCGAAGATCCACTTACTGCAAAGGTGTCAGTATAAACCGGCTTAAACTCCTTATCTGATGTAGAAGCACTATAGGAATAAGTGCCGTTCACCAGATTCAATGAATAGGTTGATCTAGAGTTAATAGGACCCGAAGATTGCCTGCCGGAGATGTTTACGAACCAGTCTGTTCCGCTTGGAAGACCAGATTCTTTAAAAGTAACATTATATGCTTTTTGAACTCCAAAAATCAACACTTGACCGTTTGTTGAGGAAGCATTAGCTACATAACTAAGAGACAAGAGGGACTGATTTGTTTGAGACATCTGGAGTGCTATGCTTATTTCGCTTAAAGGCAATAGTATTTCAGACAGTACTTTTCCAGTTGAGGTGTTCAAGGCAACGATCCCACCGAAGTATTCAGATGGCGTTAAGACTGAAACGTATTCAACTCCGTTTAGAGTATTATATGCAGAAGAGACTGCAACAAAAGAATAGGCGGCGTCATTATAGAACAATGCGGAGGAGAGATTAAACATCACAGCTACTCCCGTGCTATTGAACCCTACGAAGAAAATTGGAGAATTGCCAATTTCTACAGGCACTAATAAATGATCACCCACAGGCGCATTTATAAGGGTACTCTTTCCAGATGTAACATTAAGAATATCAAGCGAGGTTGCATTAGTCAGCAATAATTCATCTTTGTAGGACGGTTGTGAAAATACGAGCGAAGTCCCTGATGAAGTTGGAAATTTCGAAAAGTTAGTTATTTGAATCAATGTTCCAGATGCAGTAATAGTTGCTGCCGTTGGTATGTAACTAGATGCATTAAACTCCATCAAAAATATGAGGCTTGAATTTGACTTATCTGCAGAAAACTTAGCCAAATTATACTCAAATAAGGTGGGAAGCTTCATTTCATTGACAAGATTCATATTATTAGGGTTAAAAACTGAAACGGTGGAAAAATTTCCAATTCCAACAGAATAAAGAAATAGAAGATCTGAAGACTGGCTATAATACAATGAGAGTGGAATTTGGTGTATTTCATGTAACTTGAAGAAAGGTAGGTAAGAACCCGTTGTTAAGTTGTAAATGCTTACAGTATCTTCCGGCGATGCTAAATAATATAGACGGTTATTCGTCTGGTCGACAACCATGCCGGTGGATGGGATACCACTACTTATCAGGTTTCCCATTAAGTAGTTCCCAGAATGCGTAAAGTTAGAAAGCATATACAGAGTGTTAAGAGATCTGATAACTGAAAGATTGGTAGGAGATGTGAATGCAACCTGATAACTCTGAGATGAACCGTTTACAAAGACGTTAATAACGTTCGGGTTAGCCTGATAACCCGCACTGTCAGAAATCGTGATATTATAAGAGCCATTCATAAGATAAAGCGATGTTGAGGATCCACTGCTTGT
>JAJYVJ010000124.1 GCA_021792045.1 Thermoplasmata archaeon | reverse complement strand
AAGGTTTTTACGGTGAAAGACTTGTATTTATCATATCCAGCCTTGACGAATCTCTTATAAAGATAATGAAGCAAGCATTAGAACAGTCCGGGAAAGTTGAAATATTCAATAATTCATTCCATATTCATACCATTCTAACGAGACAGGTATCTCCATCATCTGAAATCATAACCGTCAAAAGTAGGTCTCCAATTATACTAAAGATGGACAACAAATATTATTTCAAGGATCCGCCCGAAGAAATCCTTGGTGCGCTGGAATCCAACATCAAGAACAAGTACATGAAAGTAAAGGGGAATCTACCAAATATTAGATTTATTAAATTACAGGAAATCAAACTGAAGGAAATTGGACTTAAGGGAGTTAAGGTACCGGGATTGATGATTAGCTTCACAATTGGCGCAGACCTTGAGTTTCTGTCATTTATTTTGACTGTTGGAATAGGTTCCAAAAATAAACTCGGATTTGGGTTTGTGGAGGAAGAAAAGGTTGGTGATGTTAATAACAGGTGACATTGATGTAAGGTCTTCCAGATTATTTGACTCAGATTTGATGAACGAGGGATTTCGCTGTCTGTTCTATCCACACGAATATTCCGAGGAACCTTCTGAAAAGGGCCCCCTTAAGATAATCCTAGAAGAATACCTTCTTGTACCGGCAAAGGGCGGAAGCACCGCAGCATTAAGCGGCTGGTCTGATATGACATACTTTACGCACGTTCTCAATGCAATGGTTATTTCTGGGAAGCTCCTTGATTATAGAATCAAGAAACAGTTCGATTCAAATCCTGGCGTATCAAATGAACTTGAAAAATATGTCAGACTCTTTTTCGCAGCTATTGCAATGCATGACGCTGATAAACTATTCAGGGAAGGAATTAGCGGATCCAACAATCTTGATATGGTACTGGAAAAGAACAAACAGAATATCATAAAAATTTGTTCGCATTACCTTGAGCCTTTAGGATCCCCGTCGGAATGGTGGAATGATCTTGCCTTTCTTATACTTAGAGCGGAAAACAGGAGCATGGATTATGCAAACAATATCAGGACCAGACTGAACAGAACTGAACTCGCTACCATAAGCCAGTATGTGAAACTGGGAGATCAGTTGGGCGGGGTCAAGTCCAATATGACAGATTCAATATTCTCTGCGATTAGGGAACTAATTTTACCCTATGCTAACAGCTTTGGTGAGCAAGTCAACTTGATTCATTTCTCAGATCTTCCGCAGATCCTTCTTCTGGATCAATTGAATTCAAATTTCGAAAGCTTTCTCAGACAGAGCGGTAGGCATGTTATTGTGAACTTCCCTGATGCCATAGCCTTTATCGGCTCCCCTTTGAGCGAGGCTGAACTTGAAAGTATCAGTTCTGCTTTTTCGGAAGGAATGGGTGCGACAGAAGAAAATGTAGGAGCCCTGCTTGATAATTTTGCACCAAGCGGTAACTCTATCAGACTTGATTTTTCCCGTGAAATACAGGTCACGCCAAAAATTGTTAAGACTTATATTGAAAAATTCAAGGGCAGACTTCTGATCTGGCAAGGCGAAGATTGGAAAGATGCGAATCCAGACTTTGATGTTAAGGCTAGACTGATTGGTGTTCCGATTATGAAAGGAGATAAAAGAGGAAAACCGTTCTTTTATCTCCAATTGCCCGAGGAAAGCAGAGAAGAGTCTGACAAAGAAACACAGAGAAAGAGGATGATCGGTCTTATAGCCTGTGCACAGAGGACGTTGCTTGCGTGCATAGGTGAATCAGAAAATGACATTTCTTCTCAAGAGGATGAAAAAGCTTATAACGCATTTGGCAAGGCTGTCTTTGACAAAGCTGATACTTTGCAGAGAAAGACCATCGAAGCCATTTCACATGCAGGCAGTTTCAATAGCGAGCCTTTGGAACTTATAGAGGAGGAGTATGATAAAATCTGCAATTCCATATCTTCGGTTCTGGCACCAAGGTTTGAAAAGGATAAAACCGTGGATTATAACGAGTTCTTCAGCAGGGCAACGGGGTTCAATTTTCTGATTCAGGATCCACCAGACAAGTCGTCAATGTGTGTATATTGTGGTATTTTTGCCGAAAACCCGCTCAAAGAGGAGAATTCATTCGGTATCAAGGCAACAAGCGGAACGGGCAGAAAAATCACTGTTTTAAGGTATGACGAGAACAAGTTCAACGGGAAAATTTGCAAATATTGTTTGAGGGAAAATGTGCTAAGGAGAAAGGAAATGGGAAGGGAGAACGAAGCGCTGTGCGTGCATGTCTATTTGGGGGATTATTATGCTCCAGTAAACCTGGAGAGCGTAGTTAATTCGTTAAAAGAGGTTTCAAGCAGAACGGGTGAAATTAAAATAGAACACGAAAAAGATGAAAATAACGATGCAAAACTAGTAATTCGCGTTGGAAAAAGATCGAAAAAAGACTTGGGTTATCATATGATATTCTTTATACCAAAGCCCCGAAAGAGGGTTGAGGAATTCTATCTGATTTCAAATATTCTTGACTTTATTTTGAAGACCGGAACGAAGATAAGACTCACATCCCTGATGTCATCGAAGAGAATTTTCACTCCAATGTTTCAATGGGACAACGCCCCCAGTTGGGTTAAAAACCTGAGCATGGACGAGGTCAGGATCGATCGCCTAGAATCGGTTAACAGAGAACTCATGCTGATGTACAATATCTCAAAAATTAGCGGATCAAAGAATGCTCTCGCTTGGGTAATTCACGACGTTAACAGAGGGAAAAGAGGTATTTTTCAGATTTTGTGGCGAAGTCTTCAGGGAAATTCTGGCGATAAAGGCTTGAACAAGTATCCAAATATAAAAGAAGGAGTTGAGTGGTATATGGATAGGTATGAAAAGGAAGTAAACAAAACAGGAATGGAAAGAATTGTAGATGAGGCATGTGGAATATCCACCAAGCCCCCTGTGTCGAACAACGACAACACCTGGATGTTCAGGGAAGCAATGGAACTCTACCTTAGGTATTTCCGGAGCGAGGATGCTGACCTGAAGCAAAAAATTGCCGGCAAAATTTGGGATTACGCAAACAGACAGAAATTTTCAGGTAAAGAAATCCAATCCCATTGCCTGGGATTTTCTGATGCATTTGTTGATCTCATGAGATCAGAATTTAAGAACAGGATTCCGGCAAATGACTACAGGAAGGATCTGATCTCACAATTTGCACTTATGTACAATATTGAGAAATGGAAAAGGGTAAAAAATAGAATGGGTGAAGGAAATGAGTGAAAAAATAAGGGAATATATATATTCCAAATTTGGTGAGGAATGGTTTGCGAAAGAGGAGGAAGAGGGTATACCTGCTATGGCACAGAACAGGAGAAGGGTTCTTTCCATCTATGTAATGAGAGAGACTATTGCACCCCTGATCGACCGGAGTGATGACCCGGAATCTTCTGTTTCCTTTGTTATGCAGTTAGACGCTGAACAGGAAAAGGAGGTTATTGAGATACCTGCCCGGAAGTTCAAGTCCAAGGAAAAACTCATGGGTCTAAAACTTTGCCGGGCCTTCAAAGTGGTGGATTCTCAGTATGAATACAATAGTGTTCGATCCATTGCATACCTCGCCAATCCAAACTCAGTAATTTTTGGTGATAGCGTTGTTGAAGGCGGAGAAGCTGGACAGGCCATGCTCCCGTCCAGAGTCCTCTACTCAAGTTCTTACTCAATTAGAAGCCGATCGGATATAACAAAACAGCTGACGCATAACTCATTATCAGAGGCGGGCACTATGTGGGACAGGGCTAAGGGTGAAAACAGAACGAGTCTTTTCAACACAGAATATGTAACACCCGGGGTTTTGTTCCCGTCTTTCATCACAATGATTAATCCTACACCTGAATCTCTGGTGCATGTCCTCCTTTGTCTTAAGGAGAGAAGCTATGGGGCCCAAACATCCATCACGGGACCGAACATTAAAAATAATGTTGTTGCGATTTGTGCAGGCGAGGAAGAGCTTCCCGTAACTTCTTATACCGTGTCGAAAAGCTTTGGTTTAAAATGGGATCAGGATCCACAAAAGTTCAAAGATTCAGTGAATAAATTCGTCATCGAAACAATGATGAGCGAACACTCTGGAAAGATAGTAACTGGTGATGACCTTAAAGAATTCATGGAAACTATCGACAATCTTTCAGGTTCAGATCTTCAGGCTATTTACAACCGACTAAAGACGGATTCAGAGGATCTGGTCAAATACGCAAAAATACTGCCGAAAGATAAAAAGAGAGTGGCAAGTCAAAAGAAAATTGAAGAAAATGAGGACAAAGAGGAGTAGAATGAAAGCGTATGAACTGACCCTGCTCTCTCCGCTATATTATAGAAGCAGAATTGAATCTGGTGCTGCTGGTGCGACTATTACATCACCATGGATTGGCGACATCGCAATGACCTATGCCATAAATAATGCGCTGGGCTTAAAGCAGATACCTTTTGGATACAATTCTCACAGACCTAATTATGGTGAAATTGCCGATCTTGGTTTTCTTTTAAGCATACTGGAACCATTATCAGACTGCCGGTATACCAAAGTTTTTGATATTGCCACAAGCTTTATGAGTGAGGGATATCCACAGGGCAAGGCAATATCTGATTCCGGGCGGGCTTCAATGAGAAATTGGATGAAACGACAGGGACTGGAGCCGGGAAATTCATTCTCTTTCGTCGTTTTTTTCCGTGATGGCGTGGTTAAATTTCCTGAGAAATTCACCGTGAGGCTTGGAAATACAAGAGAATGCCTCGCAACCGTAAGAGAAAAGTCAAATCAGAAAATCAAAGAGGTGACACTTAACCTTTACAGCCTGTCCCTGCTGCTGGGGGAAAAAAGATTTGGTGAAATCCTCGGTTACATTAAGAGCGGCAAACACGGAATAAATGTTGAGCAGGCGTCTTCACAGTATATTCTAGCAAAAGGTGTTCCTATTGCAGACGCTTCCAAGTTCTTTGAGCCATACGTCTGAAAGCGTTGTAGCATGAACACTAAAACATTTCACTTCAAGCCGCAATATCTCCAGTTAGCTGATGAATCTGCACTAGGTGTGAATCTTCATAAATTTCAGGCATTGATCAAAGACATTTGGAAACAGCCGGAGGACATTTTTTTTATTGATGCCCCAACGGCATCCGGAAAGACCTTTTCTTTCC
>JAJYVJ010000012.1 GCA_021792045.1 Thermoplasmata archaeon | reverse complement strand
ACATATACAAGTAGACCCGGCATTTCAGGCATGGAAAGGGTTTAATGCCTATCCGTTGACCTGATTATGTTGCCCGGTATGAATTCCGGGAAAGGAGTGAAAAAGAAATGGTTGAAACGACAACTATTGGGAGAGAGGAGAGGACAGCTATTGAGAGTGGACAGGACGGTCTATCGTTCGAGATGGATCAGATGTCACTGTATGATGCAATGAAGGTCTTCAAGTCGATTGACGTCGATCATGTATTGATGTCAGGGGCCAAGGACGGAATAAGAATTGCAGGTGCAGACATAGCACGTGTTTCGTTGTGTGTCGAATATATCGATGCAAAGCGTTGCATAAAGTACACAAACAGTGACCAGACGTTCGGGATAAGCCTGAATGATTTGAAAGGTGTCCTTATGTATATCAAGGGCAGAATCAAATTCTCCCAGAAGAAGGATTTAGTTACGGTGTCGGGAGCGGATGGGTTTGTGAAGACATTCCCCATCTACGAAGAGAAAATGACCGTGAACATACCAAATATAAACTACAAAACTGGTGCGGTGGTGAACGGAAAGCAGTTGCATACCGCGTTGAAGGTGGCTGCCGATGTGGCAGACGACGTAAAACTTACTGCAGACAAATCTAACCTGATTCTGTCTGCGACAAGAGAAAAGACTGAAATGGAATTGCCAGTGAAGATCCTGAAAGGAGACTTCAAGGGCGAAGAAGGGATTGCATCCCTGTTCAGTACACATATACTTGAAAAGGTGACCAGGAATTTCCAGAAGGGAGATGTAATGGTCAGATTTATAACAACAACTGAAACAACTAAAAACGGTAAGGTCGTGGAAGAAAAGAATCCCGGCCCTATAAAATTGAACTTTAAAATCGGGGAGAACGGCGACGACGTGAAGGGATATGTCATGGTCGCACCGAGAATCCCGTAATTTTTATTTTGCCGAAAGGCGGAGAAAGAATATGGATAGTGATTGGGAAAGCTTTGGGAAATTAGAAAGCAGTCTCACATCTAATAAACCAAAACGGGAAGAATACCATGCAGAGACCAATTTCCGTAATAGTCTTGAAGGAATGACAAACCTAAGTGATGGCAGATATCATTTATGCAGTGAATGCTTTGAGGAAGGAATCATTGAAGCGTTTAAAAGCAGGAAAGATATGGTTTATCACATGATGGCGAGTCATGCCCTGCTGGAAGATAATGATCTGATGGTGACCAGAATAACGCCGCGAGGCGTTGATGAATCATCCGGTTGGGGATGGGGATGGGAAATGGATAAAGCTAATGAGATCCTGAAGAAGAAAGGAATACCCATAGATACAAGCAATCTGAGTACAGATGATTGCGTTGAAATCGTATTAAGAGACCTGGTGGAAGCCGATCTCTAATTTATGTAGCCATGAACAATGATTTATTTGATGAACAGGTTAGCATGACTTCTGACCTGGTGCATCATGAAAACTATTTGGAAAAGGCAGCAAAGAGAGTGCGGAAAAGACAAGAGGAAGCTTATTCAAGCGAATTGAGCTTGCAAGATATTGAGGACGAGTGTGGCGGCGACAGCATGGAAGACATTGTTCTTACTAACATGAACCCGGGGGAATACGTAGTGGCGTATGGTGATGAGGACAACCCATGGTTGATTGATGAGTTTGTTGAGGACATGGTACATGGTGATTACGGCGACACAGTCGAAATAATCGTTAAAGATGGAATTTTCCGCGTAATCGGATAATTTATTTTATTTATGTTGCAGGAGATGCAAAATGAACTGCAAGAAATGTAATTATGCAATAGTGAACAATGTGAAAGTCGAATACCGCGTTACCGGTATTTTGACCGATATTGATACAATGTTATCATGCAGGGATGATGGCAGCGACAAGAATTGGGAGACGGAATGGCTCAATGACGTTAGGTCGTATGATGAGGACGATGCGGATGTCACATATAAGATCCAGTGTCCTAACTGCGGTGAGAATCTTGATATGAGCGTCACGGAATTTGTGGAAAAACTCGCAAAGGATGGGACGATCACCAGGATAATCGACGAAGACGGGGACGATACTGGAACCTATGAGTTGGCCGCGGAAGTCGACGAAGAGTTCAATACGAAAAAGCGTGATGAACCTATACGTAAGATTCCTCAAAAGGAGGAAAAATTTATCCCTGTCGTTCTGCCGATCAGACCACAGGATTTTGAATTTTAAATCGACATTAATTTTATTTTGCCTTGATTTCATTAAAAAGTAAAGGGGAAGTTCACGAAAGGGGGCTTCCCCTCTTTGCGTTTATGTATGAATGTAGCCATGAATGACAAAGACGTGGAAAAAATGGTAAAACTATTTCCGACTGAGGATAGTATTCAGCCAGAGGAGAGGCAGAAGTATAATGCTGTAAAGCAGGCAATAAGAGACATCCTGGAATTAGCAACAAAGAAACAAATAAGTGATGACATCATGCTATCAGCTATAGAGTCCATAATAGGGCTCTACCTGGCTTATAGCGAACATACAATAGAGAAACTCAGGAAAGTCTTGGAATTGTCTGTAGATCGAAGGGTCGAGATGATTATATCCTTGAGGAACGGAAAACAATAATTTTATTTTGCCCGAAAGGGCGGAGGAATTGAAAAAATGAAACGAATGAGCAGAGATGAAAAGGAAACTGCCAGGTATATCCTGAAGTATTCAAAGAATACGACAGAGGACTTGGTGGAATTTGTGAGGGCAGTAACAGACAAACCCGATCTGGATATGATTGCGGTGATAGACACGATAGATTACTATGAGGTTTTGGATAATAAGGGACGCCAGGCGATTTACGCGCTTGAACAGTCCATGGATCATTTGCGGAAGTATGACAAAGCCCCAAGGAGGCTGATCGATTGTATTACGAACAATCCGGATCGGGAGGGTTAAGCCCCCTATGTTGCCCGGTATGAATTCCGGGAGGAGAAAAAAGAAATGGAAAACACAGAAGTGGGTAAAGCCACAGAATCGGAAAAGAGAGAGGGAATAGAACCACAGAAGACGGAACAGGTAGACGTCCAGGCACAGAGCGAAAGCAATGAGCCAAAGAACGCCACTGTAGATGAATACGACCAACCGGGTCTTCTTGTTGGTGCAGCAAAGAGAAGGGCGGCGAAAGCAGAGGAACTGGCGAAGAGCCAGGAAGATAAGGAACCTGCGAAAGTCGCCCCGGAGTTGAGCGAGGCTGAGAAGAAGAAGCTAATGCAAATACACTTGAATAACGTTAGAGGCGTATCCAGAGTGGATTACGGTCTTCTCAAGCCAGTACTGCAAATATTGACAAGATTTGCGGACGAGGGTATACTCGAAATCTCAAGGGAAGGGCTGCATACAAGAATAGTGGACCCGGCGCACGTGGCCATGGTAGACGTGGTCATGAGCAGGGAGACATTTATCGAGTGGTATTTTGACGAGAACGACGCAAGGTATGCGATCGCCTTGGGTAAGATACTGGACCTGAAACTGAATCCGAAGGATACAGTAACGTTTGAGTGGAACAAGAGTAAGAGCGAAACATGTACCGTCAGTGACGGGCTGAATTCTATAAGGATTCCGCTGCTCGATCCGAATGAAGTGACAACCCCGAAGATGCCAGTCATTGTGGCGGAAAATTATTTCGTCATTAATGCTGGATATCTGAAAGATTTTCTTGGAAAAGCAGAGCATGTATCAGATGAATTCAAGATCATGATGGACCCGGTAACGAGGTCTGTCATACTGAAAGCAAAATCTGACAGCGAAGAAGTGAAAACAGAGATACCTATTGACATGATGAAGGACTTTAGGATATACGGACCGGACACTGTATCGGCGCTGTATCCGGCTGAGTACTTCATGAACTTCTTGAGATTTCTCAAGAAAAACGATGAACTTAAAATCGAATTGAAAACAAATTATCCGGTTACTGTAAGGTATTCCGGAAATCGTGGATATACGAACATAACATTTTTACTGGCTCCACGCGCAGAGTGATGGAGCGAGAAACTTAATACATTAATTATAATTTTATTTAGCCGAAAGGCGGAGGAAAAGTGGGAAAGTTGGTTGAATTAAAAATAGACCGAGTAGAGCTGACAATGGGCGGAAGCATATACGATGCCCATGTGGCAGAATATTGGGAACCATACGTTTACGGAAAACCCATTCCCGATCCGGTAAGCACATACGTGACTTACGAAACAATCAAGGAGGTTGAACGGGTCGATGGAGAGTTTTTTGAAAGGGAATATTACGTGAGGGCATGGAGTAAGAACATGCCCTTCGTGCCGAGAACGAAGGTTCCTGTCTGTTTTGACGATCTGCTCGGTTATGGATTGATAACAACAAGCAACGACAGAAGAACAAATTACGTGGTGAGGGAAATATTCGGTAAACTTAAGATATTTACCGGTGACAGTTTCCATGATTTCTCACCACAGACACAAGTTCCTGAAGATGAATTTTTCAGGAACGTATTGACGACGGTCCGGCTTGAGCATGACAGCTTGATGCCTGGACCAAGGCCACCTGGCAATGAAGCCATGTGGATGCTTGAAGAACTGAGAAACAGATACATATACCTCCGATCTGCCCTCTACTGGCTTGGATATGACCTTGCCGGGTTCGAGGACGAGAAGATCGAGGAATACTATAACGACATGATGGCAAGGGCAGACAGTCTGAAAAACATGCCCGAGCTTAAAAAGAGAAGGTGGTTTCAGAATCACCTTGCAGAGTTGAAATATTTATTTGAAGAACATGTTAACCAGCTCTTGAATACGCCCGAGAACGGATACGTGACAAAGATAGGATACATGCCGAAAGTTGACGTTCCACAGGAGATCCGGAAAACTTCGGACGAGATCGTGAACAAGCTCAACGATATGCGGCTGGTCCTTCTTGGTGCAGGCAGAAGATGGGTTCCGGACGTGTTCGGCTGACATGTTAAATTTTATATCGCCGGAAGGCAGGAGACAGAAAGATGAGAACAGTGGTTTTGGAAGATGATACGGTATCCCTGATGGATGCCATCAACAAGATTATCACGAACAAGGATTATGGATACAAACGCAAGGAAGGCGACGAGGGGAGGTTCACGGATGCGAATCTCATTCATATCGCCCTTGAAGACCTGTATAACAAGTTGAGTGATCTTGCAAGGAAATCGGGTATCATCCTTCCATAAAATAAGAGGGGAAGTTCGCAATGGCGGGCTTCCCCTTTTTGCGTTTCGGAAGCCGCGTATTTAAAAATGCATGGAAGAAATGTAGAGACTATTGGAACTTTCTTCCATCAGCAGTTAAATACTAGAAGATTGAATTAAGGGGAATGTTGGATCAGAAGATCTGGCGTTCCCCTTTTTGCGTTTTAAAGGGTTAAAACTGGAAAATCGCGAGACCAGAAAGTGAAGTGAATTCTCGCATCTCCATGGGACCTGAGTGAGTCACGATAATTAAATAGAAGATGCAGTTGTAACCAGTACAATACAAGGAGGAATGATATGAAGAATTTAGTGCGTCCCGTTTGGCACGATCGGTAATATACCATTATTCTTGAGTGACTTTTCAAGATCTTGAGGGAGGGAAGCTATCATATTATTTCTCGATAGCGGAGGCATTTCTGAGATTATTTTGATTAACCCACTGTCTCTGGTAATGAAGACATTGCTGCCGCTTTTGATTGCTGCATCCAACTGTATTGAGTCACCTATCGAAATGTTGGATTTCACCATCATTTGCAAGATGTCATCCCAATCCTCATCATACGGTACATTCAAATACAGAATGTCGGTATCTACAAAGTCAGCCATAAATTTCTTTACAACGTCATCATAAACCGACCTCAACTCGTCTCTGGAAAGATTGCGCGGATATCTTGTTCTTAAAATATCGTCAAAAGTTTCGCCTTGTTGAGCTCTCTTCCATATCCATTTGTTTTCCTGCTCTTTGTCTATTACCTCGAGAAGGGTATAAAAAGACGTCCAAGTTCGTAATTTTCTTCTTTTAATGGTTTCCAAGAGAAGAACAGAGTCATTTTTTCTGTTTCTGATATAATCAAGAATTATGTTGGAATCAAGGTAAGGCCTAGGTTTCTTACGTCGAATACTCATTCATGGACTCCTCGGACGACGAGGTTTCCTTCTTTTAGGTTTCTTTCTTCGTGATGGAACTTGCATAGGAAAAAATTCTCTCATTTCTGCTTTTATAACTCAGAACAATAATAAATTTTAGTTTATAGCTATGGCGATTGTTGCGCGTTAGAAATTTCACATCCATATGCATTGCGGATCGGTAGATCGCTAGCCTTCCTGTACGATCCCATCTTGGGATGGTTTGAAAGCAACCACGCAGTAACTGAGTCAATCCAATTGCTTCCTGAATGGTCTGTGTTCTTTGAATCTCTGAGTTGTCTCTAGTATCTAAGGAAATTAAGGAAATTGAAATAACAGTTGACCAGTTCTTGTAGATCCCTTCTGATCATAACAAATTATTTGCCTTCTTCTTGTGCTCTTTCCGAACCATAAATCTTCCTTATCACGTTGATTGTTCGCAGGAACGCCTTGTATTCCTTGTGATACGTAAGCTCGTAAGGTTTGTACGGTGCGTTATCGGCAAACAGCCAAACCTGGGTGGTATGACCGTCGATCTTTGCCCTCAGCTTCAGCGGTATCCTCTTCCCGTCTACGGTAATGGAGAAATCGTCTATTCCAAGCGATTCAGGGTCCTTGAACCTTTTATCTCCGGGGATGTAACTGAATGGTTTCTTGTTTGGCTTCTTCGCCGGTTTCGATTCTGTTTCCTGCTGATCTACCGTCATAATGAATGAACACATATCTTCGCGCATTAAAAGATATCGCAATTAGTTGGTTTGTGTGAAAATGATACTATGGTATCTCCTTTTAAATGCGATAATAAGTATCAGATATAGGCAAAGTTATATATGCACATTATGGATGTAGTGCTGAGGAGTTGAGGAAATTGGAAACAGTTTTACAACCGCAAGAAAGAGTGGCCAGCCATAAAGAGAAAGCCAGGAAGATACTGGCGGAGCTAAGTTCCGAGTTCATCGGAAGGGATGAGGAGGCAAAGGTAGCCCTGCTTGCATTACTGAGCAGAAACCATTGCGTATTGATAGGGGAACCGGGAACCGCTAAGTCGGCATTGCTGAAATCCCTCACTGACAGGATAGGTGGAAAATTCTATTACTACCTTCTGAGCAAGTACAGCATACCAGACGACATTGTCGGCGCGATAGATCCGATAGCATTCAGGCAGGGCAAATACGTCAGGATGATGAAGGGAAAGCTGCCGGAAGCCAACATTGCCTTCATAGACGAGGTTTTCAAGGGTTCTTCCGAAACGCTGAACACTCTTCTGAACATAATGAACGAGAGGGTTTTCGTGGATGCCGACGGAACCGTGCATTCTGTTCCGCTGATATCCATGTTCGCCGCGTCAAATGAACTTCCACAGGGGGATGAGTTGCAGGCATTCTACGACCGAATCCTGTTGAAGCATTTTGTTTCACCTATACCGTCTGACAAGATCAAGAACGGGATCATGCTTAACCTGAATAAGAACGGTGCAGTAAAGACCGGCATATCCATGCAGGAGTTGGATGAGGCCTATGCGGAAATAGAGACTTTTGAGAAGGCACATGCCGGGGAGATTGCAGACATTATCGCTACCCTCGTTTCAACGATGAGGATGAACGGAATCTTCGTATCTGACAGGACAGCGATAGGAAAAACATACCTTCCGTTCCTTGTGGCAACGTATTCATGGCTCATGGACATGCCTATAAAGAAGTCTGCCGTTGATGTGGCGAAATACATTCTGCAGGACAATGACGAGCAGCTTAACGCATTCAACAAGGCCCTTGACACATTATACCCGAAGGAACTCAGGGCAGCACAGGAGAAGCTTACGAAGGTCGGGGATCTGATGAAGAACGGCAACCTCGGCGATGCTGAGAAGGAAGCCCTCGAAGCTGTGAACATGGCAGGGCAGTTAGTCAAGAAAGAGGGCATGCTTGACGTCTACCAGGCAGAGGTCACGCAGTTCGTGAATGACGCAGAATCCGTTCTCAAGAAAATCCAGGACGTCAAGAAACAGATTGCAGGGGGTATAGTCTGATGCAGACTGCACAATCCTACTATAACAAGAAATACAAGATCATCCGGCCTGATGAGTGGAAGTCATTCATGGACCAGAATGCCTACAAGGACCCGACCGTCAGGTCTGCGACATTTGATCTGACGAGGGATTTTTCCGACAAGAACGTCACCATTGGATCGCATTTCCTGATGGATGCACACCTGATGCATTACATGCCTTATGACAAGCTCGTCCTGAATCCCCTTTCCAAGAACTCATGGAAGTCACTGCTTGAGAAGGAGATGGCGGATCCACGATACCAGGAACTGAATGCCAAGGTGTCAAGGAACCCGATGCTTTCCCTGATGGCAAGCAAGAACTTCCTGCAGGCATACGTGGAGAAGGCCAAGGAAGCCCAGGGCTCGATTCCACCTTCCCTGATGCAGCAGATGCAGCAGCAGAACCAACAGCAGCAGGGAAATCAACCCGGCAATACGCCCAGCAATCAGCCTGGGAATCAGCAGGGAAATCAACCGAATAATCAGCCTGGGAATCAACCCTTTAACTTCAACAATTTCATGAACGCGCTGAACAACCTGCAGGGCGGCACAATGACCAACCAGTCCCTCTATAGCAGCATAATGGGAACGATGTCCTCGGCAGCGGCACAGGCTACACAGCAAAGCAACGACATGATATCCATGCTGAATTCCTTCTCGCATACCGGGATTCCTATGAAACGCCTTACGGACCCGGAAGAGATGCGTGACATACTCTCGAACAAGTTTGTGATATCACTCGCCAGGGTGATGAAGAGACTCAATACCGACGATACCGGGAAATCCCATGTGAAGCCGTCAGTCAGGAGAGGCATACCGATCGGTGCAAGGAAAATGCTCTATTATTCCGAAATACCCGACGTCATACCACAGGACATGCTTGATGAGGATCTCCTTGACTATAAGATCGCATCCAAGACTGCTCACGTCAGGGAGAGGTATTCCAGCATGAACAATTACCTCGTCTATCTGGATAAATCCGGCAGTATGGGTAGCGGAATTGCATTCATCGACGATTACGCACAGAAGATTGCCGTCGCAGCGGCAAGCGTGATCGGGATGGCGAAGACCGTAAGGGAACATGGCGGAACCCTGAAGCTCAGGCTGTTCGATACCGAGCTGGGGGAACCTATTTCGGACATGTGGGAACTCCTGAAAACGCTGGCAGGTATTCAGGCCGACGGCGGAACGAACATTACCGCGTGCCTTGAGGATGTCCTGAAGAACGGAAGGGACTACAAATCCGTTCTTGTGAGCGATGGGATAGACAGCATTGACGAAAACGTGGCAAGGCAATGCAGCAGGATGGATCTGACAAGCGTGATGATACAGACAAGCAATCCGCTGCTTGAGAAATATTCCCATGCTATGCACATAGAGAGGTTTTCGGGCGACAACATACTGATGGAGGTCTGAACATGACGGAACAGGAAGCAAAGGAAAACGGATTAGGACGCGAAGTAGGAGTGGATGGAGAAGGGATTGCAGCACAGGCAGGACAGTCCGGCGCAAGCCCGAGGATAGAATCGCCGCTGGAACGGTTCTTTGTGGTGGAACTCGGAACCGAGGGTTTCAACACAAACATATCCGTTCTCGAGGAGCATATAAGATCTGCATTCTATCGTCTTGATCCGGAGCAGAGGTCAAAGGTGGACTACCAGAAGGTCAGGTTCTACCGGACATGCAAGAAGATTGCCTCGTTCAAGCTGGATAAGCAATACGTCATTCCAAGAGACCGGCTGAATACCCTGGAGGATGAATTCAAGAAGATCCAGATCGCATTCGAGGGCGTGAAGAATGAGATATACAAAGACCTAACGCTGCATTGGAAGGATATAGTCAGCGCAATATACAAGAAGCATCCAACGTTTCCAATAACCCCGGACAAGATGGATGAACTCTATCCGTCGTCGCCGAATTTCCTCACCATGAGCTATCAGGTGCGCTCCTTGATCGCTGTCCTGAATGAGATGAAAGGGTTGCGTGAGGTTCTTTCAGCATCCGACCTGAATCCGGACATAGCCGATAGAGTGGAGAAGCAGAGGCAGATGCTTGCATCCAAGATACGCTTTGAGTATGAGGGCAAGATCACGAAGCTCAACGAGACCATAGACAGGCTGAAGGGAATCGCCAAGAAGAAGGGAAAGAGATATGAGAAACTCAGCCTGCAGGCAGTCGAAACAAAGAAGGACATAGAAGAGATGGCGGAGATCGTCGGCGAGAAGGACATGCTCAAGACCCGGCTGGAAGGAATGCTTGAGTTCCTTGCAGAGAACGTCCTCCATGACTCCCATGCTAGTGGTATTGACACTAAATTGGGAGATTCCCCGCAATGAAAGTAACTGTCATATGAAGTTGGAAAAACAAGTATTCCAGCTGACATGTGGGCAAATAGTTTATACATTTCATCAAATTATTTCCCGCAAGAAGCGTGACGGACCATCTCTGTGAACACGCAATTATATTCGAATGATTCCTGCAGCATAGAAAGAAAATACCACCAAGACTCCCGTTAAGCTAATGAGTGTAAATGTGAAAAGAATCAGCATCTTATTTAGTTTCTGAAGTCTTTCTTCGGTCGTCCTCTGTATTAGTGAACTGCTCATTTCTTCGCCAATATTTCCAACGATTGGCATTAATCCATCTCTGAAAACAAATGAATTACCTTGGACTCCAACTTCTTTAATAATTCGAGTCATTCCAACATAGTAAATGAGGTTGATAACCCTGTGAAGAAATCTATAGCTTGATTCTCCCATAATCAATATTCCCCCTCCAATTCTCATGGGAACAAGCAAGTCCCTTAGATACCACTTAGAACGCACATCAGCTACTACGGTAAAGAAATTCGTCGTACTAACATCAAATGGGACCCCATTCCAGTCGCGATCCTTATCTCTTCTAAATACTGCTTGAAATAGGTGGGATTTAGAATCTAGAATTACTAGAACATAGGAAAAGAACATTGGCAAGTTTATACCTCCCGGGAACTTTTCTTGAATAAACTTGAGTCTACTGATTTTTTCTAACCTCTTCTCCATATAATCGTTCAATACGTTCATTAATTCGCGACGCACTTCAAAGATTCGATTGAGGTTGTACTCTGTTTTCCCCGGACCATCAATTTTAATATCAAGTCTAGCAATTAATCTTGAATAACTTACCATTAAGTCGATTTTATTACCTTCAAAAGTTATGGGAAATTCCTTGTCTGAGACGTACCAACCATCATCCCGAGTTTTAATGGTTCCGTTGTTATTGAATATTATGTCTGTTATTTGAATTAATTCTGATGGCACTAAAATCTTTGTATTCCAATTAAACAAGCCCAGGACAAGGATTTTCATTGGATAATACGAAGGATAGTATGTCTTCTTTAATACTTTTGGGTTATGCCAATTTCATTTGGGTGAGAAAAAAATTAGTTTTAGGGAAGAGCGACCTCTTTGACTTGATTATTATTTTGGTTTTTTTGCAATAACCTAAAACTTGAAATTGATGAAGATTGCATAATTGTTGAATGTCCTTGTTTGTCAAATTTGAGCGAAGAGATGCTACGAAGTCCTGTGGACAAGTGGGTCGTCTCTTTTTATAAGCAGTGCTTTGACCTCAAAACCGATAGGCGTACGAGACTTGACGATAGTGAGTGGTGGCACCTCCCTTGTGACATTCCTGATTTTGACACTATAGTATCAAGAAGAATTCAATGTTTATTAGCAAAATCTATATGATTCCTGCCTATTTCCACTTGGGCGCGATTGGATAAAGTCCTCAACTCCTCAAAGTTAGAATTTTACCGGTCGCGCCTTTTTCGTTAATTGGATACATACCTCAAACCTATGGCAATCATTAACCGTTAGGAATTACACTCCTAAATATGTCGTGGACAGTCAGATTTTCAGGGTTTATAAATCAAATTTCTGTATGATGTAATGTTCATTACACCAGTTTTCTTGGAGAGGCAGGGATATCAACGCTCTATATCAATTTCTTCACAAACTAATAGTAGGGTAAAGAATTGGATTTCTCCAACCCCTTCCACCTCTAACTGGACAATCGGTTTTCCCGAGTACAGCTATCCTGTATTCTTCACCTCAGGCATTACGGACATATTTTATTCCACAGTTCATGGTTTCTATTCCATAATCACGGACTTTATAATATATGTCTTTTCTTGATGAGACTCTTGGTATCTTGTGAATGAAGCAGTAGTATTTTGCAAGCTTCCAGTCAATGTATCTCTCCAATCTTGCGAAAATTGATCTGGCATTTGTGTGCTTGTAATATTTGTACCATCCCCTGATTATTGCATTGACCTGTTTCACTGCCATTGCCACGGGTTTTCTAAAGGCGTAATTCTTTGGTATCGTTGCCTTTATATTTTCCCTGAAGTTCTCCACTGCCTTTTCGCTTGGATATACGTATGTTGCTTCCTTGTTCTTGTGCCTGCTCCATTTCCTCACGAAATGAACGCCCAAGAAGTCGAAGCCTTCCTGTGCTGTTGTTATCCTTGTCTTCTCCATGTTCAGTTCAAGATCAAGGAGTGAGATTATCCTCTTCAGGATGTCCATTGCATGTTCAGGATTTCTGTCTGTGAGGATCACAGTATCATCAGAATAGCGAATCAAATGGGCATTCTCTCCGTATCTGTCATGCATCTTCCTCCGGGCATTCTCTCCGTATCTGTCATGCATCTTCCTCCTTGCCCACAGGGTATCAAGTTCATTGAGGTAGATATTGGCAAGCAGCGGAGATATGACACCACCCTGTGGAGTTCCCTCCATGGGGTATGTTGTCTCCCCTTCGAATACAATGCCAGCCCTCTTCCATTCCCTTATGAGTTTGAGGATGTATGGATCAGCTATTCGCCTTGATACGAAGAAGGTCATCTTCTCATGATTGATGTGATCAAAGAATCCCTTGATGTCAATGTCAATAACATTGGTACGTCCATAGTTTAGTTGTTTCCTTATCTCCTCTGATGCATCCTTTGCTGATCTGTTTGGGCGGTATGCATAGCTGAAGTCTTTGAAGTCTGCTTCGAATATGGGTTCGATGATCAGTTTCACTGCCTGCTGTACTATCCGATCTTTGACCGTTGGTATTCCAAGCGGTCGCTGTTTTCCATCCCCCTTGTAAACGCCGATCAAGATTTGTGCAAGATCGCCGGAATAAAATTGATCCACTCCATAAATACTTTCACTCACTCTTCTCACCTCTTCTTTCCGTAGGAAGGGAATTTCTCTTCCTTTCCTTCAGCCTGTACGATTCACCCTTTATGTTAATGACAGTGCAGTGGTGCAGTATTCTATCCAGCACTGCAGAAGCCATGACCTGGTCCCCTAAAATCTCGCCCCAATCGCTGAATGACTTGTTCGACGTATAGACGGTCGATCTTTTCTCATACCTGGATGATACGAACTGGAAGAACAGGTTGGATTCTTCTCTGGTGAGGGGAAGATATCCGATCTCGTCCACTATCATGAGACGGAATCTTGAATATGTCTTTATGCGGTATTCCAGTCGCTTGAGATCGTAATCCCTCTTGAGTGTCTGCACGAGCTTCACAGCCGATACATAATATACGGGAATATCCTGCATGATTGATCTCATTCCCAGTGCTATGGAAAGATGCGTCTTTCCCACTCCTGGTGGACCGAGGAATACGACGTTCTCCATGTTGTGTATAAATCTCAATGTCAGGAGATCATCTATCACCGTTCTGTCAATTGACGGCTGGAAGGAGAAATCAAAGTCCTCCACGGATTTACGGAACGGAAACCCGGACCAGTTAAGCATGTTTTCCGTCTTCCTTGAGAGCTTGTGCTTCACCTCCTCTGCGAGAAGATGATCAAGGATATCCATGAACGGTCTGTCATGTGCTGTTTCCAGATAGGAATCCATGGATTTTTCGAATGTGGAGAGACCGAGCTTGTTCAGGTAATCATGAACCCTCTCATAGGAATCCATCATGACACCTCCTCGTATTTCTTCAGATCCCTTGTCTCTACAGTCTGGGAATATACAGCACTGTTTTCATCCTTTATGGCCTTCAGCAGTCCCTCGAAATGCTCCTTATTCCTTGATATCCTTCCGGTACTGGCCATGATCTCATGCGCTGCAACAACTGTGGAATCGATCTCTATCTTCACCTGTGAAGATTGCTCAATGACCCTGCATTCCCTTCCGGCGTACTTCCATGGGATGGAATACCTGTTGCCCTTGTATGAGACGTAGCAGTCCCTCGAGACCTTTCTCGATTCCTCCTTCCTTGTCATGTATGCGGGAACTGCAGAGATTGGGTTGAGATTCTCATGTTTCCACCTGTCCATGGGTATCTCATGCGTTGTTCCATGGATCTGTGAATTGATTTTATTCAGCCATGCAGTGCACTGGTTGTTGATGTCATTTAGATCGGAGAATGTCCTTCCAGCCCAGAAGTTGCCCTTGATGTATTTTATCGTGTTCTCTATCTTTCCCTTTGTCTCAGGTCTATAGGGATAGCAGAGCCTTATTACAATCCCATAATATTCGGCGAAGTCCATGAACTTCGGATTGAATCGAGACTCAGAAGCCTTTATCTTTCTATCAAGGACAACCTGCTTCATGTTGTCATACAGGATCGTGTCGGTGAACCCTCCAAAGTACTGGAATGCATTGAGATGCATCTTTATGACATTCTCCGTGGAGATATCGGTGGTGAATTCAGCGTAGCGCATCCTGGAATACCCGAGTATGATGGAGAATGCGTATAATTTCCTGGACTTTCCGTCGATTTCAATGTAACCGAACTCTCCGAAATCCACCTGTGACTGTTTACCGGGTTCAGTCTCGTAACGATATACTGCCTGTATTCTTCTGTCCCTGGCGGAGAGTGGCACAGTAATCCTTCAGTATTGTGTGTCCGCCGTCATAACCAAGCTTTCTAATCTCCTCCAGTATCCTGACGGAGGAGAGGTTGTACTTCTCAATGAGCTCTTTCACTTTATCCCTGTAAGGATCGAGCTTGGATCCTCTCTTCCTTGTCTGCCGATCCTTTACCCTTGTGGTCTTGAGCATCTTGCTCACAGTGTTCCTGGAAATGCCAAGCTCCCTGGCTATCTCCCTGTTGCTCATTCCCCGTTCCTTCAAGTTCCTGATCATTCTCCACACCTCCAGCCCGTACAATTGAGACCATCTTCCACATAAGGAAATGGATCAAAATTAAACCGGCGATCTGGATCACTTTTATCCCGGCGAAAATGCACAATTTTCAACCGGCGATTACACCCTTGGGTACGTATACCCTTCTTACTGCATCAACTGTGTATGTTTCGTTAACAAGCTGTTCCTGAAGTTCTTTCAGGAACCTGTCTATTCCGTATTCTTTTATATCTTCTATGGTCTGTCCGTCTGTTCCTGCAGATCCATGATTGGCTGCAACGCTTTTCCATGCCTCATGCAGGATGTCGATCCTGCACAGTTTGTCATGCAGGCTGTGGAATTTCCTTTCTGGTTCTTCCTTTTCCCTTTGGTAGATCCTGTTCCGGAACAGTTCGAGTCTTTTCACGTCCTCGTACCTCGCTGTGTTTCAAGCGGGGAATGGAGTCCTCCCCTGCCCGAAACAGGAATGCGTACAGCAGGGATCCTTTCCTCTTTGAAGGTTATGCTGTCCTTCATGTCACTGGTACTATGATCCCCTCCGACTCCTTGTGATCCTTTGCGGTTCGTTTCGCCTTTTGGGCTTATGGAATCCGCTACAATTACTCAACCACCTTTCGGGGCATGTTCGTGGAGATCACAGGTCTCCCGATTTACCATATATGGCTATCCTCACATGCAGCCGGCATGACACCGGGGAAGCAGAGGAACATATCCTGTTGTTAATATCCTCTGTATCAGTCTTCGCCCAAACCATACGGGCTCGACCTTCCCATTTCGATCTTACGATGCTGTATTCCGTTCGCTTTCTCTGCTGCCTGTGATTTCGCAAGAGAGTTAACTTCCCGCATTCCATCACTGGAATGCATGTATCCTCTGCTAATGGGATGAACAGGTAATTTCCCATGCCAAATTTACATTGGTCAGTCATATATTCTCCTCGACGTGCACAGTCTATGATCGCCATAGCCTCAAACGAAATGTTAATTAGACCATTTGGAGTTCCTGCTTGTTTGTCATATTCTCCTTCTAGTGAACTAACTCACATCCAAAATTACTATAATGATATAAGACAGAAATATGCCACGGGCATGTCTACCGAAATGACTTTTAGAACTCCTTTTGAGAATTTGATAGGAGATCTAGCTACGGATCTAAAGTTGATTCAAGAACCTCAAAGGAAGGGAAACATAGGAGCACCTGATTTCAAGGTCTACAGAGGAGGTGCAAAAATTGGATATATAGAAACTAAAGACCTCGACGTAGACCTTGACAGGGAAATAGATAGTGATCAAATCAAGAAGTATCGTGCTAGTGCAGACAATATATTGCTAACTAACTATCACCGTTTTCTGTTGATCCGAGATGGAGTGTTGATCGAGGACTTCGAGCTATTCGCAGAAACAGACCTAGAAAAACTAAGGTTCTTTCTTACTGAAGAGAAAGCCACAATTTTCACGAGGTTACTCCTCAATTTCTCTGGGTTTTCTAAAAGAACAGTATGTTCTGCTGAACAACTAGCTTCGGAGCTTTCAAAAAGAACTCGCTTGTTGAAAGAACTCTCGAAAGAGCAACTTGACGAAGACCTCATAAATTCCAAAGCGGGACTTCCAGTTTTTTCTACATATGATTTCTATGAGGGCGTGAGAGAATTAATACCAGATATTAACAGTGACGATTGCTCAGACGCGTACGCTCAGACTATAACTTATGGTCTTTTTTTGGCGAAAGCAACTCATCCGAGCTTAATCCTTGATAGAACAAATGCTTCTTCTGGAATTCCTAAGAGCATAGGTTTGATAAGAAGAATATTCTTGAATATCTCAGGAGATTTGATACCCTCAAATCTGTCATGGATTGTGGATGAGATAATAGAGGTATTAAACAGTACAGACATTGTAAGTGTTTTGAACGAGATTACTGATAGGACAAACGCGGTGAAAGATGCATTCATACTATTCTACGAGGATTTTCTATCACAGTATGATTCAGCTAAGCGAAAAAAGATGGGAGTCTATTACACCCCTAGACCCATCGTGTCGTTCATAGTAGGTTCTGTGAATTTTGTTCTTAAGCAATTATTTAGCAAAAATATGGGATTAGCCAACGATGGCGTCAAAGTGCTAGACCCTGCAGTAGGAACTGGTACCTTTTTAAGTCTTGTCTACTTAGGCGCACTTCTTGAGTTGAAGAACAACCGGCAGTCTGGAATGATTGAAGATAAAATTCGAAAACACTTACTAAAAGACTTCTACGGTTTTGAAATTCAAATCACTCCCTATATCCTCTCTCATCTAAAATTAAGTCTCGTAGTTCAGAGTTGGTTTTATAAGTTAAGTGGGAATGACAGAATTCAGATTTATCTTACAAATACACTGGAAAAATCTATGCATCACGACTTAGTATCCTTTATGCGAGAGATTTCCGAGGAAAATGTTACTGCAAACGAAGTCAAAGCAAAAGAGAATTTATTAGCGGTTATCGGTAACCCACCTTATCGGGGACTTTCAGTCAATAAGAGCAAGTGGATCCAGGATTTACTCCACAAAGGATATACGCGCCCTGACGGTACTGTCGACCAAGGTTATTATGTTCTGGACGGCAAGCCGCTTGGAGAAAAAAATCCAAAATGGCTTCAAGATGACTACGTAAAATTCATTAGATTTGCCCAATGGAAAATAGACCAATCTGGTGAAGGTGTTGTTGGTTACATTACAAACAACGCTTACTTGGACAACCCTACTTTTAGAGGAATGCGACAATCACTCCTAAAGAGCTTTAATAGAATATACATCGTTAACTTACATGGTAATTCGAGATTGCACGAGAAATCACCAGATGGAGGCATAGATGAGAATGTCTTCGAAATAAAGCCTGGAGTAGCAATAGTTATTTTTGTTAGGCATGCTGGAATTTCAAAGCAAGAGATTCTATATTATGACCTGTATGGAACTCGTGAGCAGAAATTCAAGTTTCTTGATGGCGCGAGATTAAAAACTTTGAATTGGCAAATGCTTCTGCCAACTTCTCCGAATTATTTCCTACGTCCTGAAGGAGCTGAAACTGGCCTCGCAATTCGTGATACATGGAAGATTAATGACATCTTTAAGGTCGGAAGTGTGGGTATCGTTACTGCCAGAGATAGCCTTACGATACGTTGGACAGCTGATGAAGTGAAGCAGACTGTTGTTAAGTTCATGAGCATGGACCCTGAACAGGCCCGTGTTTCATATCAATTAGGGAAAGATGTAAGGGATTGGAGGGTTGTGGACGCTCAAGAGGACCTGAAGAAAGAAGGCCTGAGAGGGGACTTAGTTATACCTATTTTATATAGGCCGTTTGATGTGAGATATACTTATTATACTGGAAAGAGCAGGGGTTTTCTCTGCATGCCGCGTCCGAAGGTCATGAGAAACATGCTACGATCCAATATCTCCCTATGCATAGGGAGAGCAGGTCACGCCGTAGGCTCAGATAAACCTTGGAATCTAGCATTTTGTTCTACAGTTGTTGAGGATTTCAACCTTTTCTACAGAGGTGGTAATGTTAACTTTCCGCTCTATCTCTACGAGGAAAAAGTTAAAGGGAAGAATGGTAAAACAAACGACCTAAGAGAAACCAATATCTCTCCTGCATTAACAGAGCAGTTGGAAAAGTATTATGGATTCCGACCTAACCCTGAAGACATTTTTGCCTACATTTATTCGATTCTCTATTCTGGAAGATACCGGGAGAAGTTTGCTGATGCGCTCAACATCGACTTTCCAAGAATTCCATTTACTCACGACTCTGAGCAATTCCTCATGTTAGCACGTCTTGGTAACGAACTCCTTGATTTGCATGTAGGTAAAGAAAAGCCGACAGGCAACACCAGTTTTGAAGTGTCTGGCACCAATTTAGTAAAGTTCTGTGAATATAGAAATGAAAATGTTTTCATCAACGAGACTCAATTTTTCGGAAATATCAGTTTTGATGTCTGGGACTTCCAAATAGGTGGTTATCAAGTGTTAAATAAGTGGCTTAAAGATAGAAAGAGTAGAAGGCTATCAAATGAAGAATTGGTCATGTTTCCTCAGATTGTTGAGGTTTTGAATCGGACAATTAAAATTATGGCGAAGATCGATGAAACCGGTTTTCTCGACAGAATGTAAAAGCCGACCGTACTATCTTTCATACTTAATTTTTTTCAGTTTTGGTTGCGTGTAATATCCCATGAAGATTTCCTATATATACCCAGAATTGATTAATGCTGAAGCAGACATGCCTTCTTGTCAAAATATCCTCTTGATAAAAGGAAATCTCCTGATCATAGTCAATAGCCCTTTTCATTTATAAACCCCTCCAACTGCGGTTTTATTTACATGGAGAGTGTTAAGTATGCATTTAATAAATCCGATCACTGGGCTGAAAAAATCGGAATACCACACCTTTACTGATGGTTCTTCTACAAGATTGGCGTGTGAAAAGTCATTCAATTTAGCGTACAATTTGCTATAAATGACGTCACCAAAAAACCCTTTACTTTGCTCGTCTCCATTTGAAAAAAGTCTTGAAACGCAATTGTCAAGTTTTTTTCTAGGTTCGTTTTGCATTTGGAATTTCATTACCTTCAACAAACCTCTACTGCTCAATCTCCCCCTTAGCCCAAAAATTTGGGGTGGCCTTTCGCAATCGTCACAAGTTATATTGTCATCTGTAGCGTCTGATAGGGGAAAACGGAATGTTAAATATTCTTTTATTTCCTCAACATTTTCAATGGTAGATTTATTCAACTTTAGGTCTTTTACGAGCCGGTCTAGAAGGTCTTTTTCATGATTCTCGCAAGACCTGAAAAAGAATCGTTCGTCAAGCATCAGGACTTGATAGAAATTCGTCTGAGCAAAGGTTTCATGTTGAAGGTCATTCCACACAGCATTCGGAGCTGATTTCACCAGTTCGGAAAATGCCTTTTCCACGGCGTCTCTCATAATCTGTTTAGCCTTTCCAGTTTTGCTGACTTTTGACTCTTCGAACTTAAACCTTTCAATTACCTGTTTTAAGAAAGAATTCGCAAGGTTCATAGATTCTTTTCTAACCATCACTATTTCATCCTCCGGCAATATTGAAAGACCTGACAGCACTATTTGGTCAGGATCTATCTCTTTCAACTTCCCCCAGTATCCAGAAAAGAAAGCCGATGCGAATAGATTGGTCCCTTCAGGATCATTTAGACTTAAATTGTCCCAAGATAAAACGAAAAATAGCCCTGCGAAAATCAGATCAAGTGTAGCTCTAATGTTCCGAAGGGAATATTTGAAATACCCCTCTGAAGCCATCTTTATAGAAATTGCGAGTTCTCCGAAAATATCTGCGAACAATAACTGAAGGTAACATTCTCTCTTTTTAATAGATGACTTGTAAGATATATCCCCAAAATGATTTATGTAGCAGCCTAGTAACTCTCCTAAAAGTCCAATTGATCGAGGTATTTCGGTGAAAGTATCAGATGGAATATTGAAAATCGCATGAAAATCATCTAGGTTCATTTTTCTATTTATCCACTCAATTAAGTTCTTAATGTCTTTGTTACCTTGCATTTTTAATTTTCTCCTGAAAAATATTGTTGTTCATTGCATTTATCAAGTCCCATTGGATTAAAAGTAGTACCAATAGGTGAGGTATCTTCCGGGATCTTCAATTTTGCCCCCTAATCTCATTTTGTTCAGAAACTTCTTTCAGTAATGCTGAATAATAGGAAATCATTGAAACCGTTAATCTGTAAGCCAGGATAGCATCCTCCCTGGTGGAGACGTAACTCTCTTTGTGTGGACCTATCTGGGTTAATTTATCTATCGCCTTTTTCAGCCTGACAATGTCACTCAGAATTGCTTTACTGGCTTCGGCAACTTCGTTAAGCCTTTCACTTTTAGAGGGTTGGTCTTTTTCTCCCTTGGATCCGCTGTTAATTTCAGCACTTATGGACTCTTGGAATTTTGTTAAAAACGGATCAAGACAGTCCCATGCTGAACGCAGATCAGATATGATTGCATCCGGACTTGAATTATCAGATAGTCCTGACTTTGCTTTGTCCAGAAACTCAATCACTTCATAAAATCCTTCAACCCTCGGTCTGTCAATTTCCACAATCCATTTTTCTGCATACCCTAAAGCATTCAAAAAATCAATCCATTCTTTTTGGGAAAATTTCCATGGTAAAAATATATAGAAAGATTGAATTCCATTTCCTATTGGCGTTCTATTCATTGTGTCAATGGAGGAATAGAACCCATTTATCTTGACAATTAGATCATTAATGTCATCTGCTCTTCTAGATTCTATATAAGATAGGTCTTCCACCGAAAGTCTGAACGTAAATTTTATTTCGGTCGTCATATTAGGACTTGGGATGGAATAAAGTGGAAAAGATTCAACCAGAGGAATGTTTTTGTAATAGATCGTAGCTAAAATATCTTCCATATTGTACATAATTTTGATAGGTTGAGATTGACTTTTATCGTTACCATACTCAATTCCAATCTGAATTTTGGCTTCGATAACTCCAACAGGCAGTTTGTTCAAAACCTCAAATTTAATAGGATCAGAAAGGTAAATCTTTCCATCAAATTGCAACCAGGCCTCTGCCAATTTGCTCATATCCACTCCCAAACCTTGTCGTCGAGTAGGGAATAATATTCCAGCCTCGGGCGAACGCCATCCTCCAGCTTCATCGATGCCATCATTACGCCCACGTATTCGTCGGCCTCGGCTGCAGGCACGAAGGTTGTGTCGAACAGCCTACCGTTCTCAATGGTGAGGAAGAAGGCAATCCTAGGGATCCTTGCCTCATTTCCCATTCTCCTGCCCTCCATCAGGGCTTTCTCTATGATGCTCGTCTCGTAAACGTTATTGTCCCTGGAAATGGCGGAAACGTTTTCGAAGTCGACGGACTTTTCCGTATAAAGGAGGATCTTGATCCCCTGCTCCGATACCGTCCTTCCCTCAATCTCTGCCACCGCCCCGGGATGCTCTTTCTCAATGTATGCCACTAGTTCATTATCCATCGGAATGGGCATTGAATACCTTACCACTGCAAGCGGGGTCTGGAGATGCATTTCTTCCATCCGCTCGCGGATTTTTCTAGACTGCGTCATCTTCACTATCCTGAAGTTCTCGTTCTTTCCTATCACCCCCATAAGAATGTCGTCTATCTCGTCCAGCTTCGCGCTGTGGAACCTGAAATCCATGTAAAGCTCGTCCTTGAGCATGTAACTGTCGTTCAGGGCAACTGAAGGAGCTTCCAGCAGCTTGGATATGACTTTCATCCCCTCGACGTTGTTTATCCTCTCCGTAATCGAATAGTAGGACCTCTTCTCTACGATGTCTTTTCGCGACAGGATTGGCGCCATGCTGGGGCTCGGCTTCTCCTTCTTGGGTAGGAATACCTGTATGTAGGTCTTGTCCTCCTCGGTGAACGTGTAGGTTGGAAGGCGTTCCCCTATTCTCGCAAGGACGCCGAATATTCCGCTGTGCTGCCTTATCGCTATGACGCATCTCTTGTCCAGTTTCGTGTGTGCTTCACTTATTCTCATTGGATGTTTACTCCAATTTTCAGCAAACTATCACCTCAGAATCCAACTTGCCCATTTTTTCTAAGATATCGCCAAAACTTTTTTCAAAAGATTTCAAACTGAAACTCCTGCGATTATCCAGAAAATTTGGACCCACGTAAGCGAGAACTAAACAAATGGACCTGATGTTGAGGAATCTCGAATTTTCGTGATAAAGCTGTATCTTATTCAAATCAATTTTGTCGATTGTGCTTTTAAACAATTTCCCATCCTTTTTACGCCTTATTTGCGAGTTTTCATCTATATCTCCTTCCCAGAAAACCTTGAACTCTACGATGTTGTCAAACCCGTTTTCCTCGAAAATAAGATCCGGTTTCAGTTTTCTCTTAACACCATCTACCTTGTATACATATTCCAAGAAAAATTCGCTTGTTTTATAACCAGATTTCAGGAGTTTATGGTAGGTTTCAGCCACCATCTGTGCTTCCTGTCTCTGTTCTCTATACAATCTGTTTTCGTCAGTTTTGGTAACAACACTTTTGCGGAGCTCATCTGCCGATCTCTTACATGCTGCTTTCAGTTCTTCCTTAAAATTTTTCAATTTATAAACACCCCCGACTATGCTCAAAATATTTTGAACCTTTATCAGAAATGCTATTGCTAGAATAGCTGAAATGAAGATCATTACCGCAGTTTGGGGGCACATAGATCCAATGCCTTAAAATGATTTTAGATCGAATGCGGGAACATTGCTTATTGAATAACATAGTATTTGTGGCCCTCCAATTTTAATTTATCAGAATTTTTTAAATACTGCAGTCCAAACCAGACTCTGTTCTTCCACCTGACACCACCAGTAGGCAGCTCGCCTAAGTCCCAACTATTTAGGTTGTTTTTAAAGACGGCCTCTATCCTTTGGATAATTTCTGAACCCGTAAGTCCGTTCTCCTTTTGAAGAATTTTCAGCACAGCATCTTGAAACGTCTTTTGAGAAGTGGCCGCTCCCCTTGGAGCCTTTCCAGAATCTTGTGAGGAAGATTCAGAAGGCGATGATTTTAACGGAACCGCGGCTACCATTTTGCTTCTCATTCGCGCTTCTGATGCCAAAATATCAATTGTCTTTTCGAATTCGGCCGGTCCTAATTCCAGCCATAATTCCCATGTATCCCTGCAAAGCCAGATTAATTTTTTTACTACCTCTTCCACCTCTTCTTCTAATGCCAAGACATTAATTTTGTAAAAAGATTCTATTTCTCGTTCTTTCTTTTTTAAAAACTCATAGATTTGGCCGTTGGTAATAGCGCCGAATTTACATCCGTCAAGTAGCATGTATCTTCTCAACTGGTCCCGATCCTTCTCGGTTAAATCGGCATTTAGCGACTTTGCCTCCAGAATAAAAATTGAGGCATCTCTGAGTTTGAAAATATAGTCCGCTTTGTCCTTTTGTGATTTGGTAGAAAGGTTGGACTCCATGGTCACCATAATTTCTCCATACAGACTAAAGTCCCACCCGAAAGCCTCAAAAAATGGTTCTATAATTTTTCTCTTGGTGTCTTCTTCACTTAAGCCTTCTGAATCTTTGAGTTCCTTAACAATCGATATTACTTCCTCCGCTCTTTTTCCAATGTCTCTTGCTATCATTATACTTACACCTCACTTCCCATTGACCTTCCCGTTCCTGACGTTGTTGGCATACACCATACTCGCATCTAGAGCGTTTTCCGTATTACCAACACATGGTACAACAAAGAACCAGTTCCTAATTTCTTCCACACAGCATTTACGCCTATATCTTAAATAAAACTTTTCATGCCATTATACGCGTATGTAGTTTGCACTACTATTGCCAAATAATGGTTAAAGCAACCACAATTCTTAAAAGCATTTCGCCGAAAACGGTTAATATAACCTCTTTGCGAGTGGTCATGTAGAACCACATGCTCATTTTACAGGCATTGCGAAAGCCTTATTCCTTTGAA
>JAJYVJ010000123.1 GCA_021792045.1 Thermoplasmata archaeon | reverse complement strand
CTTCTCGAGATAGTTTGACAATTTTTCCCCCTCAATCTTTTCATAGAGGGTGTATAGTTTTAAAAAATCTATATCGTATACAATCGGGACAGGTATTCCAAGTTCGTTCATTTTGTATATCATGGTAGCTTCCCTCTTTATTCTCTCTTTCCTAATGAATGTGTCAAGCATAGGATCCCTGTAATTCTTCCTTATCCTAGTTTTCCTCAAAGCATTCCGGCCTAGAAAGTTGCATTCTTGAATTATACTTTCTGCACCTTCGTCAACTTTACTGTCAATCGGCGAGTCGATAATCCATGGAACATCTACCGCATCTATCCTGAACCTTTGATCCACTGTGGCAGTCTCAACTGTATCTGACCGACCAGACTGAAACATCAACATCCCTGCCTGAGCTATCATCGCTCCGTTGTCCATGCAATATTCATCATCGGTAAGGAATGTCTTTATATTGAGTTCTTTTCCCAGTGTTGAGATCATTTCCCTGAGTCGCCTATTTCGTGCAACACCACCTGCAACGAGTATCTCTTTCTTAGAGACCTGATGTATACCTCTTTCAAGGACTTCCATAATCATGGAAAAAGCGGTTTCTTGAATCGAATAGGCTACATCCTCTTTTCTTTCACCATTCTTCAGGAGCTGTTTACTTGCTGTGTATATGCCCGAGAATGAAAAATCCATTCCCTTGATGGAGTAAGGGAGATTTAGCAGTTTGTTCCCGTTCAATGAAAGTTTCTCTATTACAGGTCCTCCTGGAAATTCGTATCCAAGATCACGGCCAACCTTGTCGAGCAGATTACCTATGCCCATGTCCATGGTCTCACCCATTACCCTGTATCTACCATTGATATGTGCAATGATCTGAGTATTTCCACCGGAAGCGTAAAGCATTATCGGATCCATGGCACCAGTAAGTTTGCGTCCGATCTCCACATGTCCGAGTGGGTGATTCACTCCAATAATTGGTTTACCTGTCTTAATGGAAATTGCCCTAGCTGCAGTCGCTGCCACCCGCAAGCATGGACCTAACCCCGGCCCTCTCGAATATGAAACCAGATCGATGTCGCTCAGCTTGATACCAGCCCTGTCCAGAGCAGAGTTTATCACCTCACTAACATGATCTGCATGATGAACAGCAGCTTCTCTAGGATGTATACCTCCTTTGGAATTTTTATAAGTATCTGACGAATTTCCGAGAATTCTGTATTCGTCGACGATCCCACATCCGATTGTGTGAGCAGTGCCTTCTATTCCTAGGGATATCATCTGTACCTTATTCGCCCCTATTATTTTACCATTGATCTAGATTTCACGTCTGTAAAACCTATATAAATATGGCAAGTGAGCCCTTGATTTATCAAAGAAATTATTAGTCCTTTTGCTACTCCAATATTTATGAGTCATTTGTGAAATTTGTGAACATAATTATAAATGACCTCTCTATATGGGGAGGAGTCTAATATCGACAACAGGTGAAAATAAATGGGAACATCAATTGCGATAATCGCTGATCCAAAAAACGGGAAAACATACAAGAAAGAGGTATCTCAGGAGAACTTGAACTCTCTTTCCGGAAGAAAGGCCGGAGACGAAATAGACGGCATATTCTTTGACCTTCCGGGATACAAACTTAAGATTACTGGAGGGACAACGAATGATGGTTTTCCGATAAGATCCGATCTGCAAACATCAGGAAGAAAGAGAATACTCGTCTCCTATACAAAGGGGAAGAAGGGAAAAAATGGTTACAGGAAACGAATTACACTTCGCGGTGCCATTATTGGACCAGATATATCACAGCTAAATTTGAAAGTACTGCAATACGGTCCAGCACCTCTTGAACCACCGGCTGAATCTACTGAAAAGTCGGAGAATAAAGAAGAGGAAAAGAAGGAGTGAAATGACCTCTCTTCCGCAGCCACTATTGAATATCGGTATGGTTGGCCATGTTGACCATGGCAAGAGCACGCTTACGAAGGCACTCACTGGAATAAAAACGGATATTCATTCAGAAGAAATCAAGAGAGGCATATCCATAAAACTGGGATATGCCGATACGCCCATATACAAATGCAGAAATGAGAATGGGGAATTTTACTCAAGAGAAAAATCTGGAGATGAATGTGAGCTCGTTAAAGTCGTCTCTTTTGTTGATGCACCAGGACATGAGACCCTGATGGCAACTATGCTGTCCGGTGCCGCTATAATGAATGGTGCGCTTCTGGTGATTGCTGCCAACGAGAAATGCCCGCAGCCTCAGACTAGGGAACATTTGACTGCCCTTGAGATCATGGGTATAGGGCATATCATTATAGTTCAGAACAAGATCGATCTGGTTACGAGGGAGAGAGCTCTCGAAAGCTATAACGAGATCAAAAATTTTGTGCGTGGAACGATCGTAGAATCAGCCCCAATCATCCCGGTAAGTGCATACCATAATACAAACATCGATACACTGCTTGAAGCTATTGCAACGATCATACCTCAACCATCTTACAACGTGGATTCTCCGGCGAAGATGTACGTTGCAAGGTCTTTTGATGTAAATAAACCGGGTGCTGCTCCAAAGGATCTTGTTGGCGGAGTTATAGGAGGGTCGATCGTTGATGGGATGCTCAAAGTTGGAGAGGAAATAGAGATCGTGCCCGGAATGCAGCTGGCCAAAGGTGGAAGACAAATATGGGAAAATATCATAACAGATATTACGTCCCTGAGATGCGGAAAGGGCGAATATGATTCACTCAAACCTGGCGGTCTCGCTGCTGTTGGTACCAAACTTGATCCTTATCTTACCAAGGGAGACTCACTTACCGGAAGAATTGCCGGGCATCCTGGAAAAGTTCCAAATATCGCGTTTGAAGTAACCATAGATGCGCATATCCTTTCGAGAGTCGTAGGATTTCAAGAAGAACTCCCAATAGAACCAATAAGGAACAAAGAAAACCTTATGCTTACAGTTGGTACTGCAAACACTGTTGGTGTTGTAACAAACGTAAAGGATGAAAATGTGGAAATCAGCCTAAAATATCCAACAGCTCCTTTTGAAAACGAAAGGATTGCAATCGGAAGAAGGATCGCAAACAGATGGAGATTAATTGGCTACGGAAACGTAGTCAGAGTCCCGTAACGTGTGCCATGCCGTAGTCGCAGCTCTTCCTGACAGGACATTCCTTGCACAAGGGTGTTTTTTTACAGTAATCCTTTGCTAGATATACTAGCGCCCCATGAAAATTCTTTAAGGCTCCGACATCATTCCCTATATCAGCCATAACATGACTTTTCACCGTCTGTATAGTTGGAGCGCGCTCTATACCGATCCTCATGGAGATCCTTAGCGTATATTTGTCTACTACAAAATGAGACCTATCAAATACGTAGAGCATAATCGAATCAAGCGTCTCCTGCCCAACGCCAATCATCGACGAGAAAAAGTCTATAAGCTCAGAATCTGAAAGGCAAGCCATCTTGTCAAGTCCCCCGAATTCAGAAACAATCTTCTTTGAAAGTTCATGGAGCCTCTTTGCTTTCTGGTTGTAGAAACCAGAGCTTCGTACCGCCTGGGAGAGCTTTTCCATGGGGAGAGAAGAGATTGCGGCGAGGCTACATTTCCCAATACTTTTCAATTGATCAATAGACTTTTCAACATTTTTCCATGATGTATTCTGCGTGAGTATGGTACCTATGACTATCTCGTCCCTGGTTTCAGCAGGCCACCAACCTGTGTTGCCATATATTTTCTCGAGTTCCACGTAAAGGATGCGATAATTTATTTTATTTCCTCTCTGTTTATTTTCTCTCCGAATTCCTTGTTTGTGCAGATTTCTTTGTTTTGCTGTCTGTTGCCCCGAAGTCAAGGTTATCGCCCCAATATTGTGCAACATGCTTATAAGATTTGGATCAATTACCATCAATGAGCGAATTTGATGTTATTGTCGTTGGTGCAGGACCTGCTGGATCATCTGCAGCAATAAAGCTCGCTTCGGAGAAAATGAACGTTTTGTTGGTGGATCGCGCGGACCCGCCTGGATCGAAGAATATTTCAGGCGGCGTACTTTGGGGTAATGACCTCGAAAAGATAGTACCCAACTGGAATAAAATGGCTCCGGTTGAGAGATACATAACCTCTAAAGGTGTCGGATTCTTAACCAAAGATTCAAGTATTGATGTAAATATAAAATCTAAAAAATTTTTGCAGGGCGTTACAGGATATAGCGTTCTTCGTGTCAAATTTGATCAGTTCCTTGCAAAGAGGGCGGAAAGTGCGGGGGCTATGCTTGTTTCTGGTGTGACCGTTGAAAACCTTGCATTCAAGGACGGTAAAGTTATTGGGGTTGTCCAGGAGGGCGATACAATAACAGCCGATACTGTTATATTGGCTGAAGGCGCCAATCCTAGAGTAGCAATTGATTCGGGAGCAAGAAGACCAATAGCTGATCAGGATGTGGCTATTGGCATAAAGGAGGTAGTCAAGCTTCCTGAGGCAACGATTAATGAGAGATTCGGACTCACAAGTAAGGAGGGATTCGCAGGCGAGTATGCGCTGGGATTCCTGGAAGATGGTGTTGAGGCTGGTGGATTCCTTTATACAAACCGTGAAAGTATATCGCTAGGGGTTGTTATTAACATGGGTCACCTTAGGGCTGACGACAAGATATATTCATTTGATATCATGGATCAATTCACCGAACATCCCTCAATAGCTTCGCTCATTGAAAATGGAAAACTTTCCGAATACAGTGCGCACCTTGTTGTGGAAGGAGGTTATAACTCATTTCCCACGCAATACGGCAGCGGTTACATGATTGTTGGCGATGCGGCCGGATTGAGCTTCAGCAACGGATTAATGATCCAGGGGATGAACTACGCAATCGCATCGGGTATACTTGCTGCTGAAACAGCCATAGAGGCTAAGAAATCCTCAGACTTCTCAGAAAAATCCCTTTCCCGGTACAAAGATAAGTTGATGGAATCTTTCGTTGCGAAGGATGCATATAATTTCAAGGGAATAGAGGAAGTTACTTGGGGGAAGCTGGCACATAAGATCATGCCCTCGCTTATGGAGGACGTCCTTGTAAATATGTTCCTTACGGATAGCACACCAAAGAAGCACTTGACGGAACTTATCAGGAAAGCCATGAAGGAGAATAATATTAAAAGCTCTGATTTGTTGATGGAAGGATATAAAATGATTAGGAGGATGTAAACGTGAAAGTAGAAGAAAAATTATCTTTACTGAATTACAAAACCGATCCGGAGTATGCACA
>JAJYVJ010000122.1 GCA_021792045.1 Thermoplasmata archaeon | reverse complement strand
AACTCTCAAAGATATATGTCATAGCGGATGGAGCAAGAAGATCGGTGGCAGAGGTTCCCGAGAGATCACAGAAGATTGCAGATGCATTTGGATTGAAGTTATACCCTAAGATTGTACGGAGTTAGAAGTTATTATCAATCATGTTCACTTTATCGATATTTCTGACCATTATTAGTCTGCATATGATTATATGGCCGCTTAAATGGTTAAGCGGATATGGGTGTATCCATATCATATTAGCCGTTTATATAATGATATCTGCGCTAACTTTTTATTCAAACGTACATATGAACAATATGGATGAAAACAATAGGTCATTTGCATTCGATGTTGATTATGTGCTGATGCGGATAAACGAGGCATTCCAAGTGGCGGAGATTTCAAAATCACTCAAAAAAGCCAGAGACATCAACGAGGCTAAAAGTATTAGCAAAAATGAAGGGTTTACTCGTGTCCCTATTTTCAATGAAAATGGTCGTACTAAAGAATATTATGATGGGAGAACCGGCAACATGGTGCCTATAGAAACTGATCTCGAAATTTTATCCGACTGCGAAGGACTTTTGAAGATCATCCCGGCCCTTGAGGACAATGAATTTTACTTTGTTCTGACTGGTAACAAGATATCTAAGATTGTGCATTTCTCAGATCTGAACAGCCCCATTGTTTCCATTGGTATATACGCCCAACTGAATTACCTAGAAATATCAATAAGGGATTTTATCAGAAGAACAATAGGTAATGATGAAGAAACACAGATGAGTTATCTTGAGAAAAACTTGCCAAAAAAGAAATTTGAGAAGATTAAGAAACAATATGAAGATAAGAAAGATCAAGATGCCCACATTGACCCTGTAAATGAGCTTTATATTTACCAAGAGCTTTTGTTGGCAAGACATTTGAATCTAACGGAAATTGATGATAAAACCATTGATGATTTTACCAAAATGAGAAATTCCCTCGCACATAGTTCAGATATTGTGAAGAACCACGAAGATGTAAAGAGGTGGAACAATTTTCTGAGAGAAAGTATGAAGATTATTCAAAATATCCGTGCAAAAACCTATGGCACATAATTTTAGTCGAAGAAATCCATTATTTCTAACTTCTCAATAATAAATTATATATAACCTTAACTCATCAATTTTTACACAACATGCTCAGGTCTATTCCAAGTTTTTCCACAAGTTCCCTCGCCTTTTTCAGTACCTCGCTCATGATCTCCCCTTTCTCCATCCTGTAGATCCTGATCTTTGACAGTATGAAGAGAACATCCCTGACGCCGTATTTCCCATCTATCATGTTGAGAATCTGGAAGTGAAGGTACAGCGACAGCAGATTGAGGAACATGTATGTGGAAATCATGTGGTTATCCCTCAGATAAGAACGATCAGCCTCAAGATCGTTCTTGTACACATTGAATGCGGATTCCACATATTCACGCTGCTTGTACAGGCTATATATTCTCTCAGGTTCATCATTCAGATCGGAGAGAAGATAGAGCTTCCCGAAATTGATTTCTGTAATCGCCGGTTGATTTTTGTGCATTTTCGCCGGAATAAAACTGACCCCAATAGCCAGCTGAATTTTTGTCCCTGTCCATGTCAGGACAGTGGTCTCAGTTGTACGGTCTGGAGGTGTGGATAATGATACGCAACATGAAGGAGAAGGGAATGAGCATAAAGTCATTAGACAGGGAACTCAGCATATCAGGGAACAGCGTGAGAAAATATCTAAGATCAGAACCAAAAATCAGGCAGAACAGGAAAAGAGGATCAAAGCTTGATCCATACAAGGAGAAGATCCGTGCGCTCCTAGATGACCACAATCTTTTAGCTGTTAAGATACTTGAGGAGAATAATGTCAGAGAAATTTAATGTAAAACCGTTTTTGGTCATAATTTTACTTATAGGAAAATTGTTTTGTAAATTACCCAATCAGCATACCAGCTAGAAGCAATCTAGATGTGCAATTCCTCCAACAAGAGAACATGGCAGAATCTTTTTCAGCCAATACCATTAACGTTTCATTTGCAGATTTATCCAGTCCCCAGGCACCGCTGTTTTCAAATTTTGACTTTATAGCCTCAAATCAAACTCTGAATTCATCTATATCAGCTTACCCGAATGATATAAATCTTTTAGAACTTAACTCACCATACGCGAATGGAATTCAAATAAACGTCTATGAGAATCAAACTTCAGGCATAAAAGTTGAGCATTTTAGCTGTCAGTCTTTCATTTCAGAAAGTCCTTATTTTTCGTTTTTCCCTGTGGCTGACCTATCTGCACAATTTGCCACCGGATACGTAAGTTTTTCGTCATCTGCCTATTGGTTAAAAATCAATGGAAGTTTTTTGGAAAATTCATCGGCATTTGTGACACCTGGATCAAGCAAAATAGGACTATCGAGCCAAAACACTGATGACGTCTACTTCTTATCTCTTTTTGCTAGCAATGCTGTCGCGCATTTCCAGTTCAGTTTGCCAAATCCGGATGGTGGTTTACTGGATGTTGTCACGAGGGCTACCAATTCCTCGCCAATTTATTTCTTTGCTAATAATGTAGAAGAAAGCATAAATCGTGGCGATTACATAGTGATAAACATTTTTTCTTCTGCAAGCATTGAGATGTATGGCAACGGAGCTTACAATATTCCCCAGAGTTCTATACAGAGTGTCTCATTCTCATCTACATATCCACCTTATACGAACTTCTGGATAAAGAGCTCAAATATAACGGTATATTCTTCCAGTGGTGAAAGTAAGATTCTACATAATGTTGCTGAATTAAACGCATCCGGAATTGTAACAGTAGAAACTGGACTTGCAAACACTAATCCTGAATTCTCGGGAAATTTGATAATTTCCCCGTTATTCTTAGGAATTAATGCAAATCAAGCATTGATCTACCATGGTACCAAGAGCGCATTTGTAATTCAGAAATATCGTATTGATTATCCGGCTCGAGTTGCTTCCACTATAGTTCTTAGCACCATTCTTGCAACTCCGATCTCTAAAATAATTAGTCTTAAACGGATAAAATAGATAACGCTTCTAATTTTTATGTGATAGCGTACATGTTTTGCTGTAATTTCAAAAAGTTCATAGCGTCCCGAAAGTTGTTTAAATCTAAGGATACCTCTTCTGTAACATTTCCCTGATCTCATCGGCATTTATAGAATCATCTCAACATTCTTTAGGACCATCGTTCATTTATCTCAGTCACCCCTCTTTGAACCTTTGCCATTTACTCTATGACCCCCACTCGCCTTCCCACCGAGCACATTATTTTTTACTGTGGAATACAATTTAGGGAGGGAGGCTTAAGGGGATGCTTAACGAAAATATTTATATTCTATAGAAGATTATATTGAAGTGCAAAACAAAAAAACAAAGGAGGCCAAGACTAAATCAGTTGATAGATCAGATATTGGAAAATTATCTGGCAAGGCTATCAGTTTATTTTTTATGGTTAATTCAATGAAAGAACTTCTTGAAACTCCACAGAGCATAATGCCCACGCAAGCAATAGCAAAAAGGTATGTTGAACTAAGAGATATACTTAAGGAAATTCAACCAGAATCAACAAATATGATACCAGTAATTGAAACAGAAAAAGTAAAGATCGAAGAACTGAAGATTGGGTTTCAAATGATGTACGCTGTCTGCATTCCATTTATACTAGATTATTCCCAGCAATTTAAAGAGCTTCTTGATATGGTGCGTACCTTTTTGCCTTCTAACCCTCAAAGTCAAGATTTTTTAAGTGCACATAGGGACCTTATTTTTGCCCTCGGATTAGGAGAAGAATGGGCATCAGCGGCTTTATTTTTATCCTTGCTGGAAATTATGTTTAACGAAAAGTTAGTACAGCTGGGTGAACCAAGAGATAAAGTTAATGATATGTCCTTTCAAAATAAAGTTAAAAACCTGTCCAGCAAAGCATCTGCTAATGGAATTCAAATAGACAGTTTGTTTGCTGAATCTTTTTACAAAATAAGAAACAGGGTTTTGCATGAAGGAAGAAGTCCCACTTCAGACGAACTTCAATCGATTAGCGATTTTGTTCATAAACTTTATCAATCAATTACACAAATTAAATAGTTCAATAGCATTCGCTTCTTAAGAGATTAATCAAATCCCGAGTTGTCCAATTACTTTCCCCGTACAATTAATTCCCTTTGGAATCTATCCTTAAGCTCCGGATTCTCAACTATCTGCTTCAGCACCGTCTCAAGGATCAGGTCCTTGAAGTCCTCCGGGAACGTTTCCACGATCCTCTTTGTAGGGGCGTCCACAACATCTGACTTCATTATTGCAGTTTCGATCTCCTTCGCCTCATCCTTGAGCTTCTTCTCCGTCAGTGAACGCTCAAGTATCATGCCGCACTTCCAGCAGAATCTTGCCTTGGGATCGTTTGGCTCTTTGCACCTCGGGCACAGCGACGGCTTCTGGGATTCAATGGGCTTCTCCTCTTTCACGGCAATGCCGTATGCCTTCAGTATTGCATTGTCCTGATCCCTTCCTGATAGGTGAACATAGGTCTGTGTCATCCTCGATCCGTGAACCCACCCCATCTGGGCTTCCAGCGGCGCCTCTGTTACTCTTGATGCCAGGATCGTTGCCCTTGTATGCCTGAACAGATGTGGATAAATCCGCCTCTCTATCTTTGCATCATGCAATCCTTTCCTCATGAACTTGTACACATTGGCATGCTCAAGCTTCTTTCCCCTGTTTTCCGATTCAATGCCGCAGAAGAACCATGCATTTGGATCATCCCTGAGAGGATGTGCATTCTGCCACTCCCTGAGATAGGAGATGGAATTGCCAACAACCCTGACCTTTCTATATCCGGTTTTACCAGTGACTGATAGTATCGCACCGTATTCATCGAATTCAATATCCTTGTTTTTTAGAGTCAGCAGTTCACCTATTCTGCATCCGGAATCGTATAGGGTATAGGTGATGGCCTTGTCACGGGCGTTCTTCAGGACACCTGCAAGCTTCTGCACCTCTTCCTCAGTGATCATGTTGTCGGGCTTCACGTTTCTGTTGGGATGGTTATTTGTCTTGATCCATGCGATGCAAGAAGGATTATGTTCCTTCAGGATCCATGGATAGAACTTCTTCATTGTGGACTTGTAGTTCTCTATTTCCCATTCTGAATATGTGCCCCTGTGGTTATGGCCCTTGACCATTCTTCCTATCTTTCCTGACAATAGACGTGAAAGAACCCTTTTCATGTCTGCTTCGGAGGGGTTAAGAAAACTGTCCGGAATCAGGGAAGCAATCTGCCTCAGCCTGATGGCGTAGAAGTACTGCCTGTTTACCGAAAGCCCTGACAGGCGTATATCATCAATAAA
>JAJYVJ010000121.1 GCA_021792045.1 Thermoplasmata archaeon | reverse complement strand
AACCACAATATAATCTTTTTCTTTCAGCCCATTTAGACATGGGTGTCGAGTAATATTTACTCATTGTGAGATAATGGAGTGTTTCCTATTTTTCAAGTACTGCAAAAGTATTCGCTTAATGTTTTAAGCGAATCCCGACCGGTCCATTTGAACCAATCATCAATAAACGTTCTTTCTATGTCCGATCTTAATAACTACAACTATTAACTCACTGTTCTTTATCTGATAAATTGCCCTGTAGTCCCCTATTCTGAGACTCCAGAGCCCCGCAAGTATTGAGGTTAGTGGTTTCCCGCTCTCAGGTTCATCCTCAAGCTTGCGAAGAGATTTAATTATCCTGTTTCTGACTGGTTTGTCGCATTTCTTGATAAAATCTTCTGATTCAGCAGAGAGGACGACATCAAAAGACAATATCAGTCAAGCTCCCTGCTGATTTGATCGAGAGTCTTCATTCTTCCTGTCTTTATGTCTTCAAGTCCTCGAGCAATTCCCCTCATCATTTCCGGGTCAGAAAGAATCTCGAGAGTTTCGATCAATGATTCCCTGCTAGCTACATCAGGTGAGTAAGAGTCTATTAGTCTTGAGATCAAGTCATTGTAAGATTCTCTTGGGTGAATTTTTAAGTGGTTCAGCCTTTCCTTGAGTTCATTGTCAATCTGAACTGTTGTTACCATAGGTAGCAATAGGTAGCAATAGTTATTAAACGTTATGGAGAATACAAGTTTTGCAAGCTAGATTGGAATTCGTTACCTCCATTCTCTCTTTTCCACAAATTTAATATTGCAGTGGGATGCGATTGAGGTCTTTCACGCGGTGCAGGTTGCCTCTAACACAACACTCAGTTAGGGAGAATAAACAAGGTGACCATTTCCATTATTATAAAGAGAGGTAGATCCCGGTACTGATAGCAGCCAATATCAAAAACAAGAGCATCACGGCTGCGAGCCTCGGCTTGGATCTCGAACTAACTTTCCTTTTTGCAATCAACAATGTTGAGGTGGCAATGACGATTAGAATCGACGTTATCATCAAAGACAGAACGAGAAAATGCAAAACTTCTAGCGGCATTGAAGAAGCACCCTTTGACCTATCAGGAACTGTGGAAATAAAAGTTTGTTCATATCTCAGTAAGTATGGTTAGTAATATGGCTCCTTAATTCCTTGATCGCTTCCTCCTTGTCTTCAACCTCAAGGGCAATGAAGTTATATATATTATTGACCAAGTGTATTACAAAGACTTTTTCCTTGTTTTTCATAGCATAAAAGCCATATCCTTCAGTAGTCTGGAATCTGCCATAGTTATAACCATCCTGACCAAAAGAAGTGCCGTCCAGTCTAGCTTGAAGATGAATATCCCCAACGATCTCGTCAACACTTCTCAGATTGTTAAAAGGAATGAACAGTTTTCCTTAGAAAGCAGAGAGTTTTTCCAGTCCTGTTAAGTCCACTTCAAACCCATCCTCCTTAAAGAGTAACTTTACCATTTTTATCATAAATATATGCGAGCAAAATAAATAGATATGTGCAAGTTAATGTATAATCAACTCAAGACCAAGCTTTGTCCATGGTATTCCATTAACAATAGAATTTAATACAAACAGGTCTAAACTATGAAGCATCACATAAAATCTAGAAAGAAGAGAGTGAGACGCGTTACTGGATCTGCGAAGTTTCTGCCCTGAGACTGTCGAAATCCGTTCTTCTATATTTGATCATAATCTTTAACGGAACCTTCAAAGCCACATTTGGGGCAGACTATAATTGCCCCAAGCCTGACCAATCCTCCCGGCATCTTTATCCCAGCCTTATAATCTAGAGGTTTAGGTCCCCATCTGGGGTCTTTTGAATATTTCTCCACATTTCTTGCACTTTACATCTTTTTCCATGGTTCGAATCGCTTTTTTCAATTTTTTAAATGTATTAAAATATTAAGAACTTTACCCGAAAGCAAGGGATTTGGGTATTCACCTAAAACCTTAATGAAATCTCGACAGGACCGCTTCACATGAATGTTTAGGAACCTTGTAATTTATAGAGCTATCTTGGAGGCTTAGATTTTTCATTCTCCTCGTCAATTCGATTCTAGCTCGCTTTTCTTACAGAATTACGCATCTCCTTGGTCCACAGATAGACGAGTACAAGCACAGTTATCGAAGGTACAATGATGCCAATCATCCATAAATGAAATGTCATATTACCGCGCTTACCAAGTGGAGAGTTGTTTCCCATCATCAGACATATGATAATGAGACCTCTTGTGGCATTCGGGGCACTTGACCGCAAAGCGGTGGGCACCTTCCCGCCACGTTATTCCTGCATCAGGATCTGAGAAGCTGTTTAGCTGATCATAATTCAGGTCGAATTCGTACCCACATTTAGGGCATTTTAAATGATACTCCTGAGCCATGCTACTCTACCATATTGATTATGTTTTACGAATATATATGCAGAAATCAGCAATTCACTTTACAAGTTGAAAATTATGCCATTTTATACTGTGTGTGAACTAGTTTAGAACTTCTATGGATTCACAACGACGAAAGAATATACGATAGTTTGAGGTTTTAAGCATCCTGGAGGTCGTGGTTGAACAACAGAACTCTATAAGATAAAACTTTATACTATCGAACACTATAGATAGCTGTGAAGATTTCAACGATACAGGTAAAGGAAGAGACCAAGAAGACATTACAATCAATGAAATTGCACCCTAGAGAGACTTATGAAGAAGTGATCGAAAGGATGCTCGAGGACCTTCGTGAACTTAGTGAGGAGACCATAGCAGATATTGAGGAAGCCAGAAGGGAAATTGAATCCGGCAAGTTCGTCACACACGAGCAACTGAAAAAGGACATCGGCCTCTGATGGAGTACGAAATCATATGGTCACCCAAGGCAGCAGGTCAGATGAGAAGTTTGGACCGGTCTGTTGCCAAAAGAATTCACGAGAAAGTGGATCGGCTTTATCAAAATCCAGAAAGGTATGTCGAAAAACTAGTCCGGTATCCATATTACAGGCTTAGGGTAGGGGATTATCGTGTGATTCTTGACATCAAGCACGAATCTGTTAGAATATTGATCTTAAAGGTGTGACACAGAAGCAGAATATATGAACGATAGCAGTTTTGTATAGTACTCGCTTAAAATTTTAATCAAATCCCGACCGGTCCATTTGGTCCATCTAATCTATTAATAGAATACTTTTGATCTCGGTGCTCGTTATGCTCTTATGACCCTTCAGCCAAAGTATCAGGATCTGCTTTTCGATGAGGATGTTCGAATAGAGTGATAAAGGGATATTATAAATGCAAGGATCAGATCACCGATATGTTCAGGGAAAGGTATCCTTATTGTTACACATAATTCCGGACACTACGGACAGCGAGCAAAGGATTACGTTTTGAAAAAATAACTACTAAATATTTTCAGTCAATTCATATTGAAATGTAGCCATACTACAGGCATCAATTGTTCATGCTAAATGTCACATTGGTCACCTCTCCACTTAATATATATACCTCATTAGGAATCAGGCCTGAAACTTATTAAGGATAGATAAATTATAAATAGCTTGAAAATGTACAACTACTATGAATTTTAAAAAAATAGGCGCTATAGGAATAATAATAGTGATGCTTTTCAGTTTTTCCATTATTCTTGAACAGGGAATACCTGGACCGGTTGTTAATAAGGGGGAAAATGTGCAACTGGATGTATCACCGCAATCGCTGATCAGTAACTCACAAACAGTTGTAATTCTTGTTCATGGTTTTGCGCCGGGAGACACATCTGGCGCCCCCTGTGCAGGAACGTGGCATTCTGGAGTTAATATATACCAACAGCTGGTTAACGCTGGTTATCTTGTTGGTAGCGTACAATATTACGGAGAATTTCAAATTCAATTCAGCAACGGATATACATATACTGATTCCTCCTTTGTGGGCACATCGAACACAGCGATCAGTTCAATTGGAAATGAGCTTGGGACAGCACTGGAGAACATCTTTTCCGGCACCAATTATAATGTGGATATGATCGGTTACAGTATGGGAGGTCTTGTAACTGCATATATGCTGGAAAATTATCACATGATCAACATAGATCTGAAGAACGTTATATTTATGGCCTCACCATTTGATGGTTCTCCACTTGCAGAGATTGCACAATGTCTTGGATTGTCTGGATACACTGGAACAGAGGTAAACGAAATGGTTCAAGGATCCACTTTTCTTAACAACCTTGCGAATTCACTGGGAAATATGTATTCAAATTATGGATCAACAGTATGGACAGTTTATGCCGGGACATATGATCCATGGTGGGGATACATGCTTTTCAATGGAGCTAATGACGGTGTGGTTTCAGAGCATTCAGCAACATATTTCGGGTATGACCATCTTTACACATTCTCCAGCGATATACACACAGCATCCCTTGACGATTTTACATGGTCCGGTATCAGTTATTTCCAGGATCAATCAGTTGCAAATACAATTTTACAAAATTTTGCCGGGAATTACTGATTTCAAATATTAAAACCTCTCTTTTAAATTAAGGGCATATAATGCCTCAGAGTTTTATCATTGTCAAGATGGGTAAAATCAACACTAGAATAATGGAATATTTTCAGGAAAGATGGGAAGTTAAAGCAAAGAGTCTCATAGCAGAGGCAATGTCAAGAGGCTATTCAAGAGAAGATCTTCTCGATTTCCTTGAGCAAATAATGGAAAAGATGGAAAATTACCGTACACTTTATAGCGCATTTACTGCCTTTGATAATAATTCCTTTATTTTTCTCACTTCTTCCGTTTATAACTACCCCTCAAATCCAGTTCGGCGTAAGAATGGGATCAGATTTAGGGATGTTCAGACGTTATTAAGGCGTTAAAGCGTTAATACTCATTTATAGAGATTATGGGCATTTCTTCGATAGTAATATTTCTGACATACATTTTAGGCCCAAGCAGGTTTGTGGAATTATTTAGAATCCTTCTCTTCCTTGCATTTTCATTTTCATTATACGAAATCTTAAGGGTTGGAGTTCTCAAAATAAAGAAAACTTCGGGAATCGCTAAGGAAAATAACGTTGTGACTGCAGCTATTTTAGAGAAATCCGTAAGGGTACAAAAATGGATGGTTATCATTCCATGGCTTGTAATATCAGTTCCCACATTTCGATCAATTTTTTTATATCTCACATTTTTCAATCCCTATAGGTAATAATATCCCTAACAACAATAATGGAAGGATTTGCTTTTCTTATCCTTGGAGTTTCTCCGTTTCAAAATTCAGAATCCCCATAAAAAATGCCTTGCGGATGTCTAAGTTCAACAGAGTGAATTTTTACCTTTTAATATCACTGTCCTCGGTAATTA
>JAJYVJ010000011.1 GCA_021792045.1 Thermoplasmata archaeon | reverse complement strand
GCGAAAAATCCCACACCCTTCGAGAATGGGTGAAAGTGAATGGATTATCATGTATATAATGCATAGATCAGCGTGACAAAGAGCTATACCAGTTTCAATACATCGATTCATTTCATGAATTATTATTTTGTCTGGTGTCCTATATACAGAATAAAAGTAATCCTCGCTGATGTTGAAACCTGGCTAAAGAAGATAATAAGGGATATCGTAGAGCAGAACAATCCGAAGATCATAGCACTGTAAACCTAATCCTTTAGGAGTGGGAGGATGTCATGAAATAGGACTTTGCAATTCATGAGTTAACGCAAAAACAGTAAAGATTATACAGCATGAATTCCATGAAGATTTATGGAAATATTCAAAAAAGACATAGTATTGGAGACACAAAAGCAACTAAGTGATATTGTATCCTCTTTCGAAGAGCAATTAAAGAACAACAAATGGAAAGTTCAAAGCAATGTTCAAAATGATCAGGGAATACTTCAGGCACAAAAAGCTGGGATTTTGAGAGATATTATTGCTGCGGACCGTGCACTGACATTTACTTTTAAGAACGAAGGAGGAAAACTAAATGTTAGCGTGGGTGTTGGAAAATTGCTGCAGAACTTAGGTGTAGCGGCTATTGAAACCATTCTGTTAAGCGAACTATTCCTTGTAGTTGACGTTCCTGAGATTCTCTGGACCGATCATGTCGAGACAGAACTTATTGGTCAGCTCAAGTCAATTGCATCCTGAGCAATTTTTTTATTTTTTCATAGAAGAAGGTAAATTGATGAATACATTTTTCTTGTTTATAGTTGATAGATTTATTTAGGTCTTAATGAGATAGGCAGCATTAAAACAATTTGGGTCAAACTTCGCGATAAGATTATGTTCGAGAAATGTATACGAAATTACACTTATGGAGGAAGCCGATCTTTGATTGCAGAGTTTGATAAAGGTACCATTCTTTTAGACGAATGGCCAAGGGATGTTCCACTACCTGCAGAAGTGAAATGGGATGGACGTGTTGGGAAATATCGTTGTCTTGGTTATTTTTATTCTGAACTGAAGCGAATTTTGCCAAATCTTATCGACAGGGTAATGACAGAAAGTCCTGCCCTGAATGTGAACACTTCTTTCAAGTTGAGAAAGTATCAGGAAGCAGCTATTTCTGAATGGGAAAAAAATGGAAGGAGGGGCATAGTTGTACTTCCAACTGCTGCCGGCAAAACGCATATTGGACTGGAGGCGATACTTCGCAACAGGAAAAGTGCGATAATAGTTGCCCCGACTATCGAGTTGGTACAGCAATGGAGGGAGAACGTAGAGAAAGCCTTCAATATACACATTGGACAACTTGGGGGAGACGAGAAGGATCTCCAGCCTATAACGGTTTCAACCTATGATTCTGCGTACCTCTTTGCTGAGAAGATAGGAAATAGATTCGATCTGTTAATTGCAGATGAAGTTCATCATATGGCTTCGGAAAAATTCAGCGAGATTGCTAAAATGTATACAGCACCTGAAAGGCTCGGACTCACAGCCACTTATGAACGTGCGGATGGGCTTCATGAACTCCTCGTTCCTTATATGGGCGGAAAGATGTTCGAGATGGGCTACGAGGAGTTAACAGATTTTCTCTCCGGTTTCGAAATTATACGCATACCGGTAGAACTAACGGATGAGGAAGAGGCTGAGTACAACAGAAACAGGGAAATTTTTCTATCATACCTCAGGAGATATCACGTTAACCTAAAAGGTACTTTTGACTTTCAGCGATTCATAATGCAGTCATGGAACAGGGATGGCAGGGAAGCTCTGCTTGCATGGCGGCGTTCAAGGGAGATAGCGTTCAGTGCCAGAGCAAAGATAGATTTTGTTCGTTACGTCATGTCGAAGCACAGGGAAGACAAGATGTTCATCTTTACAGAGGATACCGAAACAGCTTATATGGTATCGAAAGAATTTCTAATACCCGCCATGACTTATTTAACTCCTGGGCCAGAAAGGAAGAAGTATCTCGATCTTTTCCGCGAAGGTAAGATAACAAAGATTGCAACAAGCCGCATCCTTGACGAAGGAGTAGACGTCCCGGATGCGTCTGTAGCGGTCGTAATAAGTGGCTCAGGCAGCACAAGGCAGTTCAGGCAGAGACTCGGGAGAATTATCAGACCCGCGGCTGGAAAGAACGCCATAATGTATGAGCTCATAACTTCCGGGACAGGGGAAAAATCAACAAGCAGGAGGCGGAGAAGAGGTGTTCCCAACAGAATGTCTGATGGTGAGGCGTGATCGGAAAAAGAAGATCATATCTCCTATATTTTTAGGCGACGATGCTGAGGAATACTTCATACTTGTTATGGATTGCTTTCGGAAAAATATAGGGAGAAGAAAGCACGACATAGAGCACGATCTCAAGGAGGTCGAACTAAAGGTACAGTATAATAAGGTCATAAAAGGACTGTCTGAGGTAATCTTCAGGCTTTCAAAGAGCAAAAAACTCACCGCAATTGAACCTTCTGAACTGAGGAACAAGATCTTTCTCAGGTTCCCGAACGGGATTCCATCCCCAGATGAGCGAGCTGATAAACTGAAAGCCATTGCTAAGGAGTTAAACATCACTCCAAAACAGATTGAAGATTCTCTCTATGCAGACAAGGAGGGGGAGCAGATAATATCAGAAATTCCAAAAATCCCCTTTGAAGAAGTATCAAAACTCTATAATCTGGAACAGGCTGAAACACTGCTTGCGAAGTCGACAGGAGTCTTGATTTCCGGGATAGAAGACTGGGGGCTGTTGATAAAGAGGATCCGCAGGCTTGGATTGCTGTTCAGTGTTAACCAGGAAAAGGAAAGTTTGAAATCAATTTATGTAAGCGGCCCCGCATCAATAAACGAGAATACGCATAGATACGGGAGCAGGATAGCTCAACTGCTTCATGTACTTTTACGTTTCAAAGGCTGGAGACTTGAAGCGGATGTTGAGTTCAAGGATGAGAGAAGCGATGGGAAATTCAAAATGTTTCTGTCCTACGCGGGTTCGGACATGTTTCCGGATTTCCCACAGGATGAACTCCCTTTCGTACCAAATTACGCGTACGTAGCGCAGCCGATGGCAGTTGGCGGTCGTTTTGTTTTCCCTGACTATGTTATCTCAAGGAATGGAGAGGAAATACTTCTCTTTATTTCAAGACTGATATACCTTGATTCAGACACGGAGTTAAAAGCACATCTGGATCAGCACGGAAGGAAATCACTATTTGTCTACAACTTGGAAAAGGGAGAAAAGAAGAAAAAGGGCCTTACGTGCTTTACTGGGGATATTCCATGGGATGCACTTTTTGCGGATCAGGTTGAACACAAAGTATATCCCGTACATGACGAACCCGAAATGCAAAAGGGCGTTCCGGAACTCAGTAAAAGACAGGTAGAGGATATCAAGAAGGAAATTGAGCCGATAATTTCTGATTTTAATGCGGTTATGGACATTATTCGCTCAAAGGGCTTTGATCCTGAACAATTCCTGAAGGCTTTAGGGTACCGGATCGACTGGAAGACCCTTGAGCCAACAATAATCCCTGAATAAGCATCTACTTCTGACTTATTCTAGCGCTCGAGAAACAAGACAATGCATCATTAAATACTCCTCTCGGATTTATATCATAAAGAGTTGTTTGTGGTAAAAATGAAAAATAGAGAACTTGCCGATATCTTCACGGAGATGGCATCTTTTGTGTCTCTTGAAGAATCGGAAAATGCGAGATTCAAAACCAGGGCGTATCAGAAGGTTGCTGGAATCCTGGATTCTCTCCAGGAAGATATTGCCGAAATTTACAAGAAAGGCGGTGTAAAAGCTCTAATGGAGATCCCAGGCATCGGAAAGGCTATCGCTGAAAAAATCGAAGAATACCTCACCACAGGCAAAATTGCAAAATACGAAGAATATAAGGCAAAGTATCCGATAGATTTCAAGGAGCTCACAAAGATAGAAGGCATCGGTACAAAGACTGCTCTTTCCCTATACAAGGAGCTTGGAATAAAAAATATCGCTGATCTTAAGGATGCGATTTCCAGGGGCGAAATCAGCAAACTCCCTGGATTTGGTGAGAAAAGCGAAGAGCTTCTGAATAAAGGAATAAAACAGTTAGAATCCAGCAAAGGGCGTCTTCTGCTTTCTGAGGCACTTCCCGTTGCAGAATCCATTGTGGAAAGACTCAGGAAAAGCGGTCTCGCGGAGAAGGTAGAAATAGCTGGCTCAGCCCGAAGGATGCGAGACACGATCGGTGACATAGACATACTTGCCATCGGCACAAGCAGCAATGAGATAATGGATCTCTTTACAGGATTGGAAGACGTCGAGAGAACAGTTGTTAAGGGTCCATCAAAAACCACAGTCTATTTGAAGATCGGGACAACATGCGATCTTCGTGTCATTGAGCCAGGCAGCTTTGGGGCTGCAATGCAGTACTTTACGGGAAGCAAGGATCATAATATTCAGGTAAGGAAAGTTGCAATCAACAAGGGTTACAAACTTAACGAATACGGACTTTATGACCGTGCTGGGAACATGGTCTCCGGTGTCGGCGAGCAGGAATTGTATAATAAACTTGGTATGGACTGGATTCCTCCGGAAATGAGGGAGAACAGGGGAGAAATAGATTTGGCCATGAAACACAAATTGCCAAATCTTATACAATACTCTAGCCTGAAGGGGGATTTTCACACGCATACTAAAGACACTGACGGTTCAAACACACTTGAAGAAATGGTTGAATATGCGAGAAAGTACGGTCTCGAGTACATAGCAACAACGAACCATACGAAAAGCCTCAAGGTTGCAAGGGGTATGGACGGAGCAAGGTTTTCCGAGTATTTTTCTAAGGTTGATCGATTAAATGAAGAATTGGGAAAAGATTTTCATATATTGAAAGGAGCAGAGGTAGATATACTGAAAGATGGCTCTCTTGATCTTGAGAACAAAACGCTTGGGGATATGGAATGCGTTGTTGCATCGGTTCATTCTAATTTCAATATGACCAAAGATGAGATGACAAAGAGAGTAACAACTGCACTAGATTCAGGATATGTAAATATACTGGGTCACCCGACAGGCCGACTGATAAATGAACGCCCACCATTTCAGATCGATCTGGAAAAGGTCGCCGAGTCTGCGGAATCAAACAAGGTGGTCTTAGAAATAAACGCTTTTCCGACCAGGCTCGATCTGAAGGACACAGACATAATGCTTACGTCGAAATTCAGGGTTAATTATGCAATAGACTCCGATGCACACAATATATCACACTACAGCGTTCTTAAGTACGGGATTGGAACTGCGAGGAGAGGCTGGCTTGAACCAGGTCGCGTTGTTAATACATTCCATCTAGACAAAGCTCTAAGGATGTTTAAGAAATAAATGGCCATGTTCTTATTCGAACTGCACTCATTGTTATGTGAGCATCAACATTTCTAGGGTTATTTTCGACCAGGGAAGTTCTATGGGCATAGCAAAATTATGTGATTAAGCATTCAATAGGTCGAGTTGTTCAGGGAACTCCTAGCGAGTCCCTTAACCTTTCTTTTGGTTTTTTCATTATTTCATGCTCAAGTTCAGTCACAATTTTATCTCTCTCCTCAATCGTAATGTTATCCCTTCAAAGTATTGCTCACGATCATTAGACTCCCAACGCATACATCGTATCCTGCAAAAAATCTAGGACGGCACCTGGAAGCCTTTTCTATTGCCTTCTTAAAATGTTCGCCTGCCTGGACAGTCCCCCCAACAACTGAAACTTCCCGGCATTCATCAAAATTCTTAAGACAGGCATTAATCGCGTTTCCAACATATTCCCCAGCTTCAGATATAATTGACAATGCCAACTGGTCCCCCCTTGATGCTAACTGCGAAACTCTTGGTGCCAGAAGAGAAACTTTTCGTTTATCATGAACTATTTCCAGATGTCCTATGGCCTCCTTGAAGTTATTTGAGAAGTACTCTTCTATGAGGCGGACAAAGGTATCTCCAGGTATTAATCCATCTTTCTGTCTCTCTGCAAGAGTGATCGCTCTTTTAGCGATCCAGGAAGCGGAACCCTCGTCACCTGCAAACCATCCCCAACCCGCAATCCTGTTTAACTCTCCACTCTTCTGATAAAACCCGACACTCCCTGTTCCAGGGGCAAACATAACACCGTCCTGGAATAAATTGCTCATCCTGTATGCGACATAACCGTCATTATTTAGGACAAATTTTTTTCTACCTAATACTCTCTGAACAATTTTTTCTCCACGTGCAGTCGTTTCAATAGAATCTCCCGCTCCAGCGACGCCAAGGATCACGCTGTCTACACTGTCAATATTTTCATCTCCTTCTAAAAGAGCTTCGTTTACTGCTTCCCGAATATTTTTCTCAGAAACATCCGGGCTCACAGAAACAAAATGGGAGGGTCCGGCAATACCTGAAGACACAAATAGCTTCCTTTCATCATCGTAAAGTATAGCACATGTTTTTGTTGCTCCACCATCAACAGAGAGAATCATCATGAACTATCTTTTCGGTGTATTAAAATAATCTTTATTGGGATTGCAACGAGAAAATATGGAAACACGTGTTTTGAAGACTAGGCGACAGCCATGCTAATTACTTTCATTATCGACGAGTTGCGAGGGAAATCCGAACCTGACAACAATTTCTCTACTCAAGTCTTTGAATTGTCAGGTTATTTTCAAAGAATCTTGCGGTTGAAGAGCATATTTGTGGGGTTTAAGCAAAGCCGCTTCTGTAATTCGAAGAGGATGTCTTTTTGTACAACATACTAAAACCTTTTTAAATCGTTATTAATTTCGTCTGAATGCGTGTGGTGGTCCTTGTCAGTCGCGGGAATGAACGTGTGGAAAAGGAAAGCGACAATATCCACGTCTTCACGAAACAACCATTTGAGGACAACAGAGCAAACAGGGATGTGATAAGGCAAATTGCAAAATATTATTCAGTCCCCTCAAGCAACGTTAAAATTATAACCGGACTGCGGTCGCGGAAGAAGGTTCTGGATATTAATATCTCTTGACGATGATTTATGCATAATTCGTTACAATAATTTCACTGGCACCCTGTCTCCTTTCAGCTTTTGAATTTATCAACCTAGAAGCTTTAATCCCATGAACATTGAATGAAGAATACAATTTTCTGGTTTCTTCGGTGTCTGAGTTACTTAGCATGAATTGTACTTCTAGTGAATCCAGGCGTCTTGCTTCCTCAGCAAGTCTTACCTGATCCATGTAGGAAAATCCTCCATCTATGTATGCTGTGAAATTCGACGACTTTGAGATCGGAGTATATGGTGGGTCAAAGTAAACGAAATCTCCAGCATTTGCATCTTTGGTAGCAGATTGAAAATCACACAGCCTTAAATCCACATTTTTGAGGAGAGAAAACCAGGCGTGTACAAGATTCGAAGATGGTAGATGTGGATTTGTGTATCTGCCGAAAGGCACATTGAATTCTCCTCTTGAGTTCAGCCTATAGAGGCCATTGAATGCGTGTCTGTTAAGATAAATGAAAATAATGGCTCTACGCAGGTTCTGTGTTCGGCGGATAGAGTTAAATTCACTCCTTGCCTCATAATAGCTCTCCTTTGAGTTTCTATAGCCAAGATTGTTCAATCCTTTTATGAGTTCTTCAGGGTTGTTTCTTATTTCACTGAAAAGGTTGTATATGTCAAAGTTTTTATCTGATAGAACAGCACTCTTTAGCCTGTTCATTCTATAGATTTCGGAAACCAGGGCGCCGCCTCCTAAAAAAGGTTCAAAATACGTATTCCATTTCGATGGCATGTAATAGAGCAGCTTGTTAATGATCTGTCTTTTTCCTCCAGCCCATTTGATTATCGGTTCGATGATATATTGGAAAGATTCATCTTTTGCTGGTGCTGCATATATCTTTGATGTTTTGTCCTTATTATCTCCTGCAATCATCGATCAGATCTTCCTCATATGAACTTGAGTGATGCAGTGGTCTGCGCCCTTTACGAGGATAAGGTGGGCATGGTACTTTGTCGGAGCTATATTTTCAATGAGGTTAACCCCATTAATTCGATCCCAAATTTCTCCTCCTATTTTCTGCGCCTCATTTTCTGGAATGTCAGCTAATTTTCTGAAATATGATCTGGGATCTGTGAATGCAGTCTTGCGCAAAATCATGAACCTATCCAGAAACCATTTCTTTATAGCCGATTCTTCTGCATCAATATATATCGAGAAGTCAAAGAAGTCTGAAACTATGAGTTCTGGAACATTTTTTGTTCTTAGTGTTGTGCGTGTCTGCAGCACATTTAATCCTTCCAGGATAACTATGTCTGGAGCGTCAATCTCCGAAAATTCATTTGGCACGATATCATAAGTCAGATGCGAATATATTGGAATTTTCAGACCTGGTCTTCCAGATTTGAGTTCGTAAAGAAAAGTGATAAGACTTTTGATATCATAGCTCTCGGGGAAGCCCTTTCTTTCCATTAGGTTTTTCTTCTCGAGTACAGCGTTGGGAAATAGAAAACCGTCTGTTGTTATAAGATCTACCTTTGGCTTGCTTGGCCATCTTGATATTAGTACTTTGAGCAGACGTCCAATTGTACTTTTTCCCACTGCAACGCTGCCGGCAATACCGATAACATACGGAACCCTACGTGTAGGCTCTTCTAGGAACGTTCTTCTGGCAATGTACAGATTGACCTGGGCCTGATAGTACAATTGAAGCAACCTTGAAAGAGGGAGAAAAACATCTTCAACCTCACTGGTTGAAATATTTTCATTGATCCCCCTGATCTCTCTTAGATCATCTTCTGAAACAGTCATTGGAGTGGAATTTCTGAGTGCACTCCATTCTTTTCGTGAAAATGATATGTAAGGCGAAACATCGGATTCTTTCAACGAAGGTAGGGCTACCATTGCAGAAGCTATGCATATCATGATATAGCGTTTGCGCTTTCCAAAGAACCAATATTCTCTAAAAACTAAGTAGTAAATAGCAACTTGCAATGAGATTTCCATAACATTTTTTTATTTGCTTAACCTTAATTAGTCGGAAGTACTGTATTATTGTGCATAAAGTATGTCCGAATTGTAAATCCGATGAAATTCTATCCTCATATTTTTTTGTAACAGGACACTATAAATGCCTCAACTGTGGCTATGAGGGAGCATTCATAATGGAAATGGATGACTACGAATATCAAAAATTCCTGAGCATAGACGAGTCAGAAGAAAAATGAATATTATAGGTAATTTTCGATGCATATAACAATGCGTTTCAATGTGTGCTGAGCGACTTATCCCGAATCCCGTAAATAGAAGGTCAGAATAAAGTTTTATGGATCTCGCTGAATTGCTTATGCTTGATCACTTGGCGATAAGATCAAAAGGACACTGGAATATCCCCGGAAGGAGCACTGAGGTTTTTATTGATTTTGCTACTTTCATCGACGAGTGTCATGTGCAGGTGGAGGAAAAGGTATTCTTCCCTACAATAACCGAATTCGAATGGGAAGATAAAGAATCTTTTAGGAAAACGGTAGACAGGATAAAGGCAGATCACAAGTTAATAAAAACACTTGGAGATAATTTGAAGAAATGGCTATCTTCTGGAAACAGTAATTTTGAGTTGAGGTTGCCATTGTATTACAAAACAGTCGAAGAACATAATTCCAGTGAGGAAAAATCAATTTTTAACAGGTGGCCACTTCTTTCGGAAGAGGTAAGAAAAAACGCTATGAAAGAATCTTTGGATATCATAGATAGGTTCGGTATTAACAAATACATTTCTGAAACAGAAAGCTCGAAGGAGTTTATTTCATACATTAAAAGAATGTAAAATAAAATCTCTATTAAATCAGTTTGGTGATTTAGGTCACGCTGGGAGGGAGATTTGAACTCCCGATCTACAAAGAGAACAGGTTTTCCAGACCTGCGCCCTACCAGGCTAGGCTATCCCAGCTTCGCTCCGCTATCTGTTCAGGATATTTAATTTTACACCGCTTTCTCCAATAAAAGAAATATTCAACATGATAGGTTAAAAAAAAGATAATGAAATAGTTAAAATTCTAACTTTTCTCCAGTTTCCGGGTTGAAATACTTAATCTTCGATTCATTAACGTATAATTCAACGGTGTCCCCAGGATTAACAACTTCCGTGCTCAACGCATTTATCTTAATTGTTTCTGCACGGTCCTGGAGATAAACCATGAAGTTTCCTTGGGAATAATTGGCAGATGTTGCTTTCATTTTGCCCAAGAAAGTCCAGTTTTTATCCATGGATACTTTTGTTCCGCTATCTAGCTTGTGTACAAGCAAATTTTCAGGTCTAATCGCTATCTTAACACGATCCAAATTCGCCTTATACAGTTCCTTGTTAAGGGTCTCCTTAATTTGCATATCGTCTGCTAGAACAAGAGTTGTTTTTTTTGTATCATTCTTTATTGTAGCCTCAATCAGATTTATCTCTCCAAGCGTACTAGCGACCTTCACGCTTTTTGGATTGTCATACAGCTCGGCAGGGGTTGAGACCTGGCCAAGTGTCCCGAGCGAGATAACGGCTACCTCCTGCGCTAAAGAAAATATGTCTGAAGGATCATGGGAAACTATCACCGTCGTGACACCCAGAGATTTCTGTACATCCCGCACAAGACTTCTGGCGTCATCTTTTGAGTTTGCATCAAGATTGCTGAACGGTTCATCTAGTAGCACTACTGTTGGATTCTTAGCTAGAGCCCTAGCAACAGCAACTCTTTGTTGTTGCCCTCCGCTGATCTGTCCAGGTCTCTTTGAAATTATTTCTTTTATTCCTAAAATTTCAGAAAGCTCGTTTACTCTCGAATTAATTGCCTCAGGTGACCAGTGACGGACCTTCAATGGGAATGCTATATTTTCATAATTAGATAGGTGCGGGTAAAGAGCCCAGTTCTGAAAGACCATTCCAACGTTCCTGTATTCAACCGGGATCAGGTCTTTTCCATTTTCGGAAACAAGTTCATTATCAAAATACACCTTTCCCGTGGTTGGCGTTTCTAAACCGGCAACGATCCTCATAACCGTGGTCTTGCCTGCGCCGCTAGCTCCAAGAACTCCAAAAAAGGAGGAGGACGGGATTTCAAATGATATGTCATCCAGTGCTTTGAATTCTCTACCCTTCTTTCCAAAAATCTTTGAAATGTTTTCAAGTTTTATCTTTACCATGTTATAATCACTTATCCCTTAACTCCACTTCCAAAAGCCATCAAGCCTTTAACAAAGTATCGTCCTAACAATATAAAGATTACCAGAGGAATAAGCGATGCAATAAAGGCTGCGGCAAAGCTTTCGTTATATAAAGTACCATAACCTCCTGTATAGTACAATAACGCATCCGCAACAGTCCTTTTATCTGCGCTAGAAATTAAAACAAGCGGAATAAAGAAGTTATTCCAGGTTTCTATAAGGATAAATATAAACGTAGAGATCATCCCCGGCATAGTAAGTGGGATGACAATACGCCTAAATACGGTGAAATCACTAGCACCATCAACTCTTGCTGATTCCATTGTTGTTTTAGGAAGAACAGCAATAAAGATAGACATTAACAGTGCGCCGGTTGGAAGGTAAAATATCAGGAAGGCGAAAATCAGTCCATACGTGCTGTTGAATATTCCAAGAGAAACTACCAATCTTATTAGCGGTACCAATGTTATCTGGTAAGGAACGAACGTTGCGATTGCTATGATTGTGAAAATTGTGTTGTTCAGGAACGAAGTTACTTTGTAGAAGTAATATGCAGCAAGAGCTCCAACAAAGGTTGAAATGAAAGCTACAGGAAGGACGTAGAGAAGACTGTTCTCAATCGGTCTCGCTAGCGCGATTATTACGGTCCTCATTGCGCTGAAGGAAAATGTAGCAGGAACAAGGACCGGTGTCGCTAACACACCGGACGTAGTTTTCAATCCATCTACGATTAACGCGTATACTGGGATAAGCCATAGTAATGCCAGAACTATCAACACAGCGACTTTTATCGCGCTTCTTGACTCGTGTTTAAAACTGTTAAGATTCAACTTTCATCCACCTCTTCAAGCCGTAAAGCGCATATGGAATCACAACTACGATAGCAATCAATACGAGTATTATGCTCACAACCGATGACTGTGAAAAATATTCGGTTTCAAAATAGAAATACATCTTAAGAACCGCAGTTTCTGTAAATGGGTTTAATCCAAGTGAAACATAGGCTAGCGAAAATATTCTTAAAGCAAAAAGGAAAAGTATAGCTGTCGATACTATGAAAGCATTCTTCGCGTTAGGCAGCAATATCCTGGTTAAGACTCTTATTGGTCCAGCAGAATCGATTCTTGCTGATTCTATTATACTCTTATCAACATTTTGGAATCCAGCAAGATAGAACAGCGCTGCTATTCCAGAATACATCCAGAGGGAAACAAGAATCAAGCTAGGGAAAGCTGAGCTTGGACTATCAAGCCACAAAGGTGTTGGTAAGTGCAGCGGCCTGAGGATAGAGTTTATTCCGGTATGAATGTTGAAAAGCCAGGTCCAAATCACGGCAGCTGCGGCGCTTGAAATAGCTAATGGGTAAATAAAAATGGAGGTAAATACAGTCTTGACACGATTGTTTCTGAGAAAGAAAATAAATGACCCTATGAATATTCCTATTGCATTTCCACCAGCTACCAAAGCTGCACTCCAAATCAAGGACCTTTCAAGAGAAGTCACAAAAGAAGGATCCGAGAATACGATGCCATATGTTGACAGTCCCACGAAAATCGGATGAAAATGTATTAATGAAGAGTTAAGAAATGAATTTCGTAAATTCCAAAAAATAAAATATACCAGTATCGCCCCAAATATTAGGGCAGGTACTGAGAAGAGAATAGTTGTTCGTAATCTCTTCATTTTTCTCAGCTTTTAACAAATGTTGTTCCAGATATCACTAGATTCTCTAAGTATAGGAACGAAAATGGCGATATATAGACATATTTCACTGGTAAATTGTTCACAGCAACATTACTTTCGTGAGCGGTGTTTACAGTTACTGAATTTGAAGAGGCCGTACGGTTAGCTGTTGTATTCGCCCAAGGTGGGAGATAACCTCCGAATGGATGACCCGCTGTTCCAAGATATCCTAATCCTAATGAATTTGCAGCTTTCCATTCTGATAACTCACTAGAGAGCACCGAAGATAACGAATGATCAAGCCCTGAAGCTGCTGAATTATAAGTTGAACTAGCACTAGTTGAGGTGAATGATTCATAGAATGTAGTAAGAGCAGATTCAAAGCTTGCGGTCGGTCCATCAAACATGCCAGCCTGTAGTTGGTACGTCCACTTATTTGAAGGGGTACTCTTTGCCTGTTGGTAGCTGTACCACTGCGCAGGAGTGTTATAGTAATTTGTTGTGATATTGTCATAGAAAGTAACTGCTTTCCACTTTGTGAATATTTGTTGACCAGCATATGACGCAAAATACTTTGAAAATATCAATCCGTTTGTCTGTGTTGAGCCTGTAGGCACAGCTACTGAATCAGAGATCATTTCATAGTACTGACTTGTACCTGGAAAACTAGTTGACATAAGTGTTATGTTAGTCCAGTTGGTGTAAGGAGCTATGTAAGGGTAGTTTGTAATGTTCAAATAATCAAAAGCATAGTTTGTCTCCCAATTTCCATTCTCTTGAAATGCCACTTCACCACTGGTTACAAGAGGGATACCTTGAGTCCATGACATACTTTGTTCTCCGGGATAACTGGCATTTTCAAATACTGAGAAATAGTTATTTGTTATGTTTATATCGTTCCATAACTGTGGGGACATTATACCATAAGTAAATTGATCGTACAATTGGCTTCCAGCCACAGAAAGCAAAATATCTCCCCAAAGAACTATCTGATCAAATCCTCCATCTGCCCCTCCAATGAACCATGCTACCTGTTTATCTGCCGTAAGATTCTTTGTAACGTTAACTAGTTGCGGCAATGTAGTAGGAACTTTTTGGTCGTACTTTGTTAGTACTGCTGGATTGAAATACATTTGTGCACCCTGATGTAAATCTACAGGCAACGAAAGTGTAGTCCCATTAAAAGAACCTGCCTCAATAACCTCGGGAAATGAATTATTGATAAGGTTCATCTTTTCCGCAACAGGTCCCATATTAACAAACGAATTAAGGCCATTTGGAGCCGCCTCAACATAGCTCAGCATCTCAGTTCCATAATGCGTCTGAAACGTAGCAGGTGGTTTGCCTGCTTCTATTAACGCAAGAATAGCATATTTAGCATTAACTCCACCAGCACCTGGACTCACAAACGGTGACAATGTTAGTCCAGTAGCATTATGAAAAGCGGGAGAAAGTTTTTCTAAACCTACTTTACCTGTAGTTGACCAATATGTATAAAACTCCACAGTTTTACTTGGAGTTGGTGTCACTGGCTTTCTTTCCATTTCTACAACGACCACTGCAGCTGCGATAACAATTACCACAACAACAATTGCAATTATAATGGTCATTGTATTTTTCTTCCCTCCTGATGGAGGTTTAAATTGCGAATCTGTCATTTTTGCCTTCCTCCTTTATGTGTAAAGAGGGGATGAGAAAATCACTATATAAGAATTTCCATTTGGCGATATTGTCAAAAATTAGTTGATTTTTTCATGATTCATGACGCCAAACCGAAAACATGAAATACGATGGAATCATTCCTTTACATGCGACTGCGGAAACCGCCCTATACTGAGTTCCAGAGAGTTTCAACATCTCTGGACGATTTCTCATCCGTGGGCTCTTCCTCTGTTTTCATGCTTAACAATATATCGATGATGGATCTCGAACTGAAGGAGAACGATTTGATCAGCTTCATGAATCCCATGTGCCCTCATTGCGGTTCAAGGAACGTTGTGAAAAATGGCACATGTATAAGGAAACTGGACAATGGTACAGAGTGTTCCGTGTTCAGAGGTACCTCTGCAATGACTGCAGGTATTCTTTTGTTGCAAGGCCTCCCAATTACGGTTACGGAAAGCATTTCCCTGATGACGTGAGAGAGAAGGGCATCCAATCAAGGATAAAGACATCCCTGAGGAAGGCGGCGAATCTATTCCGAATCCTCGGAAACATCATGATATCTCACGAGACTGTGAGGAAGTACATACTGCCCATACAGTACAACGTTATGGAATCATCCGGATACTTTGTCTATGGCGAACAGTATGTATATACTTAAAACGAAAAATATACTTGAAGAAGCAAGAAACATGGGAATTGGCTATATATCGTAACAGGTTATCTCATGCAGAAATCAAGTTCAAGACGTCTTTGATATAGATGCCATTGAAATAATGGCACCAAAACTAATTATAAAAATTAACAATAAGTCTACTAAGGTAATTGGAGTTTTTTCGAAAAAAAAGACGAATATTGTTGTAAACACGGGAACTAAGGACTGTAAAAACCCTGTCATAGCAAGTCCTACAAATTTCACTGATCTGAAGTAAAGTATATATGCTATCCCCATGGATGTAATTCCGGCAATAACGAGCAAAAAAATGGAAATGCTTGTTTGTAATACATCAAGCCTAGGACTTAGGAAAATTCCGAGTCCAATGATTAGTAGACCAGGCCAAAAAAAAGTCCCGGAAATAGCCTTAAAGCTACCTATTTTATTAACTGAAGAATTAAGAACAATGAAGAAGATAGGGAGAGAAAAAATGACACCAAGGAGAAAGAGAAATCCCAAAATGCCTGAGATTCTAATGGATTTTCCGTAAAGTGCGAGCATTATTGAAGATGGAATAACAAGAAACATTGAGATAGCGAAAACGTGATATTTTATCTTATGAGTATTTATATGTATTATAATTGTAATTATTGGTGTCAAAACTGCATTCCCAAGCAAAACTCCTAGCGAGGTAATAACTGAACCGTTCTTTTCGGATGAAAGTATTATAAAAAACTGACTTGAAAAATAGAACAGACTCGTTAAAATAAGGCTCTTGTCTAGCAAGTAATTTAATGATTTTCTCGAGCTCGAGTTAAGAATTATCAATAGTGCAGAACCAGATAACGACGGAATAGAAAATACTAAGAACTTGTCTAGTTCATAAGAATAATAAATGAAAAGATAATATGTCGACCATACAAAGGCAGCAACAATGCCAGACAAGAAGGTGACAACCCGATTTCCGCTCGTAGATGGAATAGAACGTAGTCATTTATAAACAATTTCTAATAACTTGTCTAAACTCTGTCACCATAAAACTGGTCTGCCCCCTAAATAGTGAGACAAAGTTGTCCTATAGTGTCAAATATATATTAAATGAAGTATTGAAAGGGATCTGGGGGGGGCACGCTGATGAATAAATATGTCTAGTCAGTGTAAGTCTGATAGCAGGAATTTGCAATTGTCAACACCAAGAGATTCAACAACGTTCATGACATTTCTTGTTGAGACGCCCTGTATGTACGATTCGAGTATGACGGAATCGAGAGCCTTCTCAACCCTGGAATACCTCTCGAACACCTTAGTCTCAAAGGAAATTCCCTTATCTGTGGTTTCTTCAACACGAGTGGGCCATCGACTGTCTTAAGCTTCCTTGTTCTCGTTCCATTCCTGTACCCTTTCCTTTCTTCGGTCCTCTCGTACGGCATGGATGAGAGCTGTACTCTTGCCTCCTCTTCCATAACACTGTTGAGAAACCATTCTACCCGTCTCTTTTTTCCTTCCTTGCTGTCCTGAAGAAAACTACTTATTACTTCTTTCACTACATCTAACTGGTCCTGCATCTTTTCACCTCTTCAAATCTGAATTGTGCTGGACCTTTTCAATTTTATAGCAGATTCAGTACACTATCCTATGTAAAGACCTGGAACCTGACATATTATCTAAAAATCGTTAAGACATGTTTAAATAAATACAAAACATTGTATGAAGATGAAATTAGCTGTTGATGGTGGTTCAACAAAGACTATTTCTGTAGTGTTTGATGAAAGCGATAATGAGATTATTGGAATAGGAATGTCTGGCTCGTCAAACTATACAACCAATAACATAAATCAAGCAAAAATTAACATAAGGAATTCCATAAAAGCAGCCTTATATGATACTTCCTTAAAATTACAAGATATTAGTTCAAGAGTGTTCGCTATAGCTGGAATAGGAGATTCGAAAGAAAGTACTATCAAAGGAAGGAATTTAATTAGGGAAATTGTAGGAGAGAACTTTACTGCAATTAATGACGGAATTGCGGCTTACTTTACTTGTAACTTAAATAAAGACGGGATTGTTTTTGCTCCAGGTACAGGTAGTGTTGGAGCATTTTTGAGAAACGGATCTATGAATAGATTCGGAGGATGGGGTTGGTTTTTGGGAGATCAATCGTCAGCTACTTGGATGGTTAAGAGAGCCATTCAGATGTCGATGATAAACATAGATACCGAAAGCAAAAATGTTATAGGTCACAAGTTAGAATCACACTTTAACTCTTCAACTAGAGAACTAGTGTGGCTTTTGGAGTCTAGGAAAATTAGCAAAACTGATCTTGCTACTTTTGCGCCTATTCTTTCTAAAATGGCTAAGAAAGGAGATAAATTTGCTCTTTCTATTTTCGAAGAAGCTGCGAATTACATCTCGCATATTTTAAATAAACTTTCACAATCCTTCAATTCTTCGCCGAAAATTGCCTTAATCGGAGGAACGATGATGGCAGGAGATTTTTATTATGCTATGTTAAAGGAAAGGATTAATTTGCCGATAGAAGTCTACTATGGATATCAAGTTGTCATAGGCTCATTGGCGTACGGTGACAATAATTTCAACTTTCAGACAAGGGATAAACTAATACATAGGATAAATTCAATCCTTTTTAAAAAGTATCCTGATCTAGAAAGAAAATATTCTGAAATCGGAGGTTTTGAAAAATAACTTATATTCTCTATCTCAACTATCAGTATCTCCGACCTGAGTTAATTTTTTAGACAGCTTTAGCTATCCATACTGAGAGAAGGGGAAGAGTGACCATCCTCAAACAGTCTTTATTCAGGACTGTTTGCGGGTTCTTTCCTTTCTCTCTACGTTATTCACCATAACCGTGCATGCATCGCTCAGTTCCATGAGATAGCTCTTGAAACTCACCTCCTTATTGTGGAAAAGATACCAGATTGATTCAACCGACTGCTCATAGGAGAAGAGAAAATGCCTGACACGGATATCCTCGCTCTTCGTCTTTATCCTGCACTCGTCCTGAACCCTGAACATGGTTTCAATGTGCCATCGAAACTTGTATTTTGCAATGATATGATCGAGATCGACGTCAAATGCATTTGTGGCAAAGCACCAGTCGTGATATTCTTCCGATCGATGGTCGAAAACTGCTTCAGGAATGCAACGTGGAAGGAATCCGTGATTCTTTTGCTCTCTCTGTATGTAGAGAATTCATAGAGCATCACTTTCTCCTTGCTCTGGTACATGGATGAGAACTCATTCTTCACCTTTGCACTTGTTCCGAATCTTGTCACTGTCTTCACAAAGAATCCCTGTATCCTTTCTATCTCTGGTCTGTTCGTTACATTCATCGGTATCTTTTTTATTAGGTATCAAATTGGTTTCTGAAAGCTATAAATAAATATTTTGGTCGATTACGAGGGGAGCTAAGAATGAAATATTACCTTATTCAAATGATTATCTTCGGAGATACTGAGATAATCGACATAGGTATATATGTTAAAGTTATATCTAATCTCGTTGCTATATGAAAGCTATAGTTTCAGCTAAGCATGGATCGGGAATGGTTACATTAGAGAATGCATCACAGCCTTTAGATCCTTTAGGTGATCAAGTTATATTAAAAATGAAAGCAATAGGCGTCTGTGGTAGTGATGTTCACATATATCAAGGAATTGAGTCTTACGATAGAAAAAGCCCAGTAATTTTAGGACATGAGATGGTTGGTGAAGTTTATAAAATTGGAGATAAAGTTAAACATTATAAAGTTGGAGATAGAGTTGTAAGCGAAACTGCTGCATATGTATGTGGTGAATGTTATAATTGTAGGAGGGGATACTACAACTTATGCACAAAGAGAATGGGCTTCGGAGCTCTTGTGAATGGTGGAATGGCTGAGTATTTGGCGACTCGTCAAGATATACTCCACAAGGTTCCAGACGAGGTGGATGACATAACAGCAGCTTTGACGGAACCTACAAGTGTAGCTTTCAACGCTACATCAAAACTTGGAAAAATAGAACCAGGAGACGACATATTGATAATAGGTCCTGGACCGATTGGATTACTATGTCTAGAAACAGCTCTTTTACGTTCACCTTACAATATTTCGGTATTGGGAATTAAATCTGACGTAAACAGATTAGAAATTGCCAAAGAAATGGGTGCTAACAATATTTATGACGATGCTAAAATTGCTACAGCTGAGTTGATCCATTCGGGGTGGGGAGATGGAGTTGATATTGTAATCGATGCTTCAGGAGTAAGCTCAACGTTGAAAACAGCTCTTGATGTAATTAGACCAGGTGGTACCATTGTGAAAGTTGGTTGGGGTCCCGATATTCCAAATTTTAACTTAGATAAGATAGTTTCTAAGGCGGTTAATCTGAAAGGGTCATTTAGCCATTATTGGGATATATGGGAAAGAGTATTGCGATTGTTCAAGATTGGCAAACTAAAGCCTGCTGTTGATCTTAAAGTTAAAAATTACCCAATCGAAAGATGGGAAGATGCTTTCAAAGATATGGAAAATCAGAAAATAGCTAAGGCTGTGATTAGGTTATGAAGTTGGATAGAAATGATTTTAGAAAACCTACTGTACAGCTTTCGTTGGACTTAGAAAATCTGGAAGAAGCGTACAGAATGTCTTTGGTCGGTGTAGAAAGTGGTGTTGATTGGTTGGAAGTTGGAACTCCATTAGCAATAAGTGAGGGTTTGCATTCTATAAGATATTTGAGGACCAAATTTCCAAATATCCCAATAGTTGCAGATTTAAAGATAATGGACGGGGGATATCTTGAAACTGAAATGGCTGCTAAGGCTGGAGCAAATTTTGTAGTTGTAATGGCGGCTAGCCATATAGCAACTGTCAAATCAACTGTAGAAGCAGCTCACGATTATGGCATATACGTGATGGGTGACATTTTGGGCAGAAATGACAGAGTAAACGCTGCGAAGGAATTAGAGAGTAATGGAGTAGATATAGTCATTGCTCATCTAGGATTTGACGAAAGAAGAGGGAAAAATCTAAGTGCATTAGATTTCCTGAAAGATATTGTTGATTCGGTAACATGTCCTGTTCAAGTTGTTGGAGGACTTTCGTTGAATGACTTGCCACTTTTACCGAAAATGGGAGCACCTTTAGTAGTTATAGGTGCTCCACTGGTAATCGACAATCGCTCATTTTCTCCAGCAACAGAAATGGATGAGATGAAGAAAATTATTTCCAAAGTATGTAATGCTGTAAAGACAGGAGCGTGATGTAATGGAAAAACCTGGACTGCTTGCATTTCCAAAAGGATATTTTGATGACCTCTGTAGTGGTAAAATGAATTTGAAAAGTTGGATTGATCAAGCAAAGCTCCTAAATATTGACGGAGTCGAAATGTATCCGCTATTTTTTCAAAATACGGAAAAGGATGCGATTAAAGATATTTTCCTATACGCGAAGAAAAAAGATGTTTTAATTCCAATGATGTGTACATCTCCAGATTTTACTAAACCGTCGAAAGAAGAACGTGAAAAAGAAATCCAAGATCTTGAATTTTGGATTGAGATCATGGGAAGCTTAACAGAAGGAAAATATGTCAGAACGTGCAGAGTACTGTCTGGTCAAAAGAGACCTAAAGTTTCAATAGAAGATGGAGAGAACTGGGTTATTGAGGCTATTGAAAAATTAATACCTTATGCTGAAGCTAATGGTGTTTACTTGGTTATCGAGAATCATTATAAAGACGGGAGATGGATATACCCTGAATTTGCTCAATCATTGGAAATTTTTGAATTTATAGTTAATAGCATCAGATCTAAATGGTTTATGGTAAACTATGATCCTTCTAATGCCTTAATATCAGGGGAGGACCCAATAAATTTTTTACAAAAATTTAAAAAAAGAGTTTTAACAATGCATGCAAGTGATCGTCATTTAAGACAGGGGTATACTTTAAAAGATTTGAACAGATACAAAGGAGAGGGTTACCCAGAAGCACTTGAACATGGAATTATAGGGAAAGGTCTTATCGATTACGATAAAATTTTCCAAATTTTTAGCACTGAGGACCCTCCAAAATGGATCTCAATTGAAGATGGGTTAAATGGATACGAGGACTTATTGAACTCTGTGGATTTTCTTAAGAATATGATCATAAAATATTTCTAAGAGTAAATGTTTTGTTGAATAAAAGTGTGTTGCACAATTCAATAAGCATATGTCATCCCCCTGAGAATGTTGTAATACTGCACCTTTAAGGCAATCTCCTGTGCAATGTAATCAAGCCTGTTGGCCTTGATTACCTCCCCCATGGTTCTCTTCAGACCCGAGAAGTATATCTCGACATTCCATCTCTTTCCGTAACCAACAGATTTCTTCCATTCACTCTCTGATGTCTTTTTGATCTGTCTGACTATCCTCGCCCTTGCATGTGATCCTCTGCTCTTTGAAGATGCGTTGTTTCTCGGTGGTATTATTGCATCCTCTCCGAATATATTGTATATTGACTTTGAATCATATCCCTTGTCTCCGAATATTCTCTTAACCTTACTCCTGATGTTCTCCAGGATCTTTCTGCCCTCTTTGGCATCATGCACATGTTCATCTGTTATTGTGAAAGATAACACAGAGACATCATTTATGGATATGACAACATGAAGCTTGTACCATCCCCTTCTCTTCCTTCTCCATTTTGATCCAAGATAATCGCCCCTGATGGTGATCTTGAATCCTGTGGAATCAATGGCACACTCCACAGGCTTTACCGGAGGATCATGAATTGTTGGTTCGATTTTCCTTATCCTTCGGAATATGCGGGTATAGGAAACGGCTGCAATGCCGGTGATCCTTGCAAATATCCTGGCAATTCCCTCGAGCGATCTGAAAGGTACATTGTATACTGCCCTCAGCTTGGCAAGGAATGTTATGAATGCATTTAGTGTCTTGTAAGGATGCCCTCTCTTTCCTCTGTTGTTCTCTTCCAGGAGTGATCTCCAGTTCATTAGAAATGATGGATCCATCAGGTCCTCAATCCTGTTTACAAGGGATCGGTTATACTTGTCAAACTTTCTTAATCAACTTAGAACCTCCTTCTGCATCTGTGATTGAAATATCTGATCATACACCTATCCGCCGCTTTCCGGCGTTATGGATAATCCGACCATTTCCCAACAGATTCCCTCAATCACACTAACGATGCTTTCCATCTGTAGTAAAAGCGAGGCCTATCTATTGAGCTTGATCTCTGGAATAATAAGACCTGTTCTCCTTCAGATACGTGGGATCGTCACCTCCTTAACGGCGATCCCACAATAACAATGAATGGATGTTAATTTTCCCTTTTCTGGGCTCTTAAGCATTCCATCACACTTGTTGAATAACATGGTTTTACATATATTGCAAGATTCAACGTTCATCCACCTTGGATTTTCGAGCATTTTTTCATTATTCTGATTGAGGCGCTAAATTATCATCACTAGATTAGATTTTCCTATTATCCTTTAAACTCTCTCACCTCCTCTCTCACCCCTTAAGTACAATTTTACACGTACACTCTTCCTCCTTGTCATGTAAACAACCCTTATTGTTACGAATCCAGATCCTGATACTATTCACAGATATCATTCTCACCCATCCTTGACGAAAGGTTTAATCCTATGGCGATAAGAAATGACGATGAATGGCTAGTTATCGGATTCAAGCATCGATATCCGAAGATGTCCTTCAGGGAAATCGCCTACACCCTGATAGACGAGGATCTTGCATACCTTTCGCCTTCTACCGTCTACAGTATACTGAAGAGGCACGATCTGATAACGCCATGGCATCGTTCTGTATGGGAACCCACAAGACCTGAACATGCAAAATTCCCTAATGAGAAGTGGCAGACCGATATAATGTATATAAAAATAGGGAAAAGGTTCTTCTACCTCGTAATATTCATAGATGAGTATTCCAGGTGCATTATGCACCATTCTCTTCTCACAACAATGGATACCGATTCAGTATCGCTGGAGGCACAGACAGCTATAGACAAACTCAGGAAAGATTCAATTGCAGAACCTGTTATACAGAGCGATAATGGATCATCATTCATCGCCATGGAATTCAGGATCGTGTTGAGGGAGAATCACCTGACACAGAAACTCATAAGACCGCACGCACCGGAACAGAACGGCATCGTTGAGACGGCAAACAAGACCATTAGGGAATCTTTGGTAACGGTGATACTGACCGATTATGAGCAGGCTAGGCATGAACTATTCAAAATCGTAGAGTATTACAACAACGGGAAAAGGCATTCATCTGCTGTCTTCAGACTCTTACGCTACATCGTCATGCAGCGTGTTCCTAAGAACTTTTTTCATTGACATCTACTGAGAATCCGTAAGCTCTCGGGTGATTGTACAGTGGAATATGATATATTCCTGTGCTTTCCATTCCAATCTTCATCATGGTACTGGTAGATTTCAGTGTCCTAATCAGATCCGATAGCTCTTTGAATTTTTCATTCTTATTCTCCTTATTGCTTCCCCTGCATAAAATATTGAGGGTATCGTCCATTGCGCAATAATCAAATTTATCCTTGGCCATATCTATTCCGATATATACTTTCATGCTATCATCAGTCAGTTTCCCTCCCAATCTCTCTCATTCACCACAGACTTGTCTTTTATCCGCAGATATACTGCAACATCCCATCCAGGTACGGAATGAAAGAAGGGAGACGCATGCTCTGCCACGAGGATTTATCCTCAAGATCAAAACCGCGTATCCCTGACCAGTTCATGGAATCCGAACTGGCTAAAAAGAATATACAAGATCATTGAAGGAATGACGATTTTTTTCTAAGAGTCAGTAACAGTATAATCTAGTTCATTGAATCAAAACATGATTCCCTCAGAAGCAAACTGCAGAAAAACCCATAAGAGCAGATAAAAGAATTGGATGTTTATCACGCGGTTAATATTTCAAAAGATTACGTCTACGCACTTTAATACGAGAATTGAAAATCATGCCTTAAATATGGAAATTTTTAAGGAATACCAGGAAATGATTTTGTGGCAAAATCATCTCTTTTGTAATCACCATTTTTAACAACGTTTTTTTCATTTCCTCTGAAATATTCCTTTACGTTCTTGAAAGCAAGTTCATATGCAATGTCCATAATTTCACCAGACATACCTCCAGCTATGTGTGGGGATAAAATCACGTTATCCAAATTTGTGTCTCTTACTTCCGGTTCATCCCACCAGACATCTGATAGGTACCATATAGACGGATTCGGTCTTAGGAATCTAATCATATCTTCTTTGACAACTATATCTGGCCTTGCTACGTTAACTATCATGGCTCCTTTCTTGAGCCTTGAAAGCAGGTCAATATTCACCATTCCTTTAGTCTTATCAGTTAACGGGATAGATAGCAAGATTATATTAGACTTTCCGAATAGTTCTAAAACAGTGTTAATAGTTTCGTCGACACTCTCATCCGTACCTGATCTGCTATATGCTATAACTTTCATACCATACGCTTTCGCAATAGAAGCCACTCTCCGACCTATTCCACCATACCCTAGAATTCCTATTGTTTTACCATAAAGTAGAACTGTGGGTGATTGCCTAAATATGCCACTCTTCATATTGGCATTATTTTCTATTATATTCTTAACGTGCGAGAGGATCAAAGCAAAAGCATGTTCCGCCACAGAGATTGAGTAAGCACCGGAATTACTGCATAATTTTACGTGGTCCGGAATTGCAGAAATATCTAAGTGATCAACTCCCGCGCTTATTGTTTGAATCATTTTAGTATTTTTTCCGATAATATACTTGTCCTTTATAATTTGCACTTCTGCATCACAATATCCAGGGTACCAACCTATTTCATATCCAGATAGAACGCGTTCGGCAATAGATTTTATCTTATCATCGCATGGGAAATTAACGTATACGTCCATTAACTCGTAAATTACTTATCGCTATTTATAGTGACGAGTGTGGGACACTATTCTATGATCTGCCGATATTGAACAGGTTGTGCCACACGCCTGTGCAGAATAGAGCGTTATCTATCCTGTCATCCCTCTTCTGTGCCACATTCCATCCAAGCATCTTCTTGTCTGCTGCAAACCCTGATTCTGAATTGCTTCTCTGATGGTACTGTTCCAGATATGGCATTGTATTTTCAACGAATTCCTTCATAGTATCCTTCCACTTCTGTGATCCGTTCAGGGTTGCATTCTTCTTTGGTATTACAAAGACCTTCGTATCTCCCAGTTTATCCACGTATGAAGGTGATGAATAATACCTGTCAAGACGGATGGAATCCATCTCTATTCCGATGGATGAGAGAAGATCCATTGCCCTCTCATATGCCTCCCTCTCGGATTTCATGGATGAACCGAAGGCTATGTACAGTCGGGATTGCAGATCCATCAGTGCAAAGGAATATGCGAATAACCGTT
>JAJYVJ010000120.1 GCA_021792045.1 Thermoplasmata archaeon | reverse complement strand
CTCAATGATCGTTTCATAGCGGCACACTGTGTCTGGCTTACACTGAGAGAAGCAAAAGAACTGGGCAAAAATAGAGTTGGTGTGTCATGGAATTCGATTAGCAATGAATTTCTTGGAACAGGAGGTATACCACCAATACCTGAATTAAGAGATAACGGTGCGATAGTCTCACTTGGAACAGACAGCAGTGCCAGCAACAACGCGCTGGACCCATTCCAAATGATGAAGTTTTCTGCACTTTCGCTCAAAAATGACAGATGGGATCCATCTGTAGTAAAGGCGCAAGACGTATTTGATATGGCCAACATAAATGCAGCGAGAAGCCTTAGAATGCCTGATCTTGGATCCATAGAGGTTGGAAAGCTAGCAGATCTGATTCTCTTGGATAGACATAACCCAAAGATTTTGGGAATGTCTGATAGTGAGATCATATCCGGAATTATTTACTCAGCAGACTCTTCCTGTGTATCCGACGTTATTGTGGATGGGAAGATAATAAAGAAGGATTTTAGACTTCTCAAGTTCGATCCCGAATACTTTGTAGGGAAAGAATTCGTGTAACGGAACCCGTAAAATTGCAGATAATATTTAAATATAGAATATATACCTGTTCGATAGTATGAGTTGGCAAGAAGCTGAAGTAAGGGAGTTAAAAGTTGGCAGATACATGCTAATTGATGATGCTCCTTGCAAGATAGTTGAGATTACGATGTCTAAACCGGGCAAGCATGGTGAAGCTAAAGGAAGGATAGTGGCTATAGGGATTTTCGATAACCAAAAGCGGAGCGTGGTCTACCCCGTTAAACATAAAGTCAAGGTCCCGATGATAGAAAAAAAGAATGCACAGGTCCTTTCTGTGACTAACAAGGAAGCACAGCTTATGGATTCCGAAACCTTTGAAACGTTCTTGGTTCCACTTTCTGATGAGGAACTTGGGAAAGTTACCCCAGGTACGGAGATATCTTATTGGGAAGCGATGGGCAAACGAAAGATCATGCTTCAGAATTGAGTGATTTTTTCTCTTTTAGAAAAATTGCTGATGCGACCTCCCCGTATGAAAATGCAAAATATGTGATATTTGGCGTTCCATTCGATGGAACTTCTTCCTTTCGAAGAGGCTCACGTCTTGCTCCTGACAGTATACGACTTGCATATAACAATTTAGAATCCTATGAATTCAGTTATGGGATAGACTTGACGTCTTCAAGAATTTGTGATCTAGGAAACATTTCCGTCGCAGAAAACGCATCAGAAGTTGTAGATTCAGTACAGACTGTAACGCAGATGATATTTTCCGATGGAAAAATACCCATCATGCTTGGTGGAGAACATTCAGTAACAGTGGGTGCAGTCAGAAACCTTAAAGACACCTCGATGATCATAATAGATGCACATTCTGATTTCAGGGATGAATACATGGGCAACCCGCTCAACCATGCGTGTGTCACACGCAGGGCTCTTGAAATCCTAGGGAAGAACAAGATCTGTTCAATAGGAACTAGATCGGTTTCAAAGGAAGAAAGAGAAAGCGAGTTATGGAATGATGTAACCTTCATACCTGCTACTAAAGTCAAGAAAGAGGGAATTGATAGAATAATAAAGGAAATTGATACTTCAGCGGACAGGATATATTTTTCAATAGACATAGACGGAATCGATCCAGCCTATGCACCTGGCGCTGGAACTCCAGAGCCTTACGGACTTATGGACACTGATGTAAGATCGCTAATTGACCATTTCTCGGAGAGAATCATTGGATTTGACATAGTCGAAATTACACCAGTTTACGATAATGGGAATACGTCTATGCTTGCAGCTAAATTAATACAAAATTTCATTGCAAGCAATGAGCAAAAAAGCAAAATGTAATTACTATTATTTTTAAAGCAAAGAAAATATTAGAATAATTTCAAAAATGGAAAAATCAAAGACCTATTTTTCCGGCAATTTCTTTGCCTTTAGTTACTTCTATTTTGCATGGAGTAGGCAACTTTATGGCAGCCTTATGAAGCGCTTCTCTCAAAACACTCGCCTTATCTGCGCTCGTTCTTCCTACCATAATTATGTCCCCAAATTTCACTCTTGCTGCTGTTCCAACGGGCCTGCCGAATGCAGCCCTCATTCCACTTGAAATTCTGTCTGCTCCAGCCCCAGTTGCCATCTTGTGTTCGCGAATGACCTGATGAGGATAGGGCCTTATTTGGAGATAATACCCAGTCTCCCCGGTAGCCTCTATCATTTTTCTATTGACAGATACTCTTGCAGCTTCAAGTGCAGTATGGCGAATCTGGCAGGATTCCTTAGCTATCAACCTTAATTCAATCTCAAAATCCCTCTTCTGGTTACCCTGAACGAAATTTGTGATCTTGGAGTAGGGTACTCCTCCCATGAACTCACGCCTCGTGTAGGCAGGACCACTAATCTTTGTGTACATTCTAGCAGGTTTTGTGACCATTTCTATCTTCCTGTGTAGCTTTTCTCAATATATATAGTAATTGGTGCCGTTCAACAGTTAGCTTATTGGCTAATATTTTATAGCATTTTTGAACTCTTTGTCATTTATAAATTGAAAGAAAATGCTTTAAGAGGAGATCATAACCTAATCTAAGATCTCTTTGAATGAAACTCGAATATATGACGGTTTTCAATGAAGTGACCGGTTTCATGGAAATAGTGCAATAAGTGAAATTATTATATTTAGTATAATAATACTTAACAATGGAAAAGAAAAAGCTCATCGACGTGGCACATGTTTCTGCACGTGGGTCCTCGTTTAGAATTACATTACCAAAAAAGATCGTTAAAAAATTAGATCTAAAAGACGGGGATATTGTTGGGTTTTACGATGATAGTGGGGTTAAGCTTAGCAGAATGGACTGATTTCAAATTCACAAATAATCTAAGTCTTGAATGTAACACAATTAAAGACTAAGAAAATTAATTAAACGTGTGAAAATGCCGAAATGTTATGATGAGCATATCAGAGGCAATGAAACCGGACATGATCGGAAAGACCGTTGAACTCCACGGATGGGTGTACAGAATAAGATCAAGCGGAAAATTATCCTTTATAATTCTTAGAGATTCGACAAATATAATTCAGTTACTTGCGAGTGCAGATTCATTGAGTTCGGACGCATACAGAGATCTATCATCTTTAACTGTTGAAAGCAGCCTTGAAGTCACGGGAACTATCAGGGATGATAAACGTGCTGTTACTGGTTATGAGGTAGCAATCGAGACATATAGAATATACCAGAAAAACGAGATGTTCCCCGTATCTAAGGATCTCGGAGAAGAATTCAAACTGGATAACCGCCACCTTTGGTTGAGAAGTAGGGAATTTACAGCCATGCTGAAGGTCAGATCTACAGTGTTCAAGGCGTTCGCGGACTTTTATTACAACGAGAACTATTATCAGGTCCAGGCGCCCATGATGGTTGCAACTGCGACAGAGGGTGGATCCACTCTATTCAAGGTCCCATTTTTTGGTGAAGAGGTCAACCTTACGCAGAGCTCACAGTTCTATCTTGAAACGTTTATATTTAGCCTTGAAAGGGTATTTACAATAGCTCCTAGTTTTCGCGCAGAAAAATCAAGGACCTGGAGGCATCTAACTGAATACTGGCATGCTGAGATGGAAGCAGCATGGCTCAACAACGAGGATATGATGAAGATAGAAGAGAGGATGATAGAGTACATAGTGGAGGAGGTACTTCGGAATAACAGGCCAGAACTCGAGCTGTTGAAACGCGATATTGGCGTGCTCGAGAACATCAAAGCTCCATTTGAACGGATCAAATATTCGGAACTTATAAAGAAGGCCCAGGATTTCGGAATGAACCTGAAGTATGGGGATGACCTTGGAGCTGATGAAGAACGTGGGATAATGAATCACTTCCAAAAACCCGTATTTATAACTGATTATCCCACCTCACTAAAAGCATTCTACCACAGACAAAACCCAGAGAATCCTTCTGAGATACTTTGCCACGATCTTCTCGCCCCAGAGGGTTATGGCGAGATCATTGGCGGCGGAGAAAGAATATGGGAGTACGACGAACTCATTCGAAGAATAAAGGAAAGCGGAATGAATCCTGACGACTACTATTGGTACGTTGATCTCAGGAAGTACGGGAGTGTTCCGCATTCCGGATTCGGCTTAGGCCTCGACAGGCTAGTTATGTGGATATTACACCTTCCAGACATAAAGGAAGCGATACCATATCCCAGAACAATAAGGAGAACAAAACCATAGATCGCAATTCAATGCAAACAATTATTCTTTATTTTGCGTTTAGGTTTCAGTTATCAGGGAAGTGATAAAATCAAGAATCTCAGCATATTTGCATACGGACTGGATGAATTTACACGCGTGCTCTCTAAAAAAGGAACGGAAAGTGACATAACGCTATCTAACAGGAAGGATGATAATGGCATATTTACTTTCCTGACTCCTTCCAGATTTCCGGAGAAAGTTTCTTCGCTCACCGATTCGATATACCCTTCTGATATTGCGATACTAAACGGAGACAACATTTCAAAAGACCTTGGCGAAGTCATAGTGGCTCTCGATCTCATGAAAAAAACGAGCGGCTATTTTATAACTGGCGATTCCAAAAATATCGACATACTGAGGAATATAACAAAGAACACTTCATTGTTAAACTATAAGTTTTTTTCTGGGAATCCGATGGAATTCCTATCGGAAATAAACGCGGTGGAACATAAACCAATGTTCAGCAATACCACTGTGATGATAGATCATTTCTTCAAGGTAAAGAGCGTTGGAGTTGTCGCCTTAGGTTTTGTGCTTGGCGGAAAAGTAGAAAAGCACCAGGAACTGAATTTATCTTATATTGACAAGAAAGTTCAAATCAAATCGATACAGATGCACGATGAGGATATCGAATCGGCAGAGAGTGGTTCGAGAGTTGGTCTTGCCCTTAAGGGTTTGGAAGTTGAAGAACTGGAAAGAGGCATGGTACTTTCGGATCATGAATTCAATTACGTGAAGGAATTTGACGGCAAGTTTGAGCCGCACCCTTCCCTAAAGCAACCCGCAGACGACGAATTCGAATTCTTCGTTTCCGACGAGATGCGATACCAGAGGGGGATGCTTGATAAGGGAAAGGTCTCGATCCAGACAAAATTCCTTAAACTGAATGACAGTTTTGTCGTTTCAATACTTCAGAGAACCCCTAGGATTTGTGGACGGATGAAAGTTTCCTGATATTCTCAATCTTTCTCTGTATCAGATCCTTCGTGCCTATATCGTGCCGCACATAGTATTCGCCGCGGATACGATGAAGGTTTTTTTCTACGATTTCCGAAGCTTCTGGTATGCTGTCACCTATGGCTGTTATGGCAAGAGCCCTTGAGGAGGTCATCTCAACCTTATCCATTGTCCCGGATACAGATGAATAATAGAGCA
>JAJYVJ010000010.1 GCA_021792045.1 Thermoplasmata archaeon | reverse complement strand
CAAGCCGAAAAATTGGAAATATATAAAAGGATTTGGAACTTAATTTCATTACATTTTTTTATTTGTGAAAAGCAGGCCATATATTATCATAAAGCCCTGAAACGGGGGCTCAAATCAAATTATAAGAAGTCGGGATAATAATAAACACCCCATTCTCCAGCTGAATACTATTTAGTGACCCGTGCCATAATGACAATGATGATTGTAGGCCTTTATGCCAGGGTGTCAACCAAGGACAAGGAACAGAATCCCGAGAACCAGCTCCTGAGGCTGAGAGAATACTGTAAGACTAGGGGCTGGGATTACAAGGAATACATTGATTATGCTTCCGGCGCAAAGAAGGATCGCCCTGGCCTTAAATCAATAATGTCGGACCTGGACAATATTGACGGGATCTTAGTCTTGAGGCTCGATCGTTTTGGCAGGTCACTGCAGAATCTCCTGGAGAATCTCAACGTAATAAGATCAAGGGGGAAGTTCTTTGAGGCTGTGGACCAGGGTCTCAAGATCTCTGAGAAAAAGGATCCAATGAACGACTTCATGCTGGCCATCCTTGGAGCTGCAGCTGAGTTTGAAAGGGAACTGATATCGGAGAGAGTCAGGGACGGGCTAGCCAGGGCAAGGAACGAGAATAAGAAAATTGGAAGGCCAGTTGTCCTGGAACAGAAGGGAATTAACCTGTCGGATTTGGTGTCTCTTAAGAAAGAGGGAAAATCGATCAGAGAAATATCACAGATAGTTAAGATTAAGAGGTCTACCGTCCAGAGATTACTGTCCCAAAAACCTATCCCTTAAATTTGGCATATTTATTTATATACTACCCCTATCAGTTTCTCGTGTCCCAAAAAGAGTTCTTTGTTGGACAGGTGAACTGAATGTAATGAATGGAAACGAGAGAATGGGTTGAGGGGTGGATATGAAAGAGAGGATAACTGACCTTGAGTTTATTGAAAATATGAGAAAAGGACTCGCACCTTTGATAGGCAGAAATGTCAAGGTAACCGTCAGAGTGACATCAAAGACAGACCTGAGAACGTATTCCGGATTACTTGTTAGCGTTGAAAATGAAAATTTCGATCTTGGATTACCAACTTTTCGTGATGGGAAAATAGTCTCACATAATATAGTAAAATATAATCTGCTTGATGTTCATTATTATTGTTCTCTTGACGGAGAACCATCGGGATATAGGTGGACGCCCCCTCTAAGATTCAGAAAATAGTGAAAGAGAGAATTAACGCAAATATTCATAATCATTGAACACAAAAAATAGGTTAAATATGTAACTATCATCCAAAAAAGGCTACTGCTCACAATTCTCTAAAAACCCACCCGCCAAAAACAGACTGGTTTATTTATATATTCCCTTCCCATCATATGAGGATCCGAAAAAGAAATTTTTGTTGGACAGTAAAATTAATGGTTATATCCTTATGAAACGGATCAATGAGTAATATTAGATAGTTTAAATTTATCAATTGCAGATTAATAAATCCAAGTATTATGATGTTTACATCATCCGAAATTCTATAATTGAGCCGGCTCTCCATGTTGAGAGATCCATGAGATCCAAGAATGGAGAAAATAGTGGGAACCGCAAACATTGTATTGAGTATGGAATGAAATAGATGGTATTCGTGTATTTGTGAGATTTCTAATTAAGGATACCCATGACTTAAACCAGTTTTATCTTCAAATACTCACATCTGTGCACTCTTTAGTATATCCAGCAGAAATTCCTTTATCACCAAGTTTAAAAAAGAATTTTTTCAAATCTAAATAAGTGTGCTCTTCTGAAAATACTGTGATTTTAACGCTGTAAGTAATGTTACTTTCTAGATATGGTCCATAGCCGTATTCTTTAGGGATAGAGAAATAGGCGGTATATTCGGACAAGGGAGGCAATGTTATCAACTCCTTGTTCTTGTCCCAAATTGGGAAGTAATAGTATGTATGGCTGGCTCCAAAAACGGCTAAGATGGAATTTTCAGGAGAACCAAAGTAAATATCGAGCCAAAATAGAAATTTCGTAGAAATACTTTCATACGGAAATATATCAATCGGAACGTATGTTACTTCTTTGTATGGAGTATATTTTATAGGGTCCCCTTGAGGATATCCCGCACTTGAGCCAAATTTGGTAGGATCCTCCCATATCCACGGCAAATAATAACTGCCTAATTTTTTCCCTTTGTCGTCCTCGATAGTTGCCAATATCTTGCAAGCGTGTGCGGGATACCTACCCATATTGATAACTGAAATTCTTAATTCTGGTTCTTCCTCGATTTCCTCTTCATACTTTATGGCTTGTAACCGGATTGAAAATTTAGGCCTCTGATGCCGAATGGTTCCTATGGGAACTAGAATTGCAATAACGGCTATAATGGCTAAAATCAATGTTCCTAATGCATTAATATCTTGCAGGAGAGAAAATATAGTCATGGAAGATTGAAACCAATCTCATTTTTATTTTTTTTGATACTATACCGAATCTTATGTAAGAGTGATCACCTCCTGTTCTATAATCGGAAGCTGCATGGAAGACAGTGAAATCACTGTAAGAAAGCTGAAATAGAACTTACCAAAGCTCTATTCCGCCCTTAACGACCACATTTCCACGTATAGCACTTTTAACCGCTAGCTTGCCTCTCCTCATCATCCCATTCTATGGTGGCTTCATCCCTTTTGGTGTAGAGTCTCCCTTCATTACTCCTTTGTTTATCAACAGGATAGCGTCCGACAATATGATGTCAGATTCTTCAGGTACCCTATGAGTATGATAGGACAGCGGTACGAGAGATCTCAAAACTCCTGATTTTTTTAAAGTGAACTCTGGCTTCATCCCAATTCTTCCTTCATTAGCCAAATTCCTTTTGTATTAAAAACAGCATGCTTTCTCCCGTAGGATCATCACCGATCTCTCAAAACATCAACTTCTGCAGCTTTATCACTGACTTCCTTATTTACCCTATTTGAAGTTAAAAAATATAACAAATTTAGACCTATTGAACGTTATTTTCATAATGTTTGATGCACTTTGTATATCAGCTATTTGTGTATTTGTAATGTATTCATTTTTCTGTAAGAAGTAACTATTAAAATATTTCTAAGAGTTGTAGGCCTATGAAATATGAAGAATCCGTGGAGTGCCCTTACTGCAATCACAAAGGCACAGACTTCAAAGTAGTCAAAGAGTGGGCTCACGGTCTACATTTAGTAAACAGACTAGTATGTCCGAAATGCGGCGGAGATTTCCGTTATTATTGGGGAGAAAAGAAGGACGGATCACATTTTGAATATACCATCCCAAAGACTATAAAAAAACCTTGATGATTCTACATTTCTGATAATATCTTTACCCATTGTTTTTTGCTTTCAAGTTTTGCTCCAAAATTGTCTAACGAATATGAGATGTTCTTGAGAAACAGGGTTCTGTTTTTCTCTCCAAGCATAGAAAGTACTACTCTTGCAAAATTCAAAAGTTCAAAAATGTATATGTTTAATCCTCCAGAAAACTCCTTTTTTACAAGGTCGTCTATGTCTCCTTTTTCATCTAGTTTCAAGCCCTTTTGTATAAGAAACATCAATTCAGAAACTGAACTGGTTCGGGCCCTAGTAATTTTATCCTGAACGTGATTCAGGATAAGCTCCTGATCTTTTACCTCTACCGCCAAAACCAATTCACCATCACTGAAGCATTCGATGTCGGCTACTCTGCCAGAAGCAGTATCTGACTCAGTTGCTTTTGCCCTTTGCACATCGGAAAAAAATTGAAACGTATCAGCAATAGTTTTGAAAATAGCATAGGCAACACTCATGGGGTGCTCCCCTGATGACTGTAAACTACAGAATCTATCCACAGAATAAACCAAAGTATCAATACTAACTCTCTTTGGTATGGGATATACAATGTCAATCAATGAAAGCCTAGAATGTATATCTTTTAGTGCCAACTCTAATGCATTTTCCGCAGACAATTTACCTTCTTGCACCGCACTTAGCACCAAATCGAGACAATCCCAGCCGACTTTGTCTTTTTCCTGGTTTCTGTACGTCGATGAAACTTCAGGTACTCTTAGTGGATTGTTGACGTAGGGTTCCGGAGACCCTCCTAAAACTTCATGATTTCCCCTGTCAAATGGTACTATCACACTCTTTGAAAGTGAACGTGCATCAAACGCTCCTGGACCTCCTCTTTGTGCCTGCAAACATCTAGCGTCCAATGTTGGCTCCACTACCTTTGCCAAAAGCTGAGTAGGGAGCACATATCTGTATGACAGTGTTTTACTGTTTATCGATTCACGGATGCACTTTCTGATACCTGGATCTATAGCAGGTTCCTTGAAATCTTCGCTTTGTATTAATTTCCATCTATTTTCAAGGACGACCTTTGCTTTCTCATTTAAATTATCCGCCAATGCCAACCCTTATCTATTACGTAGATTTTTCGCTGGAATCTGAAGCCACAACATAGTTAGTCCATAGAATTTCTGTTCGCTCCTTTTTTGATGAGTGACACAATTTCGGGTCTGCTATATGTTTATGCCAGTCAGAATATAACTCATTTGTTAACTTCGTATCATATGTTGATAGGGCTACCTTACCTTTAACAGAGTGCAGAACTTTGGCAAGGCTTTCATGTTGTTCATCTGTCATCTCGTAGCTGTATGAGTGAACATCTCCTCTGCTTTCATGAGGGTATGGCGGATCGCAATAGAACAGCGTATCTGGACTATCATATCTCTTAATCACTTCTTCTGCTGGTCGTTGCTCTATTTGTACTCTAAGCAACCTCTCAGCAATTAGTGGAAGATCTTCGACTGCACCTAGCCACCTTGAAACTGCACCAGACATGCCTGCTCTAGTGGTAAGTCTGCAATGAGCCCACCTGCCAACAGAAGCCCCTTGCGCTAGACCTGTTCTCGTCTGTCTGGCGACTATATAAAACGATCTCGCTCTTTCCAACAAATCTTGCTCATCAACCTCACCATTTAGTACCCGGATGGCTCTTTCATACTCTTCAAAAGAAAATGGAGTCAACCCTATATCTTCTATAAGGCGATCTTTATTCTCACGTAGTACCCTGAAGAAGTTTACAACATTCCCATCGATATCATTATAGGTTTCTACGGGAGACGGTTTCCGGTTGATAATTACAGCAGCAGACCCTCCAAAGGGTTCACAATAGTGGATGACCTCTGGCAATAGTGGTAAAAGCCAGTTCAAATGGCTATATTTGCCTCCATACCAACCAAAAGCTATAAGCTTTTTTTCAGATGTTGCGGGATGAACTAAGTCTATTGATTGATTGATCATTTTAACTGGAAGATTATCTAATGAGGCGTATTAATTTTTATCGTTTCCTTCGCTTTTGTGATAAGTCGGTATGAACTGTAGGTTAGACTAACAGTTTAACTTAAATTCCATACCGACCAGTACTGTTAATTTCATGCAAATATTATAAATAGGAGACCAAAAAGAGGCCTGCATCAGAATCCTCTTGCTGGCTATGCTTCACCGACATACGAACTTTTCTTGGAAGAATTGAGATTTCAGATAATCCTGCTTGGCCTTTTTTATGCCTTAACTGTCTTTTTAAGAATTGGAAAAATGGGTCAGAATACAAACCTGAGAGATTTGCTTTGGACCTTTTTATACCAGATAAATATAGGAACAAATTTCAAATTAGATTGGAAAGACATGACATGACTGAGCACTAATAATTCACTCTCATATAACTTCATACGAAAAGCACTCTTTAAAAGCAAAACCACTCCTTCTTATGGTTACGTTATTTCTGCACGTCAAATGCTAGGCTTAATCTATGGTTTTGGATCAATTTATTGAGTTACACTTTTCTTTTGTAAAGCACACATAATTATACTCATCTATAAGCTTGAGCGTGGGAATTTCAGTCAGGTCCGGGGGTTTTGAATGTATGTGTGATCGATTTTACTACATGCTTCTCCAGGTATAGGAGCAACTTCAGTAACCCTGATCGCTCCTTGATCTTCCATAATAATGCTTATGAAAATCCAACACTCCAACTAGTAGCTATTAATTTAGGGCCAAAATTACCATTAATGCCACAACTGCTTGAATTATCACGTGTATCCAAAAAGGAAGCGTCGCTCAGGATCACAGTGCCGAAGAAAGCTGCCGAAATTTTGGATGTGAAATCCGGGGACATAGTGGGGTTCTACGAGGACAACGGCAGCATCGTATTGAGGAAGATGAAATAACGTCTTCCTAGATCTTGTCTCCCCGGTTTTACAGACTGAATCAGTCGTCCTGATCCGGTGGCATTTCCTGCCCGTCCCCTTCCCACTCTATCCTGAACTTTACCGTCTGCGGAGCGCTGACAGCCATCTCCCTGGGTATCTGTATGTTCACCGGCCCAACCGGCGTTTTGTAAACGAACGTGTAGAGCTCCGCAACGCCGAAGCCTATTGCCCTTTTCGCCTCACCCTCGATCCCTGTCACCTATATCCCTCCAAGTCACTCATATCCACTCCCATATGCCCTTCCGGTAATCGCCAACATAGCTGAGGCTGAAATGCGAGCCGGGAAGCTTCCCGGATGCGCTGAAGAGTATGCCCAGGTATTCCCTCAGCAGTGACCGGGGCATGAAGGCGAATGCCCTGAGGATCCCGTCCGTGACCTTCATTATGGTTCCCGCCCGGGGTACGTGCGCCTCATTGGCGCTGTTTCGTACCAAGTTGATGAAGGGTGAGCTTATGTCCGCATGATAGAGGCCGCTGTCGCCCGGCACAGGCTGCCATGAACCGGGCACATGCGACGAGGGGCATACTGCAATGGACCTGAGGGAATCCTTCATGCGGTGCTCGGAGTTAACCTCGAAGAACGCTTCCGTTATCCCCGCAGACATGATCTCATCGGGGAGATCCGTGTCGAACCCCACCACTGAAAGGGATATGCGATCATTCACCGCATCAAGTGCTGCGATGCCGCCGGGATCGGGGCCGAGGTTCACGATCTCCATGCCGTTCCTCATCTGCAGTATGTCTCCCGCCAGCATGGTGACATCATGAAGATCAGAGGCATGGAACCTGTATTCCGCCCTGATCCTGCCCCCGGTGAGGTAAAGCGATCTCGGCAATACTGTCCCTATGCCGAGTATGCGGTCCATTATGGCGCTGACGGTGCTCATCTCCTCGGACTTGAGCTTGACCGTGAGCAGGTCACCCCTCATGACATGATCATAGGAGGATACCATGGGCTCGAACCTCTGGGCTTTTTCGCCCTGCACGAATAGGTCTATGTATGATTCGCTGCCTATGCGGTCCGAGTGCAGCGGGACGTCGCCGAACTCCTTCTCCATAACAGGGATAAGGGGATGGCTCTGCACCATGGAGACGGAGAGCATGTAGCCGATCTTCCGATCAATATCACGGTAGATCATGATGCGGATTCCCTCTCGTAACGTCAGCCGTATGGCATGAAGGCATTTCCGCGAGAATGTTCTTGCATTGGTATGATCCTGGCATGATGATCGACTCGCATGTCTTACTGCCAATTTGCTAATAAGGATTGGCACGACGGCATGAAGATATTTCGCTACCACGGATTTTTGAGACCTCGGGAAATCTCACGGAAAGCAATCTTAAAGTTGACAAAAATTCCTTACCAGGGTTTTATATACTTTTTACCGCAATCAGAAGGGTAGGTTTTGTTGATTAGAAAAAGAGGAGGAAATGGGTGGAAGGTTGGGTGTAAGGACCGTAATTGCACTAATCTTTGCTTATTTTGTTCTTACTCGCAAGAACAAATTTTTTTAAGTTATGATTATTAGACCCATATGACCGCACTTTCAAAAGGAAATGACTCCTCACATATCAATGAAATTTTAGCAAATCATCTTGCATCTAATGAGATGGGCTTCTATATTATAGGGATGTGGGTAAAATTTTTTCCAATAATCCTTTCTTCGCTTGTTGCTGTTTATTCAGTTATAACAACTTCTATTTTCTATGATATTAATCAGGTGGCCAATTTATCATTTTACATTTTAATGGCTTCTATCTTCATTTCAGTATTATCAATTTATATCATACTTACGTTAAATAGAAACATACTCATAGAACTGAAAATATCCAAAAATGTAATTGGAAAAGATGAGCTAACTGACGAATATGCCGTTCAATACATTTATAAGCCGATATACGACGACAATATAGTAAGGTCAATAAAGAAAACAGCTAATGAGCTTTTAAGCACTGTCTTCGTTATTTTATTTCCAGCAGGAATCTCAGATATAATTCTTGGATTCGCATCTAATGACCCACAAATAGGTATAAACAGTACCGGGCAAATAATTACGGGCGTTGTATTCTTAGCCTTTTCAATGTTATTACTACTGCATAGTATTCGGGCCGAGAAAAGAAACCTGAAGAAGTCAAAAGCTAAAGAAACAGATACAATGAGACTCATAATAGAGAAAGTTCAAGAAGTCCCCTTAAAAACAGAGGAAATAAGAGTAATATTCAACGAGAATGGACCATCCCTACTCTATTCCTGACGCCTATATTCTATCGTATCTAACTTAAAGGTGGGCGAAAACCTACCTCCGAAAATTGAATGGTTTATTTATATACGCCATAACCATAATTTTAGTGTCCGAAAAGAGTTCTTTATTGGACACTCTTATAATGAAAATGAATAATATCTGTGTTCTAATATTTTGTTATTAGTTATCCGCACTATTTGATAGCTACGATGGGCTTATATTTATGTTAATATAATTTTCACTTCTTCGCTGGTTATTAATAGCTGGAATTTATATGATCCAAAGGAGTTCAGAATAATCGGTGAAATCAGTCAACAGAATTGTATTATTTCTTGCAGATTTCCTGCTATTGTTTGTAATTCTAGATATCATTTACTTAGGCACGCAGTATTGGTACTTTTATGTCAGCGTTTCTGGTGCCTCGGTTTTGTCCTACATTTACTGGTATGCCATATTGCATAATAAAAATGACGTATACGCCTATGAGATATCAGAAGTGACCGACCTCGGCAACCAGTATGTAAATTACATAATATCATATATTGGAATATTGTTGCCGTTACTGCTTCTGCAAGATTATAAAGGATTCGTTATATTCTTGATCCTATTTTTCATGGTATTTATCGCGTATCTCTACAGCGATCTCCTTTTCTACAATCCTATTCTGACAATATTTAGGTATCACTTCTATGAAGTAAAGGTAAAAGAAGTCGGCCAGATTCATCTGATTTCCAGGGTTCCAGTGAAAATAAAGCAGCCACTTAATATGAAACTTATAGTTCAAGGTACATACCTTGCCGACTGATCATTTTTTCTTGACTAGGCCTGCCTTTTATTTGTGGAATAGTATTCAGATTCCGTAGTCCTTCCTATTACCCAGTCATCGTCCAGCACTCTTAGAACATCCTTCGGTATCGAGTTACTGAGATCGATTTTTCCGTCCTTAGTAAACCCGACCCTAAGACCCTTTTCCAGTGTAATCTTCCTCACATTTTCCATTTTGATCTTTCCGCTCTGCATATTTTTGAGGCAACTATAGAGCTTCCGTGTATTTTCCAAATTTTTGCATTCTTTTATAAGATCTTCTGGAGAATTAATATAAATTGCCATTGCATTCTTTCCGTCCCTTATCCTTCTCGAGATCTCCATCCTGAAATCAAAGAATTTCTCGAAATACGCTTTCTCAAACACGTATACATATTCACCAATAAGGAGTGCATCCACCTCTTGTGGTATGAAAAATGTTGGAATGTTATCTATTCTATTGACCTGACCGTCCGTCATAGTGACTATCAATTTTTTTAATAGTTGCTTTTCGCTCCAAACCGAATTACCGCTCCGTGATATCAGAAATCCGTATATGTCTTTGCTGTATTGGAAAATGAAGCCAAGTAGCGAAAGTTTCTCATCTTTGTGCGGATCAAATAATTCGTTATCTATACGAATAAGATCTAAAATAGGTTGGAGACTAGGGATTTCAGATTTGAGAAGCCTCATGCATTCCTGTGAGTGCATTATGTATGAGGAATTGTATGGAATAGGCTCTTCAAATGACCTTTTTTCAAGGGTGTTCAATACATTTTTCAAAAGTTGTTTTCTAAGAGACCCGTCAGAAATTGCGGTTCTTTTCACTTCTCTTCTAACAGAAATGTCATCCGGATCAGCTATGCTATTCTCTTCCTCTTGTGCATTAGTTTTTCCACCGGCTCTTCCTCTAAATAAAACGGACATGTGAACATTTTTGTCTTCTACATTTTTCAAATTTTTTATAATGTTGTCGATCTCCGGTACACTTTCCATTGGTTCGATTCGAAACTCAACCTTCTTACTTTCCAACCCCCCCAAATAAATTCCTCCGCCTGCTTTCAATCGACTTTGTCGCTACATAGTATATATCGCATATAAAACTAACGCAGTTCTAACTAATAAGATGGACCCGGTACGACTTCATTTTTCTAGCTCTTCAGTTCATAATATTCCTGTAGGACAGGCCTGTAAATATCCATATATATCTATGAACCCAGGCGGCTTAATAATGACTTCGAAGAGGCACTTGTGTAATACTCTTTACCCACTATTTCCATATTGAGGTGGTTGTTCGACGAAGAGTAATAACTATTAAGAGAGTCATATTTTAAGATACTTAACTATTCATAAACGCGGGCGTTTATTCGAAAACCAACTTTCACCACACTATGATAATTACCCCTCATTCAAAAATCAGATTTGATATCTATAAGTACCAGAACTCTGCTTATAGAAATTTAAAGCATATGCCTCTATAAAAAACATGTTATCATGATATCTTTATATATAATTAAATATTTATCTATCATGCCTCAAATTTCTACTGTCATCAGTGATGACTTGAACCAGAGATTCAGGGATGAGGTTTCCAGGAGATTTGGTGCCTATAAGAGAGGTAGCATACAAAGGGCGATAATTGAAGCCATAGAATCGTGGATTGTTACTGATACTATAAAGGCAGAGCTAGGTGAGAAATCTAAATGAATGACCTTTACGTTCCGTTACTAAAGAGCGGATCAAAACTCATGAAAACAAAACCTTTCTATGTTACTGAACAGGGTCAGGCATATGTTGGAGACGCTATGGAACTTATAAAAGAAATCCCCGACAATTCTATTGATCTGATAATGACTTCCCCCCCGTATGGGTTACGCAAGAAGAAAGAGTACAACAATGCTGACCCGGAGGTCTACGTAGAGTGGTTCATGCCTTTCGCAAAAGAATTCTATAGAGTCCTTAAACCAACCGGAAGTTTTGTGTTGAACATCGGGGGAGGTTGGCAAAAGGGACTTCCCATACGTTCACTATACCAGTTCCAGTTATTGCTCGAACTTTGCAAGACATTCAAACTCGCTGAAGAGTTCATTTGGAACAAACCAGCATCATTGCCTACTCCTGCGGAATGGGTAACAATTAGGAGGATAAGAGTAAAGGATTCAATCGAATACGTGTGGTGGCTCTCAAAATCCCCCTATCCGAAAGCAAACAATAGGAATGTACTGAAAGAATACAGCGAATCGATGAGAAACCTTCTTGAAAAGGGATATAAGGCTAAGATGAGGCCATCTGGCCACAAAATCAGTGAGAAATTTCAGGTAGATAATAAAGGTGCAATCGCATCTAATTTCCTTTCTTTCTCAAACACAGAGTCAAACAGCAGGTATTTGAAAATGTGCAAACAATTCAACATAAAACCGCATCCTGCAAGGTATCCGCTCGGCCTTCCAGATTTCTTTATTAAATTTCTGACGGATGAAGGGGACGTGGTGCTCGATCCATTTGCTGGCAGTAACGTTACTGGGGAGGCTGCAGAAAAAACAAGGAGGAAGTGGATCTCGTATGAGAAGAATGAGGAATATCTCAAAGGATCGAAGTTCAGGTTTGATGTACTGCGTGAAGTTTTCCTTGAAATAGAGTAACTTTTCTTATTTTCCAACCCAGTCCATGCCAACCCTTTTGAGAGAAGCGATGTCGCTGGCCTTTGATGCAAGAATCCGGACAAGAGCACCGCCCCCACTCTTACGTATTTCAGCGAAGTTTTCTTTATCCAAGAGGAATATGGTTACTGAAGTGTGCTTCATAACCTCCTGAGCATAAGACACTGCATCCTTGCTGAAACGGCAGTTTGCAATGATTAATATGTGTGAGGCTTTTGTTAGTGGAAGAAGACCAACTTCCCTAGCCACGTCATTTAGATGAACCTGTCCACTTGGTGTATTTTTACACTGAACCTGCCACCTTGTCGGCATTGTCGAGAGAACGCCGCCCAGTATAGCATCAACCTCTGCACCCCCAGTTTGATCCTTTGCTCTGACACGCCATTGTATAAATCGTAGTCCGAGCATTCTCATTATTTGAATTATGTATGCCTCCAGTGCTTGGCCCTTAACAAAAGTATTATCGCTATCCAAATCCCTGTATATCTGTTCCAAGTCACGCTTGTAATAGTCTGTGAGAACAGCATCCAATTGGTCTATGGCCCTTGTGAGAAATGGTTCTAAAATATCGCTCTTAAACTGCGAGGTAGTCCATACTCTCGCACTTTTTCCGCTCTTTGTACCCCCACTTTCGAAATCGATGAAACCTGCATTCTTTATTGGTTGCATCAGTTTTGGGAGAGAACTTCTATCCATTATGTGCCCGATTATAGTTTCGGCTACATCGCGAACAGTGGCTGCAAGATATGGTCCCTTTGGATTTATTCTACACAATGCGACAAGGAAAGCTCTCTGCTCCACCGATAAATTTACTAGTGCGGAAATTTCGTTATTAGAAACCCCAAGCAGCCTTTCTTTCTCTGTAGAATTGACACTCCATATATTAGCGCCCGTTCCAAAGACTCCCGCTTTCTCAAGCCACAGACGCATTGTATTGATAGCTGTATTATGAACTGTAACTTTGAATCCCTGATCACTAAGGTAAGCAGCTAGGGTGTCACCTGTAATTGGAATGTGGGTTTGTGGTTCATCCATAGCCATCTGCTCTGCCCCTTCTACTACACGAAGTCCACCACAATTGATCAGTATATGTTTGGCGAAAGCGTCATACAAAACCTGTCCTGACAAATTTGCGAGATATCTTGTAAGATCAGTTACATTCCACTCGTCGGTTAAAAGACCATACTGTCGTGCTGCCTCGAGTGGAAGGCTTGATAATCTTTTGGTTGGAGTCTTTTTAATGAGTGATATTCTGACCGGTGGTGCCCATATAGCCCTTTCCATCGCAGGCTTATCCCCGGAGTGTTGTATTATCGCGCCTATGAATAACGTTAGGTCAAACAGGCGTGGAGAGAATTGTGTTCCAACTGGTATTGCACTTTCTGGTCGAGTCACGTACACTCCACTCCCTCTCTCTTTGACCTAAGAATAGACAAACATGTAACACTGGCAATGAAAAAAGTTTCAAACCTCACAAAAGCGTTAAAATCTTCGTTGACTAGGGTCATGTTTACTCCTTCATATTTTCTTTATCCCTCTGGATCTGGACCATCTCCTGCACAGACCGGAGTGCCCATGCAAATCTGGTATGTCTGCAATCGTATGCATTGTCGGCTTCGCACCATAGCCTCACGAAGCCACGGCCATTCAGCTTAACATACACCATTACAACCCTGTCCTTCCCTCTTCCATCGTAGTTATGCTCCGTAATGGCTATATGATCGTCTAAGATGTTGTGGTTTGTAATGGCACTGAGACTCTCAAACTCCTTGTCGAAGTCCGAAGGCATCTCATAGGTTTCGGTTCTTGCAGCAACCTCATCCATTCGCTTTAGCTGTTCAGCGACGGCACGTCCTTTTAGGGTGAGCGAAACGTAAAACGTCTTTCTTACAATCTTCTCCTCCCTTATATTCACCAGACCATCTCTCGAAAGCTCTGTCAAGTATCTGTTAAGAGAATAAGAATTTGGAATTATTGGCAACAACGATGTTTTAACGACCTCTCTGTTCTGCTCGTATAGCTTCCGAATCAACCTCTGAGAGCGCTCATGTAAAGTTCTATTCTGCTCTGACAATATATTGCTTTAAATCACATTTCATTTATTATAGCATGTATTATTATCTTCTATCTAATGTATAAGATAATATATTTCAAACATTTTTCCTACCGTTAAAGCTACTTGTAATCATACTATGTAATCATAAAGGTCTATGAAGAAGCTTGTGAGGAGACGAGTAATTTAATGGAACTAACAGAATCTCTACGACTGATGAGAACGACCTTGATAATTTAATGTCCCGTTTTAAATTATGAAATGACCTTAGGGTATCAACACTTTAATTCATAGCAATAATACCCAAAGATGCCACAATTAATTGAAGTGACACATGTATCAAAAAGAGGGGCATCCTTCAGAATCACGCTGCCAAAGAGAGCTGCCGAAGCACTGAAAGCAAATGCCGGTGACATAATTGGATTTTACCAGGAAGATGGCAGGGTGTTCGTGAAGAAAATGGATTAAGGCCGCCATGATTCCTTGCTCTTACCGCAACTCATTGCTCCCCGTATACCTGAAGGTTTTCTATGAAGATCTTTCCATCCTCCCTCACGAATGATAGGATGCTGCCATCAACGAGCCCTAGTTCTTCCCCAACTTTTCCTGGGACAGTTATCCTGTACGAATTCCCTCTTACGTATACGTGCGTAACGTCAACAATTTCCTTTTTAACCATTAATGCTGATTAACTAAATGTACTAAAGAAGATCGCATCTTACTGTTAGCAGATTGCGTGCTCATATGAATAACGTCTCATTTTTATATTTTTAATTCCACCGGTAAGTGCGATATGGGTTGTTACCTCTCACCTGATCCATGCAGAGACGACTTGAAAATACAACAGGCGCTGCCTTCATGCAGCAGGATCGCAGGAAGGAGGGATACAACAAGGGCTGGAAGGAGAGGGGAGAGCACGATGCAGAAATAATAGGGGATGCTTTCAGGAACAGCAGAAACTACCATGATTTCCTCAGAATACTGAAGGACAAATTCTCAGAGGCTGAATGGACCAGATTGCTATGAACAAGTTCGAGAAGGAATACATAACCGGAAGGAAAGATCAGTTCGACATCGATTACGCCGTGTTCAGGAAGGCTGTAGAAGAGACGGAAACGAGAGAGGATCTCATAAAGCAGCTTGAGGAGAGGTTCAATTACGTAATTGCACATATTGCAAGTGAGAGGGCAAAGGAGCTCATCGCAGAAATGGGCCTATCCTAATTTCAATATATTCAGTATTTCCCCTATTTTTTCCGCTACCTTTTTTCCCTTCACAGTAAGTGATACGATGCTTCTGGGCGGGTATTTGGACCTGTCAATAACGGTTGAGATCAGGCCTAGTTCTTTTCCTTTTTCTATGCTCGAGTAAAGCTGGTGAACGGGAATTTCAGTCTCCTCCAGAACGGTAGTAAGTGGCTTTCCCTCAGTAGAATCTAGGTAAGATATCAGCCTCAGGAAGCCAGACTGCTTTTCGATCATCTTCAGAGGATCCATGATGAGACACATGGTCCACGAGTGCTAATAATTTTCCATGGCGCAACCAGAAACCATTTAAGCAGGAAATGATTGCGTAAACGGCAATCATGAAATCACTGTTCAGGTACTACGGCGGGAAGTTCAATCAGCTGAAGGATATACTGGCCATAATGGAAGGGCACAGAGAAGCGTTCGATGTCGTCGTGGACGTCTTCGGCGGTTCAGGAAAGGTCCTGCTGAACGTTCCGGATGAGTGGAGGAAGGGGAAGGCCTACAATGACCTGGATTTATGACCTCTATGTTACATTCAAGGTTCTGCAGGATCCGGCCAAGAGGTCAGCACTCACAAGAAAACTCAGGCTGGCATTTGCCCATGAGAAGTCGTTCATGGAAATGCGGGATTCAGGATACCCGAAGGATGTTGATACCGCTTTCCGGCTGATATACCTGCAGACATATTCCTTCATGGGAGACGGAAGATCATTCGGTAGGAGGTTCAAGGGTAACACGCGCATGTCAAGGTTCACAATCGAGAATTTTGTATATGTCAGGGAATGGACAATAGAAAACATGGCTTTCAGGGAGCTGATGAAGAAGTATTCCAAGCCCAGGCTACTGTTCTATCTGGATCAGCCCTACCTGTCGTCCGGGAAGAAGTACAGGCACAGCTTTACCTTGGATGATCTCAGGGACTTGAAGGGATGCATGGACAAACACCCTGGATCGTATCTGCTGAACCTTTCATCTTTCGACGATGGCATGGAGGAGATCTTCGGAAAACCACAAAAGGTGATCGTATACGCAAATCCTCTGGATCACAATGGTACAAAGAAATGGGGGTGCGGGTACTGGTGGAATTTCACACAACAATAATTTAATTTAGAAGAAGTGTAGAGTCCAAGCGGATTATCGGTCACCATGGAATAGATGTTATCCTTGGATCTATCATATTTTTTGTTTTGTAAAGTGAATATAGTTATACTCGTCGACCAGCTTCAAAGTACCAGGCTGAATCTTATGGCGTTCAGCTCTTCTTTCCGATTCAAGTTTATTAACTTGAGAAGCTGTTATTCCAATGAACTTCCAGTATTTGTCAAAGCTAAGGATGCTGTTGTACCACCTGCATCCATACCCGATGGCTATCTTATCGTCCCAGAGGGGAAAGAAATTTGGACACAGCAGATGAAGAGCTTTAGCGACTGAAACTGGACTATATGTCTCCTCCCCTTCATTCTTGTTTCCCGTTTTCCCAGTGTTTTTCAGGGCGACAAGAAGTTGTTTGTAGATCTCCTCAATTTCCCCCATCTCATCCTCGCTGTACGTGAGAATTGACCTTTGTCTCAGCTTGTAGAGCCTGTTCTTATTTTTTGATATAGCTTCTTGGATCAAATCGAAATTGAGGTTACCGTATCTATAGAATGCTGAATTCCACGTGAGCAAAAGAACTCCGAGTGCCTCGGAGATTTCTTCATCCTTTTCCCAATTTTGTTCGATCAATCGCATCGAAACTTTGTACATGGCGTCCCTTGGTTCTTCTTCTAAGTACTTTTTATGGCCCTCGCCCAGGAGTTCCCAGGTTAACACAGGAATTTCTTTTTTCATTTTGTCACGTCTCTTTTCATGTTCTAGGATATATTAAAAGTGCAACTGCAACACACTTTTAAGATTTGTCATTTACACCGACAGGCTAAGTATCGTGACGGATATTATTAAAAAGGCACTATAATAAGTGCAAATATTCCTGATTATTGAAACTATTATACAAACAGAACTGGAAAGTAATGTTTCTGGATGCCATGCCGGATTCCCTTCAGGCAAAATAACAGATTGAAAAGAGTAATAAGGCATTGTCAATGAATTGTGCGCGTCTGCATTAATTTGGCCAGAACGGACAGATGCAACTTCTAAGAAATCATCACTAATTTCTAGAAAGCTTGTACCGTCCAACACATGCGAAGAGGAGACTAAGGAGTAAGCACGCGTTTTCGTTCGTAAACCGATAAATTATTATTATGCAAATGAATTGAAAGGACAAATAAAATGGTAGATCAGGATAAAATAGAAAAATTCAAAGTAATATATTCCAGCTATAATGAAGTCAATAATTTAGATAGATATGAAGATAGCAAGGCTGAGCGAGGATAGCAAGCTCTCGCGTTTATAACTTTGTCTGGGGTAACAATATTTGCTGCTTCATTATATATTCTAACAACTCTGTACAAGAATCGAGCTTTGCTTTTCACATCATACGCACTGTTCGCAATTTTTATTGTACTTATTTCGGTTGGGACAATTTTCATTCTCTATGCAATAAAGCCTAGGTTTAATACTCCAATAAAATGTGAAGGGGAAGTTCCAAAGTCAATATTCTTCTATAAGCATATCAGTGCAATGGACAGGGGTGCTTGGGTTAACTTCCTTTTAACAACCGGTACAGACAACCTGTTGGACAAGGCTGTCAATGATCTAAGTTATGAAACACATTTAATTGCTGAAAAAATCGAAAAGAAAGTGAAATGGTCTAGGAGAGGATTTGATCTCTATCTTGCGTCAATATTTTCCATGGTAATTATGGCTATCACGATGGTCGTATTAGCTGCTACAACAGCCTAAATTTTGTGACTCTTGTAAAACCCCGACTTGTATTGATATAGTATATGTATTACTATTTAGAATCTTTTCCAGAATACAACCATTCCTTGAGCTGATGTAGCTGTTGACCATTTTTCCCTTTAGTATATTGGCACTTTTTATCACCAGTCACCACGCGATATTCTTTCCCTCCACTAATCATAACGTCGCGATAACAAGATAATAACGTACTTATCTCTCGCGCATATTTTTTCCTATACAATTTTGCTTTCTCCAAAGTCATTTTTTCATCATAATTTTCAATTTCGAAAGCTTGGTTAATTAGGCCATGTTTCGCTGATATAATCCTAACATCAAGCCCATCATTCACCTTCAGATATCGACGAAGAGACCTGAACGCTCCTCCATCATATATCTCGATAGAAGGGCCACTTCCTATTTTTTTTCTCTTTGAACATGACAAGATCAACAACCTGTCCTTGGCTACTAATGGAAGTATCTCATTTCTAATATATCTTTGAACTTGGTCAAACCTGTCTTTCTTCTTGTGGCTTTGTTCGATATTGTACCGAAAAATCCACCCCTTGTAATCGGTTGCCCATACGTTAAGTTCCTTAAACAACCAAATTCTGGAACGACTAAAGACCCCGAGGGGAAAAATTGGATCATGCGGATATTTTGCTCTAAGGTTCCTCAGGACGCTTATCATTAGCTCTTCTTTTAATACTCTTACCATTCTGGAGTGATTTTCTATCTTTGATAATAAGCCCCCGACGGCAATCATTTTATAGCCTATCTTTCGCTGATCCTCATAGCTTTTTAGATATTCTTCTACGGTGTTACCTTGGGCTACCCCTAATAAAACGAACTTATCTTGCAGTCCTGCCTTGTTGTAATATTCCCAGGCTTCCTTGGAGCTTTCCAGTGTTTTGGTTGGATCCCTGAAATAGTCCTTTATTATGCCGTGGGTAATTCCCATTTTGATATATTCGTTATAAAGTTCGGGGTAGGAAATGTCCTTTCCCTGATAAATTCCGGAGTCCCCTACCTTGTATTTAGCAAATTCAAATTCCCTGAATTTTGCCTTAAAATTATCCGAGGTAAATGCATGAGAAAGGATCCCAAATTGGCCGCCATTATCCTTTAGTCCATTTAGGATCTCCAATGAAATTGGCCGATCAACTACAAAGAGAGGAGTTAATGTCATTTGGTCCACAGGTCCTCAACGGACTTAATTTTTTCGCCGGATCGCATATCATTATACTTCCGAGGAAATTCTATCGTTGGCATCATCTGCTATAGTGGGAATAGGTACTCCTTTCAAACCGGTTGCATCATGACTTATCACCAACCAATTACCACGACTGAAAGTGAAGGTCGGAGCCAGCTGACCCTCACTTATTCCAAAAGCCTCAGCGACTCTTTGCCTGTCATCCGCTCTCGGTAACTTACTAACGAAGTAAGTATGAAGATTAGCCATAACCTCAGTATCTAACAGCGATGATCGCTGAGTTGATATCCCAAGACCCAGTCCAAATTTTCTACCTCTTCTAGCAAGAGTTACGCATAATTCCCTCACGTCAACAGTGTCCTTATCAGTGCCTGCTTGAGGAATGAAGAGGTCAGCTTCATCGAAGATGAACGTTACATATGGCTCACGCGTACTCTCGTGTCTTCTTCTCTCATAAATTGCGTTCCCAAGCTGAGATGCGAAATGTTTAATCTCAGAATCTCTGCGGCCAGTGATTATGATAGCTTGTCTGCGGTCCGGATTTGTTACACTGTTTATTAAATCACCAACTTGTAAAATTGCTCCAGGAGGTATTTCACCAAGCTTTGTAGATTGTCTCCTGAGTGCGTTAATTGATCTATTTAATATCCCAGTTAGTGTATTTCTTTGACTAGACCTTTCAGGAAAAGCATTAATTGGAGATTGCACCTGCTGGGATCTCGCTAAAAGTATCGCCCTATTGATGTTTTCGGCGCTTATAGGAACCCCATCAAACGGGTTACTCCAGGCTTCCGTTAACTCCAGAAGTGCCGCCTTTGTTGGGGGGCCAGATTGTTCAGGAGTCTGCTCACTTAACGTATCTATGATAAGGGTAGCGACATCCTCAAATGGCAATACTATCCTAGTACGATGAAAGACATTCTGGAGCCCACCGAAAATCCTGTCTCGGAAAGCGGGTTCACGGTTGGATAACTCTCGCAGGGGCGGAGGTAGTCTGAGTTGTTGCCACATTATCTGAAGGATCTCTTGTGATGGTTCGTTATCATTTCCGAGAGCACTTGTAATTGTACCGTGCAAAGAATCTGAGCCAATATGTATGTAAGACACTTCCTCCGGGTTGGAGATGAACCTGTCTATGAATAACCCAAGGTACTCATCGTTTGGGTCAAAGACTATAAAATTTGATGAGGGCTCAGCATTCTCAAAACATAGTGAATAGATCATAGACGATACCAAATTAGACTTCCCTACTCCTGTAAAACCAAAGATTCCAAAATGCGTAGTCAGGAGGTTTTCTTGGCTCAGGCGAACATTAAGCTGCGGGAATTTTTTATGATTGAAAGGAGAATCCGGCTCTGTTCTCACTCCTTGATTTATTATAGCATCAACCATTGGCATACTAAGAGGCCTTATTTCTGCGCCAATCATAGGTAAATTCTCTTCTTCGACCAGGGGAGGAAGTTCTTCTGATTCACGGGGGTTAAACGAAAACTGAAACCCTGTGGACACTGCCTGAATTTCAATGGTTGTGGTCAGATGCATTGGTCTGGTTTCCTGGGTCTCCCAATCTTCCTTTATCGACCTCATGGACTCAAATATGTGCCCGGGATACGCCCCCGATCCTTGTGCCGCAAAGTGAACGGGATATATTTGACTTATCGTCAAGATTGAGTACACCCTCCCCCCGTTCGTGTTCGGAGTGTAATTTTCAATACCAATGAGGTCTCCTACCTGAAGGCCATGGAGTCCTAATCTTGTGTACTGACACATCAACTCGAAGCTAAATCTTCCCTGCTCATCAGGGGTCATCTTCACCAAAGCAGATCTTGCTCCATGCAATCTTTCGTCGTCAAACGGATTTTCAGTCATCTTTTTCCCTCCCTTACTTGTCTTACTGTTCTGTGAATAGGATTGGCTCTGTTCAACCATTCTGATGAACGTAACATTGGCTCAACCATTTTGAGCACGGACTTTGCTCCTCTATCAGCATGGTGCAGCGGGTCTGGATACCCGATCACTTCTGGGAACACATTCCTGGTCAAAACCGAAAGTAAATACATCTGCAGCTCCTGCTCGTGATCGGTGTCTGACGAATTCAACTGAACAAAAGGCTCGAGCGTTCCTAGGTCACGGTCTCCCTCAATGACCGTTACCCTATGCGGGGGCTGCGCTTCAGGGTGAATTAGTCGATCCACAAAGATGACATGAGACATTATTTCCTCTCCGGGTGGATTTCTGACTAACTGAAACTGGACAAGAGACTTCATTATTATATTTGGTTGAACCAAAACGTTGCCTCTCACACCTTGCAGGGTAACTTCATCAGAACCAAATTCCTTTCGCATTCGTAGAGTCATGAATACGGCATCAAATTCGGTTGATCCCCATGGTCCCTCTAAGCTTTCATCAATAAATGGAATTCTCTCGAACGTAAGTCTATCCGTTGCTGGGATGCGTTTTGGGGTAAAATCAAAACGACCGATGTGTCTCATCACTCCTAGGTAGTGATTTGTAAAGTAAGTTGACGCCGAATCCTTGGAAACCCCAACAAGTGAAATCATATTCTTCCAAGCATTTTCAAATGTCAGTCTGAGACCAACTGCAAGGAGAAATGAAATTTCCTCTTGAGAAAGAAACCTGTCCCTTTGTTGTCCTGAATCATCCATGAAACTATAAATCAAAATAGATGGATCCTTATCTTGAAAAAGTCGGTTACAAAAATACAAAAATAATCTTTCGATTTTAGCAGGAGAATTAACGTATTCCATATTTAGATGGAGGATATTTCCTTCTTTTTTAACAAGGGCACCTTCAGGATTCTTATTTATTTGCTGTTTCCCGTATCTGTCGCATTCCCATATAATCTTGACTTGACTCTCTACTACTCCAATAGGCAACTTCGCGTCTTTAGCAAATTGCTGCAAGTCTAGAGTTTTGGACGGAGATGCGTATATATTCGCTATTGCTCTCTCCCACAAACGGTGGGACTTTCTAGATGGAACATTAAGTTCGGAGTTCCAAGGTTTAGAGTATCCAACAAGCAGATCAGGGTACCACACTGTCTCGCCTACTATTTGGACTCCGGAAAACCTCAGTTCTCTAACATTTGGAGTCGCATTTGCCAAAACAGAGGACAATGAATGATCCCATAGTATGATGTGTGGTCTATCTGGCCCAGAAGCCCCGCGATAGCACATGAATATTTCAGCGAGCAACATTAGTGAGGTATCTAGGCCTGAAGCAGATATTCTTTCCTCATCGTCGACAAAGAATCTACTTTCTGGGTTGATAACAGTCAAATCTTCTGGCGATAAGGGCAGATACGCAACTAAGCTGCTATCGTCCTCTGGTTCAGATTCATGGTAGGACAATAATGGTGGATTGTTTTGCAACCCCAGTTCTCCTTTTACCACGTAAGAACCTCCATAAAAAATTGCAAGATCCGATGTGTCTACCTTTTTACAAGTTCCGTCAATGGCCCAGAATCTTAGAGTAGATGTTCTATGTCTCTGTTCCAGTTCTCTGTGCATTTCTCGCCTAAAAGCCTCGTTTTTGAATAATGGAGAATATTTAACAATATGGTTTTTTAGAAATTGCCCATAGAACTCCTCTAATTCGTGTGTGCCATCTACAACCCTGTTCTCTAGTCGCTTGCGTGTTTGATTCAACGCACTGTCGTAAAGATTAAACACGCTAGAGATATTTGATCTGTTTACCACTTCATACATCACACACCTTTTTTATTCCCCCTCGTTTGTGGAGTTCGGTTTCGACAAGAATTCGGGATAAATCTTTAGCAGAGAAATGCAATTACCAATGTAACCAATAGACTCGGATAAACTGTGTGGAAAATCAAGATCATGCGAATAGTAGTTTCTTGCCTTTCTGAACACAGTTATATAGAATTCTTCTTGTTCCCGTCTAATAAACTTTTTTTTAATCATCATCCTGGCTAACTCCTCGTCCTTTGTCTTGGTTTTTCCTGTCTGATTTGAATCATCTGATTTGTCATTTATTTTACCGGATATCTTAGCTTCAATGGATCTTTCCATCCCCTCTATCAGGTTAATGACAACTTTACCAGCTAAGAGAACTGGTGCAGCCATCATGCCTTGTTCAGCAGCTTCGATGGCTTCGTACATATATGCGGTTACCTTTGAATCAAGTAAATTTATGGAATCCACGTCCTTTTTCAGCACTTCTAGATCAGCGAAAGTTTTAGAGTCGACCTGTTTGGTTTCATGATCTAAAAAATCGATAAGAGTTCTACTCCCACCTTTTATTCCCAAGAGTATATCAAAGTACTTTCCACTAAACTTAATCTCGTCTCTAACGCGACGCACTTGTGGAAAGCTCAGGTAGAAATCCTTTGCCCCTTTTTCCAACAACCCAACAGTTTCATTGAAATTCTTTGCCATTTCAGGCAACGCTTCGCGCATTCTCCTGTTAAAAAAGGCGTACGATTTCGGTGGGTCTGTTTCATCTTCAACATTTGATGAGAATTCCATGGTTTTATCTATGAATTTTCCAGACTCTTCCAATAGTGATCGCAATGCTGGCAGACTGAGCCTTGCAAGTTCTCTATATGCTTCATCTTTAGAAAAATTGATTTTTGATTGCTTCTTGTACGTGTTTAGACCCAAATTTTCACTTCTCCAATGTCTCCTCAATCCTCCTCAAGAAAGTCAACTATTCGTGTTCCGTATTTATTTAAATAAAAAATATCCGGTTCACGTCTTTGTGCTTTGTTCCTAAGTTCAAATGCTGGTTTCTCTGAACTGTCGACATTGAATATTACTAAACCTATCCCAAATGTCGTACAGAGAGATTCTATTATTGCTCTGTCCTCTATTTGCACTTGCCTAGGGATCACCAAATACGATTTATGGCTATATAAAAGGTATGAAGAAGCTTGCCCGAAGCCGGTTATAGCATTTTGATAATCTTTTGTAATTTTAATCTCCGCAGTTACTATCTCCGGCGCTCTAGGAAAAGACGCGGTTGTTTTAACCTTATAGTATCCAACTACATCAGGGGTCATCCATTTTCGTTCTAATCTGTTCCCACCATAACTTTTGGCTACGCTACATTCATTCAAGTCATCTTGCAAATAATCTGCAAATGACCCATAAAACGCAGACTCGTCTCTCTCTTGTTCTATTACAATTCTACTGTTTTCTGAGTTTGTTACTTTAACAGTAAGGGCTTCATCTTCATTAGATAAGAACTTAGATAAAATAAATAATCCTCTCTGGGGCTTAACAACCATTCCGTTTGACGTTTCGTCAAGATTCCAAATTGAACCTTCAAGAGTCTTCCACTTTGCCTCCGGATAAGCATATTGTACTTCTCTAAGCAAGTTTTCATATCTAATACCTTGAGGGTGTTTATGCAAAATTTCTATGGCTTTTCTTCTTAATTGATCTCCAAGTGACATTTCTTTACCCCTTCAAAATATCCTCAATTTCCTTCATTTTCATTCCAGCTCACGGTAACGTTGACTTCTGCCGGCATGTTTCCGTCTGGGAACAAATTCTTGGCAAGCAGCGCAATCACCTCATCCTTACTCAATATAACTTTATTGGTTTCCCTGTAGGTTTGCAGAAAGAGGAAGCCATTCATGCTTCCCCTAAATTTTGCCTTGTTCAGTGTCTTTGAGATACTGCCCATTTGTTTCACCCCTTCAGAATCCTCTCAGACACCTTCGCATTAATCCCACTCCACTGTAACCTTAACCTTCTTCGGCTCCTTGGAACCGAACACTGACTTCTGGACATACAGTGTGCCTATCACGGGAGACCCGGAACTCTTCTCCTGGAACCTGTAAGTGTTCTTCGTTGCCCGCTCGAACTCAAACTCTATCTCCTTTTTGTCCATGTTTTTTCACCCCTTCAAGTTAAAATCGAGATGTAGCATAACATTATTTCACTATGGCGAAAATTTGTCATCTGTATGTTACCAGATCGTTTTACCCCAAAACGCCTTATAAATATTGTTACGGTTGCATGTCAACGCTTGGCAATGCGTTGCTTGAACAGGAATCCCTACATGATATAATTATGCTCTTTTTCTCATTTATCGGCCTTATGGCAACCTCTTAGGTCTCCAGAAGATAAAGGGAAATTCATGAACAGGAAAGGAGAATCGCTGTATTTGCCTGATGACATCCAGATTCAGGCAGCAAGAAAAGAGGGATACAGAAAAGGCTGGAATGACAGGAGAGAACTCGATTCCGCAATGATAGGGGACGTGCTTAAACAGACGAGGAACTTCAGGGAGTTCGCACAAATACTGAGAGAGAAGATTGCCCAAATGGATGGCGAGAGTGAGTGAACAGACTCGATATGGAGTTTTGGAACGGCGTCTTAAAGGGACTCCAGCTTGCCATGGATGAAATATCGCGAATAGAAATAGACTTGATATGCAAGACAGCCGTAACAGATGCACTGCTGCTTATGAAGGCAAATACCGAAAAGGTTCACATCAACGACTTAAGACAGGCCATAGAGGATGCCTCTACTTTAGGTCATTGACCCCATGTGAAGGGTGCTCTTTCTTCCAGTGATCAATCTTTTCATTGAGAGCATCCTGAATGAACTGCTGCGGTGAGTTCCACTTCCTCTCCTTCTCTAGAATCCT
>JAJYVJ010000119.1 GCA_021792045.1 Thermoplasmata archaeon | reverse complement strand
TGTCCTGGTTATTTTTGACAATATCCTTTGAGAGTACCTCACGAAAATGAATCATATCCTGTAAAAGCTGTTTGTTAATTGGATTTTTTAACTGTTTCTTTCCATATTTAGATGCTTCGTTGTCTAAGGCTTTGCACTTAAAAGCCATTTTTAGACTGATTTTAGGTGCAAGTAAACTATTTTAGGTGCAAAGGATAAAACTTTGTAGTTTTATAAGATAGAGTTCTTATGGTCATAGAGTATGATGACTTTATAGACTTCTGTAAAAAGCTAATCGGTAAACAAATATCCACGATTGGAAAGAGAAGCTATTTTACAGTTGTATCTGTAAATGTTGATCGCATAGGATACAAACTTTCGACTGGAAAACAAAGATACACTGAGAGAGTAAGAATACAAAAGGTGCTGGATACATACGAAAACACTCATTCTTTGAGAGTAGAAGATTACAACAGCTTTACAATGGCATCATCCTATACTTTGTCTCTTGTAAAATTATATTTAGAGAAATAGAGGGAGAGGGAGGTAGATTTCCTACGGAACTTACGAAACAGTTACTAAAGGACTAGGAATGAAATCGGGTTTTATCCCAAGCTCAAACATTTCATGGATCAGCACAGTTATGTTGTAGGCTATTGCCTTGCAGAACAACTCGTTTTTCTGCGCAATCAAATTCTTGCTTTTCAGGGAATCGCCGAACTTCAATTTCCAAGCTGAGAATGTGGTTTCAACGTTGGATCGGAGATGGTAATGTTCCTCAAATTCCTCCTTTCTCAGCATGAACATCGCATACATCTTTCTCCAGATGTGGTTATTCCCTCTGGGTTTTCCAGTGCTGTTTGATTTGAATGGGATATAGGGAACTCCGCCCATTCTATCAATCAGGTTCATGTTATCCCTTGAACTGTAGGCCTTGTCAGCCGATGCTTCCTCAACTTTGAATCCGAGTTCATGTGTTTTCTGCATGAGCGGAATAAAGTTTGGGCTGTCAGCACTGCCTTCTCCTGTGTTTTCTGTCACTCTCAGTGCGGTTATCACGTTTGTTTTCACACCAACGGTGATGTGGGCTTTCAGCCATCCATGTTCCCTCTTGAGATTGTATTTCTGCTCTGCATACTGCATGAAATTCCTTGTCCTGAAGCCTGAACTGTCCGTTGCAAACCTTGTCTCAATGGACTTTAATGGCAGTGCCGTGATTGAGAGAAGGTTCTCCAGAATTGGTGAGATTTCTTCCCTGTTAAGCACCTTTGACGTTACATTGAAGTGAGGCTTGTGTGAAATCTGATCTCTTGATTCTGCAAACTCAAATAGTGACTCAGACCTTCTGCTTGATAGCTGGGAATATACCTTCTGGATCGCACAGAATAATTCATCGCTAAGTTTTAGTCTTGGCCTTCCCCTTGTCTGGATGGGTTCTTCAACATCGGCAACGAGATCGCTAAGCATGGAATCAAACAGCTTCACTTCTTCATTCTGTGCCATATTGTAAGATGCCCAGTCCTGGGAATACGTAACCCTTCTTGTCTGCGTTACTGTAACGTTCCCCTGTGAATCTACGGTTTGCGTCATTGAAATTTCTACAGCTATGATGTGTTTGCATCTTACGTGCCTATTCTCAAAATCAGGGCAAGTGCATATCGGTTCCTTCGTTGCAAAGCTGACAACGTAATTCCCATGACCGCTCTGTGATGGCACTACCCAGTGCTCACCCTCTTTCCTGAGTTTCCCAGATTTAGCGATATCTTCGCCTTTTTTCTTTCTTCCATCAATATATTCCATTGGTGTTCTACCTCGTTATCTACCTATTACTTATTGTTATATAAATATGTCGATTATTCTATCTATCTATCTATCGACTACTATCAATTATCGACATGCAAATAGGTATATTTATAAGCAAGTTATCAATATATAGGTAGAATGTCAAGGACTAAAGGTGAAACGACAAAACTGGTCAGTGCAAAGACCAGCAGTGATTCTCTGAGGGCTACAGTACCTTCATTTATAGTGAAAACATTACATCTTGAAAGTGGGGACGAATTATCGTGGGATATAGAATCTCTAGAAGAAAAAACGCTAAGAGTCCGAATCATTAAGGGCGAGAATAGGAGTGAATAAACTGCATCCAGAAAACATGGTAGAAATGGTGTAGAAAACAATAAAAAACATAAAATGGTAGAGGTGCAAGGTATGGAGAAAATACAAGTTAACACAATATATAAAGAAGATTGCCTCTCCTTTATGCGTAGCCTTGAGGGTGGCATTTTTGACGTAATAGTTACGAGTCCGCCCTACAATATCAACAAGGACTACAGCGCATATAAAGACAACAAAGAGAGAAATGAATACATTAAATGGATGCGAAAGGTTGCAAAAGCATCCTACCGTGCGCTAAGAGATGATGGCTCATTCTTCCTAAATATAGGTGGAAAACCAAGCGATCCTCTTCTTCCCTTGGATGTTGCAAGAAAGTTTGCAGAAGTCTATAAACTACAAAATGTAATACACTGGATAAAGCACATTTCTATACCTAAGGATCTGCAATCTACTGGTAATTCACTTAACGGTGATGTTTCCTATGGGCATTTTAAACCAATCAACTCTGACCTATATCTGAATCAGGCTCAGGAATACATTTTCCATTTTACGAAGAGAGGAAACACAAAACTCGATAAGCTTTCAATTGGTGTGCCATATCAGGACAAGAGCAACATTGAACGGTGGAGCAGGAAAGAGGACAAGAGAGATAGAGGTAATGTCTGGTTCATTCCCTATGAGACAAAAGTTGGAGCGTTTAAAAATCCCATGCTCCATCCTGCCGAATTTCCTGTGAAGTTGCCGTACCTTTGCATCAAACTGCACGGCACCAGGCCGAATATGGTGGTTTATGATCCCTTTATGGGAGTTGGCTCAACTGCACTTGCATGTAAATCACTTCACGTAGCATTTGTGGGAACAGAAATAGATGGGGAATACATAGAGATTGCTGAAAAACGGATCCATGATTTCGTTCCACAATCTACATTTACTCACTGAGTTTTCAAAAATGAAGTCCTGTGGATTCTTTTCTGTTTAGGTTTTGATTCAATCCGCCACTATGTGAGTAATAATTATATTTATCATCCGATTAAGATATCATGCCTTGTAGTAATGATGAGAATTATCCATTGGGATGTCCTCCTGATTCTGCTTTAGAAATTAAAGGATACTTTTACAGGTTGGTGGGAAGACTCGAAAGATGCAAAAAGAAAGATTTTGAGTCTCCCTATGAACATTCAGGATATCATTATACTGATAATGGTGACAAATGCTCTCAGCGATGCATATCTGTCTATTCCGAGAAAGAAGATATAGAGAATTTAATTCTACAACACCCCAGAATGCCACATTTCGTTGCAGAATTGAATTTAAACGGTGACCATGGGGTTTTGCTGAACTGCCAAGATGCTTCTGATCTATCAAGTCATCATAATTGGTGGAAATCACAAAGATTAGATTGTACAAAGTATTGTCAAGCCATATATGAATTAAAAACTATGTGAGGCAAATCGATGAAAAAAGAGACTGATGAAAAAGAAAACCCTGTAAGCCTCAATGTCGATGAGATTATCACAAAATACGATTATCCTCTTCTAATAACTGCAAAAGATGCTAAAAATGGCACATGGCTACTATCTTGGATGGATACCAACGAACAGGATGAAGATGATGAGCCCTATTCTTCGATACGTGATACATGGTATGCTTTTCGAGTTAGTGATAACAGAATGCGACAGATTTTAGACGAACACATTTCACTGCGGGAAGCAATCCTTTTTCATGAGACGGAGTTGTTTTTACTTACCACCTATCGTCCTTTATTGAAAGGTAGTGATATTATTGAATGGAAAAAAGTCAATTACGTGGATATCACGGCAAACACGCTTCCTTTAGTGGATATTTCAATAAAAGGAAAGAAATTAATGCCAGTGGCAAAGGACAACGGAGTATTGATTGAAGCGCACATAATTCCGGAAAGAAGTCTGGAAGGATTAGTACCTCTTGAAATAGTTTCACCACTGATGGATTTAATACAAAAAATAGTTCGCTGGTCTTCAAATTTTGTTAAGAAAGGAAAGAGCAGAGAATTGTTTATTCCACAGGATGACCTTGGAAAACTTAACTTTGTATCCTTAGAGCCAGGATCGATTACATTCAAGGCAGAAACAAAGGAGTTGGAAACTGAGAAGAATAAGCCAGTTATCAAGGCATTGGATTATATCAAAGGAATGGTCGAATCTAAGAATCTCCTGAAATACCTTCAAGTTGTGGAAGGAAGCATTGGTCGCGAGGCTTTATTGAATTTGCACTTTCTGTTGACTTTGCAGTCGAAGCAAGAAATCAATATCACAATTAAATATGTCTCAAATGGAGGTGGAGCTACCAGCATAACGCTACCCCACAGAGAGTCTAAACGTATTTTAGGAGCCCTGACCTCGTATCTTGGAAAAGGAATTAGCTCTTCTGAATTGATAATAAAGTTGACAGCGGTTGATAAGGATCGACTTATGAAACCTGTTGTCGGGGAAGGCGGGTGGCAAAGTCTGATGAGGCAATTGAAAAAACAAATCAGGCCGGATAACACACTATCTATCAATCAGATGCAATTAGAGCGTATAATTCGTTACTCTCAATTGTATGGGGAAGGCGGGTGGCAAGAAAGACTAGAAGTTGTACTCAATGAATTGAAGGGACTCGGATTGACATTTTCCCGATTGAGATGAAACCTAACTGTGTGCTAAGGTTTTCGTTTCTCCAATCTCATACGAACCAGCGTTAAACTCAGTTTTCAACGATACAGTCAGTGTGCTAAGGTCTTTCAACTCCCATGATACAATTTTCCAATATTTTGAAGTTTCTTCGACCATATACACCTTGAGGAGAAGATGTCTTGCGTCACAATCTATCTTTGTAGCAGAAGAATAGAAGAATGATCTCAACGAGGATCGACTATTCTGTTCTAAGCCAGATACCTTAATTTCCAGGAATGTTACTCTGTCACTATCTTGTGTTAAGCGGAAATCCGGATAACCCATTTTTGTTAACTTGTTTATAGTTATACTTGTTCTGTCTATCGCCTGTTGAACAGCGTTTTCAAAATTTTTTCCAACATCGTTGATCCTGTTACCTTGAAATCTCGCTCCGGAGCTTTTCGCATATTTTGTGAATCCCAATAACGCCGCATTCAATTCACCGACCAGTTTCGAATCATACTTATCACTGGTATCAATGGGAAGAACATCATAACCAGAACTTGCCTTTACAACATCAGCGAATGAAATGTGACTAAATTCTTCGTGCAATTTAAAAATATCTGACAGTTTCGTCATTTATAGTTAATACATTCTTTCTGTTTATTATTTTCGCACTATTAATTTAGGTGCAACTTTCATCTTTTAGGTGCAAGATTGACTTTAGGTGCAAAGCC
>JAJYVJ010000118.1 GCA_021792045.1 Thermoplasmata archaeon | reverse complement strand
GAAACCATAAAGAAAGTTTAATTAGAATGGTTTTACTTTGCTCTTAAGCTTATAGATTTTAAGATTGATCAAGATGGAGAAAAAAGAAAGAAAAATAGTGACGCCCGGTGAAGAAATAGCTACAACCGAAGAGTACGTTCCGGGGAGGAATACTTATGAAGATCATGGCAAGATTATATCGCTCATTTACGGGTTTCTTGACGTTAATGATAAAGATCTTACAGCATCAGTTTTACCAATAAAAACCAAACCCAAAGCTTTTGTTGGAGCCACCGTATATGGAAGGGTTGTAGAGGTAGAAAGAGGAAGAGCTGTTATCGAGGTGTCTGTAATGGTCGATAAGAACAACGACCTAGTAGAGTACGTAGCCATAGGACGTGCTGATCTTCCAAGACAGAGAGAAGGAGACAGAGATTCCGGAATGATGATTGGTGACCTTGTAAGAGGGAAAGTTATAGGAATCTATAAATCGGAATTGAAGATAGGGTTGCTCGGTAAGAATCTCGGAGTGCTTAAAACAATATGTCCAAAATGCAGGACAACTATGATAAGAAAGGGTTCCTTGCTATTTTGCCCAAACTGCGAAAGAACGGAATCTAGAAGAGTAGCCGAGGACTACGGGGATATCGTGCCAGAAGGTGTAGTGAGATGAAAAATGATATTAACAGGATAAAGGACATGGAGAAGTTATCAAACGAAGTTGACTCCATGAGAAAGGAACTGAACGACATGAAAGAGGTTCTTAGAGGATTAATCCAAGTTATAATGAGCAGGGACGATAACCAAGACATGGACGATTACAATTGAGGTCTGAATAAATGATAATGCCAATGAAGGTTCTGGAAGAAAATTTGAACAAGCACGTTGCGTTGCTACTGAAGGACAATAGGGTTTTGGATGGTGTCCTAACAGGGTATGATGACTATATGAATATGGTTCTAGATAAGGTGGAAGAGTCAGGCGAGGAATCCACAAAGAAACTTGGGACCGTTATAGTTAGGGGCAGTAACGTCGTTCGCATTGTTCCAAAATAATTTACTATTTTTAGCCCTATGTTAAAAAATTTTTAAAAATATATTAAAACAACCTTAGAAATCAGACGATAGTGCATTTTTTCCGAGTTTTCAATCAAATTTTTATGTTCCTAAAATGTCGAAAAAACACAACTGAATAATTATTATTTATAGGCCGGGTCCGGGAATTGAACCCGGGTCCGGGGATCCACAGTCCCCAAGGATACCCACTACCCCACCCCGGCCATGCTTCCCCCTAATTGATCGGAAACTAATTATTATTTCTGCTGAGTTCGTACAAAGATCTAAGGAGGATTTACCACCACGGTAAATACAACACAAACTATTTTTGCCCGCTCCATTGTATGGTGTTCATAAATCCTCGGGACAGTTATTGCAGTATTGTATTTCCTGATTATCTCCCCATGTGCCTTGTAGAATTTTTCTACATAATCTGAAGACTTGGAATTATGGATTGAATATATGACTTCAGCCGATTCAACCGCTTTTTTCAGAAATTTTCTGTCAGAATGCGTTATTACTGATCCAAATGGTGAGTTCATTATTACCGTATCTACCGACAAATTAAATTTCGAGACATCTTCGTTCAATACCTCTATGTCGAATCCGTTCGCGTTTTCTTTCAAAACTTCAATCAAGGTTGGATCCGATTCAACTGCATACACTTTCTTGGATCCGAGAAGAGCGGCACCGACCGCAAAAATTCCATTTCCAGATCCAAGATCAGCAACCATCTTTTCTTCAATGTTTCCATCCAAATAAGCGGTGTTCAAAAGGTTGGAAGCAACTGCCGGATCAGTTGGGTACTGTTCAAGATCAACACGATAGGCCCTATTTCCCTTTAACTTCTGAAGAAATATCTCGAGCTTTTTCTTCGATCTTATTTCCTGCATAATTTATTTTTCTGGGTTGCCGATAGCGAGGTCAATAATCAATCTTGCCTCGGATGCTGATTCTTCTCTAGACAAACCTCTGGAGATCAGAAGTTTCTCAATCTTCCTTGTAGCTCTTTGCCGTCTCCATGTACCTCGCTCATGTGCAGCAAGAACGATGTATTCTGCCACTTCACGATCAATATTTATTCCAAAACGCTCCCTTATTTTAAGCTGCCATACAGGAACAAGAACATTAGGTATATCCCTGAGATTATCTGAGTTTCTACGTGCCTCTATAATGCCGTTAATGTCTTTAGAATCCCTGACACGTTTTGGGAAAGCCATATTCTTTTATTCTCTCATATTAGATAAAGCTTTTCGTTATCCAGCATCAAATGTGAAAAATATCGTCGCTTTGCATCGGCAAAAACGGATTCCACGAATTATTTGTTTAAATATATAATATTAGTTATGAAATATAGAAAAATAATTAAAAATGTTAGAATTAAGCCGATAAAAGGGAGCTTATCACCGCCTTGGACGAATGTAGCCTGTATTCAGCTTCATCGAAGATTACACTATGCACACCGTCTGCGATCTCGGCTGAAACCTCAAGGCCTCGGTGTGCTGGAAGGCAATGCATGAAGATATAATTTTTATCTGCGTGCTGGCAGAGATCGGAATTCACCTGATACGGCATGAATAACTTTTCCCTGGCCGCCCGCTCCTTTTCTTCACCCATGGATACCCAAACGTCAGTGTATATTATATCTGAGCCTTCAACCGCCTTAACCGGATCCTCAAGGATTTCTATCCTTGACGAAGTTTCCTTTGCAATCTTCAGTGCTGCATCAAGCAGATTCTGATTCGGCCCATATCCCCTTGGTCTGGCTACTGAGATGTCGGTCCCAAGGATAGCTGAAGCCAGAATAAGCGAGTTACACATGTTATTGCCATCGCCAACATAACTGAATTTTAAATTATTTGCTCTTCCTTTCTTTTCGAGAATGGTTGCGAAATCTGCCACTATTTGCAGAGGGTGTTCAAGATCATCGAGGGCATTGATCACTGGAACAGACGATGAACGGGCGAGTTCAACCATTTTTTCATGGGAAAAGGCCCTATAAGATATGACATCAACGAGTCTCGACAGGACCTTACCCGTGTCTTCTACAGTTTCTCCACGCCCGAGTTGCATATCATTCGGATTCAAGTATATGGCATGGCCTCCCATTTGCACCATTGCAGTCTCAAGAGATGTTCTTGTTCTTGTGCTGGGTTTTTCAAAAATCATGCCAAGAACTTTATTATGCATGCCTTCAACAGCGGAATAACGATCTCGCTTGAACCTAACGGACTTGGTTACGAGATCTTCAAGATCATCCTTCATGTCTAAAACAGAAAGCACGTCTTTCATCATTTAGATCACTTCAGAAGATCAGGAACATTCACTGGATATTCCGCGACTGGCACACCAGCACTTTCGAAAGCTTTAATTTTGGATTCTGCAGTGCCGACACCTTTCTCTATTATGGCTCCTGCATGTCCCATTCTCTTTCCAGGCGGTGCGCTTCTGCCAGTGATATACGCGACAACCTTTTTACTAACATGTGCTTTTATATATTCAGCTGCTCGTTCTTCATTGTTTCCGCCTATCTCTCCTACTAATACAATTTTCTTTGTGGCCTCATCCTTCTCAAACATTTTCAGGACGTCAACAAAGGTTAAACCTACGACAGGATCTCCGCCCAGACCGATAACAACGCTTTCTCCAAAACCGGCATGAGTAATTGAGTAAACTATCTCATACGTTAATGTCCCACTTCTAGATGCAACCGCAACATCGCCATTCCTGAATATCTGGTTTGGCATAATACCTATCTTGCACTGACCTGGAACTGTTATACCTGGTCCGTTAGGTCCAAGAACTGTGATCCCCCTTTGAGAAGCTTCATGAACGATCTCCATCGTGTCATGGAACGGAACATGCTCAGTTAGGATATAGACGATCTTTATCCCCTGATCTATTGCTTCGAAAGCAGCATCCCTGACAAAAGGCGCAGCAACGGATATCATTGTAGCGTCTGGATTCTGAGACATCGCATCGGCTACCGAATCGAAAATAGGGACATCATTCTGGAACATCGTTCCACCTTTTCCTGGTGATGTGCCGCCTACGAGCTTAGTCCCAAATTTCAACATCTCTCCTGCATGAAAAGCACCCTGATGTCCCGTTATACCCTGTACAATTACCCTTGTGTTTTTATTGACCAAAACGCTCATTCTATCTCACCTGTCCTCTTAACAACTTGCTCTATAGCTGGCATCATCATCGAAAATGGCTCAATTCCATTTCTTTTCAGTATCTCTCGAGCTTCATCCTCGTGCACTCCACTGAGCCTCACAACTATGGGTTTTGTGATGTTGAATTTTTCTTTCGCCGCAACGATTCCGTTAGCGACCGTATCAGCCTTCGTTACGCCTCCGAATATATTGACAAGTATCGATTTAGGATTAGCCTTTAGGACAAGTTCGAATGCTTCAACGACAATATCAACGCTATCCGTGCCTCCGAGATCAAGGAAATTTCTCGGCTTGCCCTTATGAAGAGTTAAGGCATCCATTGTTGCCATCGTCAACCCTGCACCATTTGCAATGACTCCAATATCGCCATCGAGTTCCACGAAAGCATACCCTTTCGATTGCGCCTCTAGCTCTAGCGGTGTTTTCTCGGGGTCAACAACATTTATGTCTTTGTGCCTGAACATAGAATCGCTGTCCATTATAACTTTTGCATCCGCTGCAATAAGTCTTCCATCTGCGGTCTCTACCAAAGGATTAATCTCGACAAGTTCACAATCCTCTTCATTAAAAACTGTGTAAAGCTTCGACAATATCGCCTTGAATTGGGAACCAAGCTTCGAGTCTAAACCCATGAACTTTACAGCCTCACGACCGACATAGTCAGAATAGCCCAAGAGAGGATCTATCTTTCGCGTAAAGATCTTTTCCTTTGGGACAGATTCTATTTCGACGCCACCAGATGAACTGGCGATAATAAATGGAGATCTCTCCGAACGGTTCAGTGATATACTAACATAGTATTCATGTTTGATGTTGAGCATATCCTCTATCAGAACTTTGGTCACGGATAGACCCCTTATTTTTGAGCCAAGTAGTTCACGAACGCCATCTTCAAGCTCCTTCTGATTTTTTGCAAATTTTATTCCTCCAGACTTACCTCGACCACCAAGAAGTATCTGCGATTTTACGACAGATGGCCTTTCAAATTTCCTTAAATCGGATTCTTTTTCCACGACATAACTGTCCGGTACCGGTATACCATATCTCCGAAATATGTCCTTCCCCATGTATTCATAAAGATTCAATGTGTCACCATTTACGAGATAGCTGGATATTACTAAAATCTTCGGAGAAATTCTGAGACACCAAGAGGAAAATGCCAGTAACAGTGTTTCTAGAGATGCAAAATACCAAGCAAAAAAAATTTAAAAAAAATGGACTTAATATGGTGGCATTCCGCCCATACCACCCATACCGCCCATTCCACCCGGTC
>JAJYVJ010000117.1 GCA_021792045.1 Thermoplasmata archaeon | reverse complement strand
TTAGGAGTTTAGGTGGAAAAAAGAGCAATTTTATTCATTATTAGATGACGTCCCTTTTCAAATAATACGATCTTCCCAAATTCCGTATCCAAGCAGTTTCTTCTTTCATTCTATGCTGGCAGGATATCTACAAAGGATAGAAGTGCGTCACTATTCAAGAATAAAAGATTATAAACATAATTTGTATAGATAAGATGTGGTCAATTTCTCCTATCGTATAGTGGTCACAATCATTGCATTGATTATCTCTATCATGGTGATCTTTTCAGTGGCTTCTATTACTGTTGAGCACTCTTCTTCTATTGCAGGCGAAGGTCATTACCTCGAAGTTGACACAGGTTCACAAACCTACGCTTCCGGTCATGCAGATCCCGTTAGCAATTACGCAGATAATTCACATAATCTTGTCGGCATACGGTCAGGGTACTATGATCAGAACTATTTTCAAGTCACCTCTGTCAAGTATTCAGTCAATTTCACTGAAGTAGGTCTTCCACACTCCGTGACTTGGTACATTAATCTTTCCAACAACGAAAAAATGAGCTCCAACTCCACATATATTGAAACTTCACTGGCAAACGGATCTTATAGTTTCTTTGTAGGCAGCAGCAGTTCTAACTATGCAGCAGACGGAGGGGTTTTTTCGGTCAAGGGAACGTCAAAGATACTCAATATCACATTTTTCAGAGTATATAGTGTGACTTTCACAGAAATCGGTGTCAGGCTAAATGGGACCTCATTGGGATGGGCTTGGACAGTCAACGTTACTGGTGGACCACAGGCACTTACCTTCGGATTAGATCTTCAGTTTCATCTCCCGAATGGTACTTACAGATATGAGGCAACTTCTACCAACAGGTCCTATTATCCTGAGCAGCCAACCGGTACATTTACAGTCAACGGGACTTCTGTATTCAAGAATATAGTCTTCAACCTCGTTGCTTACAAGGTCTTATTCACTGAAATAGGGTTGCCAACCGGGACACCATGGCTCCTGTCTTTTAACGATACAACCAGTAATATTAGCGGTAATTCAGTGAGTTTTGTGATGCCTAATGGCACCTATCATTATGGAATATGCACATCATCTAACTACACTTCTGAATGTGCGACGGGTCAGGTAACGGTGAATGGATCTAACCTCTTCAAGAATATTACCTTCTCCAGAATAGTTTCACACAAAGGCGTGAATATTTCTATTATACTGGAAGAAATAATATTGCCCGTTGCTGTAATAGGTTCGATAATAACATTCTTATATATCTGGAGAAAGAAATAGAGTCCTAATGTCGGGATCCAAATGATAAGAGACCATATGTGAGGTTACCAGAAGTATTTTCAATTAACATTGTTTTCACCACCTTAAAAAAATTACTCCTTCTGCTTCTATTTCTTCAATGTCTATTACCGGAAGGCGAAGATGTTCGAGGGACATCCCTCGAATTTTTATATTTTCCTGAAAACTTAATGCCAAAATCATCTGGAAACAGGAATACAAAATCCGTTCAGGTTAATTCGAACGTCACTCATATTGGTGATCGTGAGCAAATAAAGGTATAATTTACGACATTCTAAATTGACAAAGTTACTTATTCTGACATGATATAGTTTTTCTAAATGCAGAGAACATTGTCCTATTAACTGTGATATATTTTCAATCTGTTCTGCACTAAAAATGCTTGATTTTTGGCTCAATTTAATTATTTTCGAAATCTCAGCATATAACCAAAATTCGGAAACTATAATATCCATTATGTCATAGATAAGTATGACTGCACCTTTTTACTTTAAGCGTTACGATATGGTAATAGGAAAGGCAGAAAATCTGGAAGAACTTGAGAAAGAACTCGAAAGGCTGAGAATAGAAGACCCATATGCCGTCCTTTATCACATTAAAGAAGGTCATATCTCTAACTGGCTTGTCTCGATAGGCAGGAAAGAGCTTGCGGATGCCATTAAGCCAAGCATGACAATTGAAGAAACTATAGATGTTCTTTCCGGACGTGCGAAAATGCATAAAGGGGGGCCAAGAGGCGGACAACGTGGACCGGGAAGAAAACCTGGCCCCAAGAGAACTTTTCAAAATAGGGATTAGATCGTCTGAACCTCATTTTTAAATAATTTTGCGAAATGAAAAGTCTTCCAAGCTCAACATACAGGGTGCAGTTGAATTCAGGATTCACATTTTTTGATCTAGAAGATGAGCTGCCCTACTTCAAGAAGCTAGGCATATCCCATATTTATTTGTCGCCGATAATGGAGGCCGCTGAGGGAAGTACTCACTTCTACAATACTCATGATTTCACTTCGATAAGTTCAGTTCTTGGCGGCGAGAAAGGCTTTGAATCATTGGCTCTTGCATGCTCACGATCAGGTATCGGTTTGATTTTGGATATTGTTCCAAACCATATGTCGATCCTTAACAGGTTCATGCTGGATTACCTTGAATATGGCAGGAAGTCTCAATACCGATACTTATTCGATATCGATCTTGTCGCCTCAGAATATCCAGGAAAGCTTATATTACCCCTACTTGATTTTTATCCTTTTCAGGAACGAGACAGGATCAAAATTGTCGGCAGATCAGTGCTTGTAGATAATGGCAGAATTAAACTCCCCACATCCACTTCGTGCAGTGATACCGTAAAAATTGAAGACTGCCTCGCAGAACAAAACTATGTCCTGACACACTGGAAGGAGGCATCAAGGATTATAAACTATCGCAGATTCTTTGCTGTAAATGATCTGATTGCTATCCGCATGGAAAGAAGGAAAAACTTCGATCTCTTTCACTCAAAGGTAAAAGATCTGATTTCTAGGGGTTTTATTCAGGGCATAAGGGTTGATCATGTCGATGGACTATATGATCCACTCACTTATCTGAGAAGGCTACAGAAGCTTTGCGGTAAGCTGCCAGTCTGGGTCGAAAAGATACTTGCCAGGAATGAAAAAATAAGAAATGACTGGCCGGTAGAGGGAGATACAGGTTATGCTGCAAGATCCAGAATCAATTCTGTCTTCGTTGATCTAGGTTCATTGAAGGCATTAAAGGATCTCTTCGGAAGGAACGGAGGGAAAAAATACGAAGGTGAAAAATACAGAATAGACTTAAAGATTGAAACTTCAAGGCATCTCTTTCATTCAGACATAAAAAAGTATTCGCGGCTTATCCAGGATAGTCTCTTATCGATAAAATCAACTGGTCTATCAATACAGGGGATATCGGAGGCACTGACCGCAACTATAGCCTCCTTAGAACAATACAGGACATATTCAAGCTACAAAATGGTGGAGAGTGAAAAGTGGCTTTACGCCGTAGACAAAGCAGACAAATACTTTCCGGAACTTTCGCAAGAATTGGCAGGCATCAAGCTTTTTGTTAAGCATGCGAGCTTGGAGCGTAAATTCCGCAACGTAATAAGAAGGTTGGAACAATTCACGGGAGCAGTCATGGCCAAATCCATGGAAGATTGCTTATTTTACAGGTACTCTGCTTTACTTTCCACATGCCTTGTGGGAGCCATGCCGTTTGAGCAACCCTACAGCGACACAGAAGTACATGCCTTCTTTGCAAACATTCAGCAATCCGGGAAGAAACCTATGGTTACACTTTCAACACACGACACCAAATTCGGCGAGGATGCAGTTGCCCGGTTCAATGCGCTAAGTGACCTATTACCTGAATGGGAAGATCTCCTGAATCGCTTTGGGGGAGGCTCTGAAATAGAGCGATATGACGAGTACAGGATTCTTCAGGTCATACTAGGCACTCTAGATGTATCCAGCCATGAATACATGGATCGGCTAGGATCCTACATTATAAAGTCGCTGAGGGAATCCGGGGAAAATACTAACTGGCAATATCCTTCTACTGATTACGAACAAAAATGCCTGGAATTTGCTGGGAGGTCTGTTGTTGAGATTGAGGATCACTGGAAGGATCTGTTGCATAAGATTCGATTCCTTGGAGGCTTGAACAGCCTATCTCAGACAGTTCTTAAGTTCATGGTTCCCGGGGTACCTGATACTTATCAGGGTAGTGAATCCATGAATCTCTCATTCGTGGACCCTGACAACAGGAGACCAGTCAATTTCAAATATTTGTTTAAAAAGCTACAAGGATTATCATTGAAGAAACCATCCTTAAACGAGGAGAGCGTTCTTAGCGGCGATCTAAAGATTTGGCTAACCTCGAGGCTACTGTCAGTTAGGTCGGGCTTCTTGGCTCATCTTAATAAGGGCAGGTATGTTTCCCTTCAATTTACCGGGAAAAATAGAGACAAAATCTTTGGTTTCTCTTATTCGCTTGAAAACAGTCATATTATAATTTTGGTGGGCAGGCATCTTAATTCAATGATTTCAGGCAGGTCGTACAAGCCGGAATTCTGGAATGGGACCAATGTAAGAGGCTTGCCCGGCATAAAGGGGAATATCAGGAACCTGATCACCGGGGAAAGCGTCTCCAGTTTCCTCCTTGAAGATATATTGAATGAATATCCATTCGCGGTTCTGGTGGCAACATAGAATGAAGGATCATAGAAATCTAGGAGCATACTTCGATGGAGAAAACTTCAGCATCACGGCCTGGGCACCATTGCATGATCAGATTCTCTATAAACCAGTCAATGGAAGAGAAACTGAAATGGATAAAAAAGGAGAATACTTCTTCCTTAAGCTGGATGAAAGCGTAGATGGTGATCTATATACGCTGGATATTGATGGAACAATTCTTGCAGATCCGCTGTCAAGGTTCCAGCCAACAGGTGTGGCAGGGCCTTCGATGCTTGTTAACACCTCAAAACACAAATGGTCAGCCGCCAGGTGGGAAGATCATCCGGTTGATGATCATATTATTTACGAAATGCACATCGGGACCTTCTCTCCTGAGGGGACTTATAGAGGGGCAGAGATTAAACTACAATACTTGAAGGATCTAGGAGTCACTGCACTCGAGATCATGCCGCTTTCCCAGTCCTATGGATCAAGGAACTGGGGTTATGACGGCGTCTTTCCTTTTGCGCCTTCTTACTCATACGGCACACCTTCAGATCTTGCCCATTTCATTGACAAGTGTCATATGCTGGGACTGTCCTGTTTCCTTGATATTGTCTATAATCACCTTGGGCCGATCGGGAATGTTTTCCCGTCTTTTGCGCCATACTTCTCAAACAAATATTCAAGCCCCTGGGGCCAGACAGTCAATCTGGATGGGGCATATTCAGGAGGCGTGAGGGAAATGCTTCTTGCAAACTTAAGCTACTGGATTCAGGATTATCACTTCGATGGATTCAGGATGGACTCCACCCAGAACATATATGATTCTTCTCCAAGACACTTTCTTTCGGAAGCCACTGCCCACGTGCAGTCTCTTTCATCCAGACTGGGCAGAAAGGTAGTGATGATAGCAGAATCTGACAAGAATGATGCCTCGATCATAAGGCCAGCAGAAAAATGTGGTCTTGGATTCGATGCAGAATGGGCAGACGACT
>JAJYVJ010000116.1 GCA_021792045.1 Thermoplasmata archaeon | reverse complement strand
ATAAGTTAGGTATATGGAATGAAGAAAGGCAATTGATACGAACATTGCGCCAGTCACTATCAGGAGAGGTATAATTATAACGCCAAGTTTTCCTTTTACTTTGGAGCCTGGCATTGATCCCAGAACTATTCCGAGAGAGACCAATATGAACACGATGCTGAAATACACGGAATTGAGTTTGAAAATTTCTTCGACAAGAACGGTAAATGCTATCCCCATCATTGCTACGGCAAGATTCGCTATGATCATCAGAAAAATCATCTGCTGCATAATTTTGGTTTCCTTTAGAAACTTCAATCCTTCCTTCATATCACTTTTGACAGACTGCCTTTCCCTTTGATCTGGTTTTTGTATGATAAATATTATCGGTATGCTTGAAGTCGCCAGAACCACAAAAAGGGCCGATATTCCTCTCAAAAATCCAATGTAAATGAAAATTCCCGACGCGATAAAGCCAGCCATTTCGGCAAGAGATCCGATGCCCATCATCCATGCGGAACCCCTCTGGTATTCTTCATCCTTAAGGAATACCTTTACCCAGATAGCCCTTACAGAGTTGCTTATATCCGAGGTGAATCCCATTATTACCACGCAGAGAAATATGAAAAACACGATCACGGCAAGAACGTGTGTGCTCACAGCAATGAAAAGCAGGAATATAGAAACGGAACGTAGAACTGATGCGATTATAGCTACCATTTTTTTATTTCTAGACCGATCAACGAAGGATCCAACAAAAAACGAGAAAAACAGTGGGAGCGTAAACATTCCATCTGCAAGGCCTGCAATGGCAGGAACATGGGTGAGTTGAAGTGTGATCCAGAGGATCATTAGAGAAAACGCCGAGGTCCCGGCACGTGATATTGCCAGGTTTGAAACTGTTAGTTTGAAATTTTTTCTTCGGATTCCTAAATCTTCAACCATGTAAATCACTGTTATACGTATTTCTTGTGCTTATACGTAGATATTTAACTAATATTTAAATATACGTCTATGGCAGATCAAAAGCGAGCTGATACCTTCGTCAACAACCTCCGAAATCCCACAAAACTTGGCATAATTTTATTGCTTCTCCAGAAGGGGCCAATGACTGTTACACAGATGTCAAAGACCCTACGGACAACACGGTCTAACCTGTATCAGGCGGTCGCAGAACTTGTTTCTGAAGGGTTCCTCAAGGAACCAGATATACGGGTCAAAAAAGGTTACGTCGAAAAGTATTACTCAATAAACGAGACCGCTTTCGATACTCTTTCTGAATCCGAATTAGATTCCAGTATCTTGTCCCAGAATTTTGGCAATTTAAGGGAGGTACTATTCTCTTTCCTGAAATCCCAGTCTTTTCTATTGAATCTAATAGCAGAAGAGATTCTATCATCGGATGATGAATACATGGAGAAGGTTAGAGAGATGATACAAAAAAAATTTTACATTGCCAGCTTCTCAAAGCTTTCAGACGAATCCTTCAGTCTCGCGGTTTCAAAATTACAGGAACTCCTCGAGTCGTTGACTCAAACTGAGACTCCTGCTCCCCTGGAAAAATCCGGTAATATGTTACTGCTTATCGGAATCCCCTCAGTAGATTTTCTAAGTTTCAACAAAGGTGAAAATTCACAGTCAAAAGTAAAGAAGTAATCAAAAATAAAATCGAATGGTCATATGGGGTTCTTTTCATGGTCGAACTGATAGTTAATTCTGGTCCGTTTTGCTCGTTCTTTATAATAAGATGATCTAAGCAAAATTTTGCAGAATTAAAAAATACTGGCCGTAACGTGCTATCGGAGTTTTCGACACTACTCTCGTATATAAATAACCCCATATGTCTGCGTGACTTACGAGATCATCTCTTCGGTTACTTGATCCAAAATTTTCTTTGTATGTTTAAGATCCTCATCAGTATGGGAGAAGCTAACAAAACAACTTTCTAGCTTCGAACCCGGTATGAAAATTCCTTTTTTAAGCAACGAATCAAAGAATCTATTATACATAGTACCATCGCTCAGCTGAGCGCCTTGATTATTAGTAACTTCTTTCTTCGTAAAGAAAACTGTGAACATACTGCCGACGCTATTTACTGTCGCATCTATTCCCGAATCGCGAAAGATTTTTCTTATGTGATCAACAAGCGAAGCAGTGTATCTTTCCAATCTTCCGTAATCCATATGCCTTAGTTTATCCAGAGTAGCTATTCCTGCGGCCATAACAAGTGGATTTGCCGAGAATGTTCCCTGTTGGTAGAATTTTCCTTCCGGGGCAACTTTGCTCATTATATCTTTCCTCCCACCGAAAAGCCCAACGGGAAGACCTCCACCTATGATTTTTCCCAGAGTCGTCAGATCGGGCTTTATATTAACGATGTCCTGATAACCTCCAAAGTGGAAGCGAAATCCTGTTATCACTTCATCGAATATTAGAAGGGAATCGTACTGTTGGGTTACAGACCTAGCCTCTTTCAGGAATTCTATCTTAGGTGGCACTACGCCAATATTCCCCAGGACCGGTTCCATGATCAGGGCCGCTATTCGCTTTCCGTATTTCTTGAACACTGATTCTATGGCTTCTGAATCATTAAAAGGCACCTCAATGGTAACGTTTTTGGCACTGCCGTCAAAATTATTATCTGTATCTAGCGACATGTCATGTGACCCATGGAATCCTCCGGATATTTTGACAAGTAAATCCCTGCCGGTAAAGTATCTGGCGAGTCTCAACACATGCATCGTTGCCTCAGTTCCTGAATTTGTAAACCTCATACTTTCTATGGATGGTATAGCGGAACGGATGGTATCTCCGAGGTCGAGTTCTCGTAAAGTAGGAGCGCCGAATAAAGAGCCGTCGGAAGATTGTTCCTTTATAGCTTTAATGACGCTTTCGTCTGCATGCCCAAGGATCATTGGCCCAAAACCAAGGCAGTAGTCGATGTATTCATTTCCATCAATATCAAAGATCCTTGACCCCTTGCCCCGTTGCATGAACCTAGGAAAGGGCTGATAGAATCTTACCGGGGAATTCACTCCACCTGGAAAAAGATCCCTGGACAAATCAAAAAGTTCCTGAGAGTGCATGGTAGTGTATTACTATCTGAAATTAATTAATTCGCTGAGAAAGTATTATTCTTGCATTGTCATCTCCCTCCATATGGTCAATTCGGATAAGTTCGTAAAGGAAGCCGTGGATAATATTCGATCAAATCTTAAGGGTAAGGGAATCCTTGCCTGCTCTGGTGGTCAGGACAGTTCACTTCTCGCAGTCCTATGTGCTATGGCAGATAAGGAGAATATTCTTGCTGTCTTTGTAGACACGGGTTTATTGAGGAATAACGAATCGGTTAGGGTAGAAAAACTATTCAAAAAATACGATATAAACTACAGAATTATTGATGCCTCTTCCATGTTTTTCGAGGCCCTTAAGGGGATTACAGATCCTGAGCAAAAGAGGAAGATCATCGGCAAACTTTTCATCGATGTTTTCGAAAAAGCGGCTACCGAATTCAAGGCCTCTACTCTTCTCCAGGGTACCATCGCCCCTGACTGGATAGAGAGTGGTGGATCTGTAAGAGATACAATAAAGAGCCACCACAACGTTGGGGGATTACCGGAACATATGAAACTAAAACTACTCGAACCACTGAGAGACCTCTACAAGGATGAAATTCGAGCTGTCTCTGAGTACTTAGGAATGCCCACCGATCTCCAACCTTTCCCTGGTCCAGGCCTGGCAGTTCGGATAATTGGGGAGGTAACGAAGGAGAAGGTTGAGCTTCTTCAAAAAGTTACAGAAATACTGGAAACCAGTGTTGAAAAAGAATATCCAGACAATTCGAAAAGGCCATGGCAGTACTTTGCTGTACTTCTTCCGGTAAGAACAACCGGAGTTCATGGCGACAAGAGAAGTTACGGCCAATCCATAGCCATAAGGATGATTGATACTACAGATGCTATGTCTGGCACATTTTCAAAACCCGATTGGGAATTCCTTGAGAGAGTATCAACAGAAATAACAAATTCAGTTCCAGCAATCAATAGAGTCGTCTATGACATTACGGATAAACCCCCAGGAACAATAGAGTGGGAATGAAATACTCAAATAGTCATCTTACACATTTTTTTAATTTTTTCACAAATCAAGCTTATTGAAACAACTTGCTGGCATCGAAAATGTAAATATATAAGCTACCAATAACGAGGGGCACAGAAAGGAGATATATCAATGGAAGAAGAACCGATGTTACTTTCAGAGGAAGATTACCAGAAATCCGGTGTTCACATAGGGACACAGGTAAAATCAAAGGATATGCAGGATTACATCTTCAAGATCAGGAATGATGGTCTTTATCTTTTGGACATAAAGAAGACGAACAGGGCAATAATAATGGCAGGAAAGATGCTTAGCCGGTTTAAGCCCAGCGATATTCTTGTTGTTGCCCAAAGACAGTATGCGTTCAAACCAGTGTCGCGTTTTTCTGAGGTTATAGGGGCTATCCCACTGACAGGCCGATTTATACCTGGAACTCTGACTAATCCACAGCTCAACAGCTATATCGAAGCAAAGGTGGTAGTGATCACAGATCCTCTTGCTGATACCCAGGTTATGAAAGAGGCAAGATCAATTGGGGTTCCGATCATCGCTCTCTGTGATGCTAACAACAAGACTGATTTTGTCGATCTCGTGATTCCTACAAACAATAAAGGACGCAGATCGCTTGCTGTAATATACTGGCTTCTCGCAAGAGAGATCATGAAAGATCGTGGCACGATCAGGGATTACAAAGAATTCAGCAATACGATTGACGATTTCGAGGCTCAGGTCTGATTCGAAAAGAAATTGTCTTTTACCCTGTTTATTTTTATGTATGATATTTTTCCACCCATATCTCCGGCGAAGACCATGGTCTTTCGTACACCCTGAGCGACCCGGACCGCCCGGCTGATCTTATACCATTCCTCAGGTTCTTCTATCACGTGTAAGAGAAATTCAGCGTGATCATCCATACTTTTCGAATAGAGTCTGAAGTTTGCACCATATTTGAACCCTGAACGAACTATAAATCCACTTTGAACAAGGTCGGAAAAGGTGGCCAATATAACGCTGCCCAATGCTTTTTTTTCATCATCATTGTCGGAAAGTAACGCTGCTTCGGACTTGTTCAGAATCTTCAGGTCAGAGAATCGATTTCCGAACCAGTCGGGCAATTTCCTTTCCGAGACCATGTTTATACCATTTATCTGTTCAACATGAATCCCGTTAAGGTCAGGTGCTTCAATATTTCCCCTGAGTTCTACAATTTCGGATGTAAATAATGTGATGCCATAATCGTCATCTATTGCAGCGTAAACTTGCCCGGAATTTTCAAGCAGATCTTTAAAACTTACCTTCTGGTCCTCCTTTATAACAACAACAGGCCCATTCATGGGTTTTCTTGAATTATTGTCCCAGAAAAAGGCCTTGCCAACTACGTCGACGAATAACCCCTTTGATTTCAGAAACGTATAAACCATAAACCTATCAAGAAACCCTTCATCATCAATGACTA
>JAJYVJ010000115.1 GCA_021792045.1 Thermoplasmata archaeon | reverse complement strand
CATGCTGCGGATTAGACGCTCGTGGTATTGGAAAAACGAAGTCGAACTTCGTAAGAAACCAGTTAAGTGCGATCTGGGATGGAGATATCTTACCATGGTTTGCTATGATCTCATTATAGGCCTCCGATGGATATGCAGATGCTTTGGTCAGATCACCATGACCTAGCGGATAATATGGCAGTATTGCAATGTTGTTTTCCCTGCAAAACGGCACCAGATCATTCTCAATATTTCTCTTCTGTAGGCTAAAATCCATCTGTGCGGAAATTATCTCGTATTTCCGCAATGCAGCCATAGCTTCCTTAGTTTGCTCCAGACCGAAATTGCTAATCCCAATATGGCGGATCTTTCCGTCATCCACTAATTTTTCCATAGCATGCATGGTTTCAGTTATTGAGTATTTATTGCTGGGGAAATGCAATTGATATAGATCAATATAAGATGTTTCAAGAGCGGCGAGACTATGATCGCATGATGATATAACCTTCTCAAATGAGAAGTGGTTTGGCCACACTTTTGTCGCAATAAAAATGTCATTTCGGTCGTATCCCTTTATTGCTTTTGCAACTAGTCGTTCGGTGCCGTATATCTCGGCAGTATCTATCAGATTCAAACCAAGCTCCAACCCAGTCTTTATTGCGTTTACTCTTCTCTCTTCGTTCGGTCTAACATGGAGTGCCTTGTCCAAGACGATCCATGACGGATCATAATACGTACCCATACCTATTCTCGAGACCGAAAATCCTGTCTTACCAAATTCCTTTTTTTCTATCATGTTTTAACCTCACGATTCTTTACCAGGAAGTAAATTCTGCTCACCAGTAGAGCTTTGTCTGAACAGTTTCATCTTTGAGATGAATGGAACATAAAGAGTATTCAATATTATCGAAAATAAGACTATGAATGACGTTATCACAGTTATTATAGGGCCGTAGGTTAGCAAATATACATTATGGGTTAATGCTCCAATGCTTAGCGGCAGTACCGAGAGAACAATTGAAACAATGCCTCGTGGACCTACAGCAGAGTAAAACGCCATGGAAGCCTTATCGATCTTTCGCCTACCTTTGAAGAATGGTGTCATCGAAACTAGAACAGCAACAGGGCGAACAACAAGAAGGAGTAGTCCAGTAAAAAGAAGACCGTATAACGCATAGCTAACGATATCCGACCTAAGTAGCATTCCACCGATAGCAACAAAGATAATGGCCTCAGAAAGAACGGCCAAGTTCTCGCTGAATGCGGTTTCTCGACTCCAAAAGATTGTCTTACCTGAAAAGTTCCCGATAATTGCACCTGTCGCGATAACAGCAGGGAATGGCGTTATTTTTGACGCCTGTAGTGCAATGAATTCTAATATCACTATGCCGATCATAAATGCAACAACGAGGTTTTCGAAATTCATAATCTTATTTATGACTATAACAAGAACACCAACCACGATTCCAATCAAAGCTGGGATTATGATCTGAACCAGGAACTCAAGGACTGACCCAGGGATAAGACCGACATGAGAAACGAAGGTTGAAAAGAATGCAGAATATGAAGATGTAGGATCGACTATAAACAGAGCGATAGATACCAGCACTATACTGATAGGATCGTTGAACATACTTTCACCTACAATCGTACTCGAGATTTCCTCCTTCACACTAATTTTCTTGAATAGCGGAATAAGAGTAGCCGGATCAGTCGGAGATATTATTGCACCGAAGAGAAATCCAACAGAGAATGGTGCTTTGAAAACGTATGAAAAAATAACACCTGCCAAAAGTGCAGTAACGATGACACCAACTGTATCTAGGGATACAATCCTGGCGAAGTATCTTCTTATTGCTTTTATGTCCAAGTGATGACTCTCGAAATAAAGAATGAATACAATACCCAATATTCCGAAACCAAATCCGCCAAAATCAAGCATAAAAGAGCTCGCATATTCGTACTTAATAATACCAAGGGCCGGACCAAAAAGTATGCCAATAATTATGAGAATCGGTACATCTACAACAGAGATCTTTCTGGCAAGAGGTATAGCGAATGCTGCCAGTATCAATATTAAACTTAGCTGGTAATACTCTGTTGTTATACTGAATACCATTTCCTATTTCTCTTCCTCCAGTGATACTGGAAAGTTTCTTTTGTGTTTAGTTTTATGGTACAGTTCAAGAACTTTAAGATCTATTTTATTGACTGGACGTTCATGTTTCACAAACAAATTTTCAACCGACTGGTCCATTTGATCGTATGTCATTCCAAGCTCATCCTCATCAGACTGATGTTCCCATAAACCAGCGGAAGGTTTTTTATTTACAATTTTGGGTGGAACACCAAGGCTTTCACCAAGTTGTCTAACCTCACGCTTCAGAAGGTGGATAATTGGTTCTACGTCGCATGCACCATCCCCAAATTTTGTAAAGTAACCAAGATAATTTTCGGTCTTGTTAGTTGTACCGATAACAAGTCCGTCGTGTATATTTGAAAAATAATAAAGGATACTCATTCTAATCCTTGCTTTTATGTTTCCCAACGCGGAAATGTCGCTAGCTTCAAGTGACTTCTGATACTGAGCAAATATTGGTGTTATATCTATAGTTGTAAGGTCAACATCCGCAATGCTTGCAAGATCGTAAACATCACTATAATCCAATCTTGGTGTCGTATCTGAGGGCATAAAAAATGGAAAAATCTTAAAACTTGGCACAGATCTTTTAAGGAGCATTAGCGTCACTGAGCTATCGATTCCGCCGCTTAGGCCGATAATCGCGTTTCTGTTACCAATAAATTCCTTGAGAAATTTAGTGATTCTCTGTATTTCTTGTTCTGGATCCATCTATGTCTGACAATTATATCTTGTCCATAAATAAAGCTTATCCATTTATGGCATCAATTGTAAGCCACAAATTATAGGAAAAACTCTTATTCTATTTTGTACCTGATACCTTCAAAATACACGATTTCTATTACATAGAATTGTTGAATCAAGCAGTAAAGCAGACGTGCTTTAATTCTAATTTTACCTGCAAAATAGAAATATGTTGTTGGTCTGCCCCCCTTAAATAGTGAGACAAAGTTGTCCTATAGTGTTAAATATATATCAAACAAGCCCTTGCATATTAATAGCGCTTACCAGATTCCTAAATATCATGAGAGACGTCAGCGAACCCACTCCACCAGGAACTGGAGTAATTGCTGAGACCTTATCTTTTATATTTTCGAAATCCGCATCACCGACAATCTTATCCCCTACAACATTGATTCCAACATCGATTACTACGCTTTCTGGCCTAACAAAGTCAGCAGTGATCAATCCTGGCTTACCGGCCGCTGTAACAATAACGTCAGATGATCGACAGAGATCCTTCAGCCTTAGGGTTTTGCTGTGACAAACCATGGGTGTGAAATTATTCGAGAGCAGCATCATAGAAAGTGGTTTACCAACGGTTAAAGTTCTGTTTATTATTGCAACAACTGAACCCTGCGGGACCCCGATTTCAGAAATGAATTCCATTACAGACGCTGCGGTCGCTGGTCTTAGGCTGGCTTCCCCTGACATTAACCTGCCTAGATTTGCATATGTGACCCCGTCAACGTCTTTTTCTGATGGAATGAGATTGATAAATTCATGGTAATTGAGCTGTTTAGGGACGGGGGACTCGACAATTACTCCATGAACATCAGGATCAAGCGCGATCATTCTAACTTCAGAATTGACTCTCTCCTGCGAAACATCACTTTCAAGCATTAGAATTTTGGTTTCAACCCCAAACTCGGATGCTCTCCTTAATTTAGCGTTAAAGTACTGCTCTGAAGCTGGATCTTCCCCGATCTTTACAATTCCTAAACAGGGAGAAATGCTAGAGTTTTTCAGGGATGCTATTGAAGATTTTATGTCAGCCTTAATTTTCGTCGCAATTTGTTTTGATGATATCACACCATTTATAATACCTATCAACTCCATTCTATAACTGTTTTAATCTCACCAGGTTGCTTATGTAAGAAGATATCTGTGTTATCAGGCTTAACCCGGGATGTAATCATATTAGATATTAGATCTCCGTATTGGTAATTCCACCTGGTCAGATCCTGCAGTGCTCTCTCATAGTGTATTCTTGAACCATCAACGGATCCCAGAATAGTTATGTTTCTCTCAATTATGTAATCGATATCCGATCCATCAAAAGTGGATGCTGGTGCGTTTCCGTTTGTTCCAAATAATATAATTATGCCATTGTTATTCATTTTCCTTATGAATCTGAAGATTGTCGCTGGATCGCCACTGGTATCTACGGCTAAATCAAAGCCGTTTTTTTCCACCAAGGTGTCTTTTGTGTAATCGTAGAAATTTATGTTTGATTTTTCCATCATCCTCAATTTTGATTCAGTCTCGGGGTGTCTGTTTGCCATGTGAGTCTGAAAACCATAATCACGTGACGCCAGACCATAAAGAAAAGCTTCACTACCTGTTCCAATTATTATGGCTCTTTTCTCGTCGTATGCTCCGTTTGCATCTGTAAAGACAGATTTTCTAGAAACTGTGTCAAACATCTCGAAGGCTTTTTTGACGTTTTTTAAGGGCTCAGTCAATACTGCCACGCTAGCTATATCCGGATCCTCTACCCTAACAAGATTTTGAGGATAATCCTGGAATTCTGATCTCATGAAACCATTGAGTCCGGTTATTCCAGCCTCATGTTTATCACCGTCTGAGCAATTGTCTGAACGGCCAATAAGGCAATTTACACATTTTCCTGGACGCCTAACAATCGGGACAACGTAATCACCAGTTTTAATCCCAAGATCGTTATCCTCTGCTTCGATAACTTTAGCCAGACACTCATGGCCTAATATCAATTTCTGTTTGCCGTGTGGTGCATAAGCAAACGGAAGAGACCCTGAAACTATCCCCCTATCAGTTCCACATATCCCAGTGTACACCGGTTTCAATTTTATGGGTAAATTTTCTTCAACATCAATGTCCTCATACTTTACGCCCCACTTAGGTGGCTCCGTAGTTATAGCATCCACTTTCATGATTACGTATCTTTATGAAATATTTAACAAATGCTCGCTTGACTCCGTCTTTTCGCATGAAAAGCATACAAAGAAAATCATCTCGCTCATCTTTTAATTACCATTATAATTATGCAATTATAAAGGGACGAAGGGAATCAATGCAGAATCTCGATGTGCAAAAGCATTAAGATTCTCGCAACACAAGGTTTAGCAGACGCCAAGGGTTGGATGGATACAATATTATTTATAAGTACACGCTTACATTAGATTCCTGTGGAGCATTCAAACATCGTAATAATTGGTGGCGGCATAGTAGGTTTAGCTATTGCAGCCGAACTCTCAATAAACAACGAAGGTGTATTTGTTTTCGAGAAAAACAAAATGATAGGCATGGAAACAAGCAGCCATAACAGCGGAGTTATACACTCAGGAATCCATTATCCAAAAGGCTCTCTCAAAGCCAGATTATCGGTTGAAGGGAACACAATGATCTACGAACTATGCAAGAGACACCATATACCTTT
>JAJYVJ010000114.1 GCA_021792045.1 Thermoplasmata archaeon | reverse complement strand
ACAGGAGAACTGAAGTCTTCTCCCAGTGTATCTTTTACAACATCCCTTCCCCTTGAATCCACTACTGTTATGAGAACATCGTTCTCTGCGGATCTGAATGCCCACAACCAGTATTTCTTCCCTTCCACATGGAAGCCCGTTTCATCAATATGAACCCATTTTGATCTTCTTATGCGATTCTGTATGGCAATGTACTCATTTTTACAGGCATCGCCAACCCTCAGAATGGCATCGTTTATTCCCTTCACGCTCAGATCGAGATCGTTGTTGATCTTCAGGAATTCCTGTACCCTCCTTATTGGACCGCGGAGATTGTATTTCAGCATGGTGATGTAGTTCAGCAGGTATATGCCCATATCACCCGTCTGAGGACAATCCCTGTGCACGGGCTTCACTTCCCTACCGCAGTTGCCGCATCTATAAACATCAAGATCGTATTCCGTCACCTTTACCTTCTGCGGAGGCGGAATGTCGAATATGGTCTTCTTCTCGGTACGGATTGGTGTTTCAAGTGCATGGCTGCAGTTGGGGCATATTTCCATTGACACATGGATGATCTCATCCGGTTCGCCGTGTACGCGGGTTGATCCATTATGCCCCACAGGTGCACCTCTCTTTCCAGGCGGATTTGTGATCTTCGGCCTGATCATCTGCCTTGATGGCGGTGTGTGTGGATTCTCGTAAAGAAGGAGTTTCTTCTTCAGGGATTCATTCTCACCCCTTAGTGTTTCGTTCTCAGTCATCAGTTTCTCAACGGTGTTTTCCAGTTGCAAGATATACTCATCGCTGTTCATCGCAGAACCTCCAGGTCTGATGCTGTGAGAATGACCTTTCTCACAAACAGATCTACTCCGAACGTTTCGCAGAAACCCTTCACCCTGTCAAGATCCTTTTCCAGTATGATGAAGATGGAATTAGAGAGATGAACGTGCGGTATATCCGACATGAAGCCGGATCGTGAATATGAGTATTTACCGTTCTGTGATCTATCGGTATACCCGAGGAACTTCCTGTTGAATCTTGTTCGTTCAACGGGAGAGAAACCCTCCAACCTGATCCCAAATATTATGCCAGACGGAAGACTCATTATATACTGAAATACAATTCAGTATATACATGTTTGGGTTTCAGCTATACAAATACTATAATTATAATTCAATTAGCTGGAATAAATTGAATACCGGACACGTTTGGATCGGTCTTGGCGTCCTGTCAGGTGCCCCTTAGTTCTTCTCGATCCCGCACTCCCTTAGCATCAAGAGTCCAGAGTACCGTTGCTCCCTTCCGGTCCTGGCGGATTCCTCTGTCAAATCGCATACCCAGATTCCTTCGATTCTGGATATATGAACCTCCGATCCAAAGGAACAGAACTTCAGCGATTCCCTAAGGCCTGGCAGAAACCAAGTAGGCCTCTCCAAACTGTCGCCCTCGCATGTAGACTTCGAGTAACAGGAAGTGCCTGGCTTCCCGGCCAAGTCCGGCTCCATGTTATGCTTAACTTACTATAAAATGTTTGAGCTTTGCTATTGAAATTAAAAAATTTTGCATTTCGATTTGTTAACGTTATTTAAGAAAGGCGCTCATATGTTTCTTCTACGCTCTTCATTACCATTTCCTCTGAGCTGTTTTCCTTAGCTATGAGGTATGCAGCGCCCATACCAACGCCTTCCTTTACGTGGCCTTCTTCAAATTTCCTAAGACCGTCTTCTTTGGACGAGTGAAAATCCAAATCTGCTTCTATTAAGTTATTTCCACAGAGAGTTTTCATAGTTTTCCTCTGGTCTTCCATTATCCATCGAGTCGTGATTACTGATCTCCTGCTGTTTGAGCCTGATATCATCTTGTCCAGATAGTATACTGTTGCCATCTGCGTACCACCAGAGAAATATATCCAGTGATCCTTTAATGCGGCACTGATCCCCAAAGAGAGTGCCATCATATAGTCTCCATAGAATTTTACAGAATCCAGGAAACTTGCGGGGGAAAGCAGCCTCATCCCTAGGGTGTCTTTCACGATCTGTTCCTTTAGTTCATCTGGGTTAACTCGGAAAGTAGTGCTTGTTTTTAAGTTGAGCCCGAGTGATCGCAGTGTGAGTAAGGCTGTGGTGGTACCTCCCGGCACACTTTCTGCCAGGAATACGGAATCAAATCTTCTGAGAATAGAACTCCCGATATAGTATCCAGTGTTGACGGCCATGTCGAAGAATGGGGCCGCGATCGTAAATCTTGGATCTTCTGCTGAGTTAAGGCCAGTTTCGATGAACGGTACATTAGGCTTAACGGCCATTCCCGCATTCACAACGATCACAGGTATGTCCGCGAGCTGCAAGCATCCTCTAGTAACGATAGCAGGAGTCGGAATTCCGTCCGGAGTCATGGGTGGTTCTCTCATCGTTATGGATCTCCCATTCAGGAGTATTTCTGAGTCTACAGCTGGTGTCATGAAAGTCAGTTCGGGCGAAGCTCCAGCAGCAGTTAAGCCAGGAATGAGTGAAAGTTTCGTGTTCCCAGCAAGAAGCATGAATGCCGAATTTTCTAGCCTCAACTTGTTATTCATATTAAGGTCATCTCATAAAAATATATAAAGGAAAATAAGTATTGGCACTGTTATAACTAGGGTAAAAATTGCCGAAGTAAGCGAATGAAGTTTTAGTGCTGTCCGGACATCCTCTACATCAGGGTATCGGAAATCATCATTCAAGATATACTCCCCTTTCTTCTCTAATCTCACGCCCATTATATTGGAAAAGGCCCCCATTGGCCATCCTGCGTTCCTGCTTGCGGTTTTTCTTGAAACCGTATAGAGTTGCAACGACCTTGGCCTTAATCCGATAATGTATGCAGAAATGTAGGATACGTAAGCTGTCAACCTAGATGGTATATAATTTAATAAGGTATCTAGGTGGGCGGCGAACCTCCCAAACAACCTGTTTTTATCATCATTGTATCCAATCTCGGAGTCAAACGTGTTTGCAACTCTATAGAAGAATGAGCCCGGTAAGAAGAAGAATGAAAAATAAAACAATGGGCCGGTGAAACCATCTACCAACCCCTCCGAAATTGTCTCAATGGCCGCCGAACAAATGAGCTCTCTGGGAAGGCCGGCAGTTTCCCGCCTAACGGTTCTGGAAAGAAATATTCTAGCTTTTTCTAGATCATTTTTTTCAATTGAAGAAATTATGGGTTCAATGTGATCTCTCATGCTTCTTAATGCAAATGAGCTCTTCACGAAGAATACTGAGATAATAATGTATGCGATTGTTACATAAAATAACGCGTAATTAATCAGCACCATTGCACCGACAAATAATATCTCAACAGATACCACAAGAAGAGTACCAGATAACAATTTATTCTGTGATTTTCGGAAATGAGGTTCAACAAATTCTATTAGTTTCCCCGTCCAGACAACTGGGTGGATCTTTTCTGGGAATTCACCTATGACAACATCTAGAAGCAATGCCCCAATAAGTATGATGATCTGATCTAAAAAGAAATTAAGATGCAGGTTAATCATTCACGATCACTTATCTTCGGCATACGCTTTTCGACTATCTCTTGGATCGTGTCAACTAGAACCTTGTTCTTGTCCCTTGTTTTAACGGCGAATCTCAAGGCTATTCTTCTTTCGTATGGAATCCTGACCTCTTTTACAAGTATCTTATTTCCTGCAAGCTCAAAAGCTAAATAGTGGGCATTAATATTTTTGGGTGGAAGAGCGCAAAAGAAATTAGCCCTCGGTCGCGAAATTATTTTAAATCCCATAGAAATCAATCTGTTTGCTGTAAATTCTCTCTCTTTTTCGACAAAAAAAGGCAGTTTCTTAAATGTATCATAGTTAACGCTGTTTATCAGGTTGAGAGCATACTGTCCAACAGTCCATGGCTCCATCAGTTTTTCTATTTTCATTAGTATTTCTCTGCTGGAAAGCAGATATCCTAGTCTTATAGACGCGAATCCGAAGAGTTTTGTGAGTGAACGGCCAAATATCACGTCTCCATAATCTCCAATCATTCGCCTTTGAAATGACGCTTTCCTAAAATTAACAAAATCTATAAAAGCTTCGTCAATGAATGTCAAAGCGTGCTTTTTGTGATTGAGATCAATAATTGCCTCCAGGTCATTTTCGGAAACAAGATCGCCGACTGGGTTTGAGGGGTTTGTTATGAATAATAGGTCATAAGTTACTCTGCCGAGTCTTAAAAGCAAATCTTCTTTGGCATCTTCTCTGTTCCATGTGGCTTCATACACCATTGAATGGTTGATTAGCGCGCTTTTCTTGTGCTCGGAAAACGCAGGTTCAATAATTGCCACTCTACTTCCATAAAAGAGCTGATTTACTCGGTATATCAGATAAGTAAGGCCTGGTCCTAGAAGTATGTTCTCCGGATCTAAATCAACATAATCTGCTAACGGTTTTAGATAATTTCTCGTGTTAGTGTCAGGGTAAGATCGCAGTGCTTCATTGCTCATAAGAAATTCAGCTATGTCAATCTTAGTAAATTCATTCAAATTTGAGCTAAAATCCAGAACCTCGGATGGCTTACAGTTGTTTTTCTTTGCGAATTCCCAGATGTTTCCTCCATGTTCCTCGAAGTTGCCTTTCAACGAATGTAGATATATACCATGACTTAAAGTCTACTTCAATTATAGAAAGTATGTTTAACTTCATAGACATTAACGTCAACATCGGTAATGCATGTTCGATATCAAAAAATTCAAATGTGCCCTTTCCTTTTTTACAATCATACCTTCAAAATGTGATAACATAAATAGTGGTTATTCTGGATATGTTTCCTTGGTTGGTGCGATCATCGGTCTAATATCTGGAACTGCCTTCTATTTTGTTTCTTTATATGTTAATGTTATTCTTGGAGCAGCAATTTCACTATCCCTTCTACTCTTGCTTTCCGGCTTTAATCATCTTGATGCTGTTCTTGATACAGGTGATGCGATACTCGTTCGTGGTCCCCCATCAAGAAAATTGGAGGTTTTAAAAGACCATTTTCTTGGTGCAGGTGGTTTTGGTTTTGCCTTTGTGATTTATGTCATAACCTTCTCGTCGATGGCTTCTCTCATCCCATTGGAAGGCATGATCACAATATTACTTTCCGAAATTATTGTAAAAGATTCATACATTCTAAATTCATTAAAAGCGAAGGACATAGTCCCCGGAGGTATGTTTTCACTGTTCAAGGTTTCTGTTCAGCGAAATTGGAGATTGCAGATTCTGATTAATTTTTCCTTCTTTATAGTACTTGCCGTGATTTTTTTGCCATCCTTGTTAATCGTCGCAATACTATCTTTACTTATACAATACTTCATAAAAACCAGAATTGAACGCTCGTTTGGAGGAATTAATGGTGACGTTCTGGGATTTTTGGGGGAGATAACCAGAGCGTTTTTTATTTTCATAGCTGTAATTCTTCTCCTCTTTGAGCCGTTACACTTCATTCCACTGGCATTTTTGCTCTCTCACCTTTAGATAACAGCCGGATTTTCGAATTCAGTCATTGATAATCTATGTCCGCATTTCTAGTTTCATAACC
>JAJYVJ010000009.1 GCA_021792045.1 Thermoplasmata archaeon | reverse complement strand
GCTCTCGGCATACCTATAAAACCTCCAACTTCCCATGAAACAGACATAAGAAAAGACCCAACGGCTGTAAAATAGAAATGCCATCTGGCCAAGCGTGTATCGTAAGTCCTACCGTGAGAGAACGTTGGATAGAGGAGATAGAATATAGCCATGAAAACTCCAAGAGTTACACCTACAAATATAAAGTGAAAGTGCCCTGTAACGAAATATGTCCCATGGGCAATTTCATTAATAGACTGGTTTGCCAGCATTACTCCTGCAACCCCACCAAGCGTAAAATCCAAAATAGCGTTAAGGACGAATAACATGGGCGTTGTTATTCGTATTTTCTTGGCAGTCCATAAAGTTGCGATCATATTGAATACAGTTATGGCAGACGGAATCGCGACAAAAAATGAAGAAGTAGTGAAAAATAGGACCCAATCTACGCCGAGACCAGAATTCAGGAGATGGTGCCCCCAAACAAGTTCACTCAATATCATCAGAAGACCAAGAGAAAAAACACCAGAGGAATAGCTGTACATGGGCCTTTTTGTGAACCTAGTTATTACATCATACATCAGACCAAACGCAGGAAGCACTGCGAGATAAACTACAGGATGTCCCCAGAACCAAAATATAACAGCAAATGTCAATGGATCCTTTAAAAAGAATATCGGGTTAAAAACATCATAGAACAGCATGGCTACTCCAGCCATCAAGGGCAGGGCGGAGCTTATCAACATTATTGCGGTGAAAACCATGGCCCAAGCAAATATGGGCATCTTGCTGAGCGGGATATCATCAGATCTGTCAATGAGTATAATCCTCAGTACAATGATAGATGCCATTAATACGCCGACAAAGATAAGTTCCACGGCAAAGATACCGACCGAATTATACACCCCCGCACCATAAGTCTGCATCTGAAGCGAGAGCGGCGGATACATGTACCACCTCATACTGGACTGAGATATGAAGAACAAAACACCCCCAAGAAGCCATACCCAGTATGCAAAGGAAGAATACCTTCCAAGATCGTCTCTCTTCAAGCGTAGCTCAGTAGGCAGAAGATAATACGCCAGCCCTACTGCAGAACCAAGGGCAAACATGTAAATCATTAAAACGGCATGTTGCGTTAATAAGACATTGTAAACAATGGGGGTGATTATGGTGGGATTTGGATCGACCAAACTGATCCTCATAAAAACACCGATTGCACCGGCAAGAAAGAGGAACAACAAAGATGTGAAAATATAACGCAGCCCAACACTTTTTGCGTCATTTGCGGATAATACTGACCAACTAAGATACCGCGGTTTTCCCCATGTCTGGTCCCTTATATACACATCTTTATCCTGGTAGCCACTCTTTTCTGCAACCTCGGCAACCACACTTCCCTTAGTTGCAACAAGATAATAGATGAGAAAGACCAATATTGCAACAACTGAAAGAACAACGCCAGAGATTATTAGAAGAGACTCTGTTGACATCCTAACTCAAGACCTCCATTGTTCCACGCATAAGATAATGATCTTCACCGCAATATTCTACACATTCGAATATGTAACTACCTACTTTATTAACAGAGAAGCTTACCTGATTCGGATGCCCAGGTACCGCATACACCTGCAAACCTAAAGCTGGGATCAGCAGGTCATGTATCACATCTTTGCTGATCACCCGAAATGTGTATTCAGTATTAACATGGACCCATAAGACGTCAGTGCTGCTGGTTCCATTTGGATATGTGAATTCCCAAGCCCACTGATATCCTGTAACGTTAATAACTGTGGAGCCAGCTGGAACCGTAGATGGATCCTTAGCCGTAGCTATGTTAGACTCGTGCCCTAGGACATATACGATGTTAAGACCTGCTGCTGCCATTAGTACTACCAACACAACAATAACGTAAAGCAGCTCAGTTCTTGTTTTGGAATTCATCTGAAATCATCACCTTCATCATTCTTTACTCCAAATTTTACAACTGGATACATCATGAATAATATTGTAAAGGCCATGGCGGCGATTCCAGTTGCAATGATGGGTTGTGCCTCTTGGCTTGCAGGAACCCCAGGGACACCAATAAAATGCAAAGAAAAAAGAAATCCTAGAATGAAATATGCAATAATTCCGATTACTATAGATATTATTAAGAAGGAGGTTATTAATTTTTCAACGGTCTGCATTATGTCTTGATCAAAGACGTTTATTTAAACCTTTTTTCCAATTTACGTAAAAACCCATTATACTACCGCTTCTATTAATTAAAGGCCATAGGACTTGCAAAATAAAACTGATTGACACTTACAAGAAACGGTAAGAAAATATCTCTAATATCTGCGTATAGAAAATTAAGAAAAGATACACACACATGGGAGACGAGATACAACAATTGACATGGAAGAAATGACGATTCAGTTATGCCATTTGGATTCTCCTGATGCGAGAATGTCCTTCTTCCATATTGGAGCCTTTTCTTTTATCATGTTGATCACGTATTCACCGGCAAGAAATGCCTCTTTTCTGTGCTCCGAACTGACACATATTGCAATGGAGTCCTCACCCAAGCCTACTTCTCCGATGCGGTGTATTATATTTACGTCGAGAATTTTGTATTTATTGATTGCATCATCTATTATAGATCGAATCAGCTTCACGGCCATTTCGGGATAGCTTTCATAAAAAAGTGATTTGACTTCTGTTGAATCTGTAAATTTCCTGACCGTACCTTGAAAAGTTACGATTGCCCCAGCCTTTTCACTTCTAGTTTTTTCTATTAATTCTTCAACGTTTATTTTATTCTTTTGAATTGTAACATTCATGAATATTGATTACTTACATGAATAAATTTATTCTTTAAGCACGCTCACTACTAAGCACTCGCGTGCAATCCAATAGTGGATATTGTGTCTAGTGAAATACATGTCTTAGAGCACCCAATATTTTCTATATAATTTTTATGACAAAAGGTTTAATTATCATTCTTAGATCGAGACTCTGAGATGTTAAGGTGAAAGAAGCGACCAATATTGTTGTCAAAATAGATGGAAATGATTATTCATTTGAAACCCCGGATACAGTTCTCAACAAATTGCTTGAATTAGGCTACGATATCCCCCATATTTGTTATCAACCTAACCTGGGCCCTTTACAATCCTGTGATTCATGTCTTGTCAACATTAATGGAAAGGTCGTAAAGTCTTGCTCGACACAAATACGTGATGGCGATTCCGTAGATGTCTCATCAGCCAGTATCAATGACCTTCGCATCGAAGCTGTACAGTTAATATTACACAACCATGAACTTTACTGCACAGTTTGTGAAAACAATAATGGAGACTGTGCGCTCCACAATGCTGTTCACGACCTAGACATCACAGTTCAGAAATATCCGTTCGAACCAAAACCATACGATTATGATGATTCAAACCCTTTCTATGCCTATGACCCAAACCAGTGTATACTTTGTGGACGCTGTGTTGAGGCATGCCAGGATATACAGGTCAATGAGACCCTCTCAATAGACTGGTCCTTGCCCAGACCAAGAGTCATATGGGACAAAGGCGTGCCAGCTAATGAATCGTCATGCGTATCTTGCGGGCACTGTGTTACTGTATGTCCAGTTAATGCATTAATGGAAAAGAGCATGTTGCGAAAGGCAGGGTACCTAACTAATATTGATAGAAGCACAAGAAAATCCTTGGTTGACGCCGTAAAGTCCGTTGAACGTGAATTAACAATGGCACCCGTAATGGCAATCAGTAATGCTGAATCGAAATTACGAAAATTCCAGATCAAAAAAACAAAGACTGTCTGCGTCTATTGTGGTGTAGGTTGCTCTTTTGAAATATGGACAAAAGGACGAGATATATTAAAAGTACAGCCACAACCAGAGTCTCCGGCCAATGGTATTTCTACTTGTATTAAGGGAAAATTTGGATGGGATTTTGTGAATAGCAAGGAGCGCCTGAGAAACCCACTAATAAGAGATGGAAATGGATTCAGGGAAGCTTCCTGGGATGAGGCCATGAACACCGTAGCAAAAGGTCTCTTGAACATAAAGAACAAGTACAGTGGAGATGCAATTGAATTTATCGCCTCATCGAAAGGCACAAATGAAGAAGCCTATATGGTTCAGAAGCTTGCCAGGCAGCTATTTGGAACAAATAATGTGGATAATAGTTCCAGATTCTGCCAGGCTCCAGCCACAACTGGGCTCTGGAGAACCGTTGGCTACGGAGGAGATTCTGGATCCATCCAGGACATCTACATGGTGGATCTTGTGATCGCCGTTGGGACAAATACTGCAGAATCGCACCCGGTACTTGCCACTAGAGTTAAAAGAGCGCACAAACTTAATGGCCAAAAACTAATTGTCGCTGATCTCAGGATGCATGAGATGGCCAGGAGGGCAGATATGTTCCTACACCCGAAGCCTGGAACCGATATAGTATGGCTTAGTGCAGTTACTAAATACGTTCTCGACCAAGGATGGGAGGACAGGAAGTTCCTGAGTGAAAAAGTCAATGGATTAGAGGAATACAGAAAAAGTCTCGAAAAATTTACACTCGATTTTGCTGCTGAGATTTCTGGCATAGATCAGGAAACCTTGAAGAGTGTTGCAGAAATGATTCATAAATCGAAGAGGGTATGCGCTCTCTGGGCAATGGGCGTTACTCAGCATCAGATGGGGAGTGACACATCCACTGCGATCTCCAACCTACTTCTCGTTACTGGAAACTATGGAAGGCGCGGTACGGGAGCTTATCCTTTGAGGGGACATAATAATGTGCAGGGGACAAGCGACTTTGGAGCAATGTCTGCCTATCTCCCTGGTTACCAGAGCATAAAGGACCCAGAGGTAAGGGAAAAATTTGAGAATGCATGGAACGTTAAAATTAATCCAAACGTAGGCTACGACAACAATACATGCCTGGAGGCTATGGAGGATGGAAAAATAAAGGCTATGTACGTGATAGGAGAAGAGCTTGTGGAAACCGGTTCCGATTCTGCTTATGTAAGGGAAAAGCTTTCAAACTTAGACTTCCTGGTGGTTCAGGACATGTTCCTGTCAGAAACTGCCAAGTATGCTGATGTAGTTTTGCCGGCATGTGCTAGCCTTGAAAAAGAAGGTACTTTTACGAACACAGAAAGAAGAATCCAGAGAATATACAAGGCCATGGATCCATTAGGGAACTCCAGATCAGATTTTGCGATATTGAGAGATCTTGCCAACAAACTTGGAGCAAACTGGAGCTACGAATCACCTGCAGAGGTGATGGAAGAAGCAGCCTCACTTACACCTATGTTTTCAGGCGTTAGATATGAAAGGATGGAGGGATTCAAGAGCCTTCAGTGGCCGGTATCCTTGGATGGGAGGGATTCACCGTTTCTTTACGAAAAGTCATTTGCTTTTCCTGATGGAAAAGCGCGTCTCTTTCCCGTGTCGTATACACAGCCGCTTACGACCACAAAGACCTATGATTTTCAGCTGAATAATGGCAGGTTATTGGAGCACTTCCATGAAGGAAACGAAACCTATAAGACAGAGGGCATCAGAGAGAAAGTTCCAGGCACTTTTGTAGAAATATCTCCGGCACTTGCAATGGATAGGGATATTTCGAATGGAGATCTCATCAAGATAACTTCTAAATGGGGATCGATAATAGTACCTGCATTGGTGACGGAAAGGGTTTCTGGGAACGAGCTTTATCTCCCTATGAATGGACAGGGAGAACGTGGGGTTAACAATCTTACTGGTCGCATCATGGACCCGGTCAGTCATACACCAGCATATAAGGAACTTCCAGTTAGGATTAAAAAGATTAACAATGGAGATGGTAATTCTCCGCTGCCAAAGGGCAACCCTAGATTCTATTCAGCTATGCCGCAAAAGGGAATTATGATTGAAAATAAATGGAAAAGAAAGGACTACGTAAAACTAGTGATGGAGTGATATAAAAATGGCAAAAAGTATAGAAACAATGGAAAAAATTGACGACATGGACAATTTGATTGAACTTACAGGCTTGGTATCTGAGCATTCTGGACAGATAAAGGAAATGATATCTCTGATTGACGTTATTGAAAAATCTGGGATTTTAACGTTGGTGAAAGCGGTGCTGTCCGATCCGGACGCGATTCTATCTGTCATCTCCAGTGAGATGCTTAGGGAATCAAACGTTAGATTTCTAAGAAATTCCTCATCTTTAGTTTCACTCCTTTCGCATATTGATCCGGACAAGTTGGACAACATTTCGAGAAACGTGACCGCATCAATCAACAGTCTTGGGGAGGCACCTAAAGGAGAAAATATAGGGATTCTCACTATTATGCAGATGATGAAGGATCCGGATATTGCTGAAGGAATTAGACTGATGTTTGGTGTTTTGAAAGGGATAGGATCAGCCGGAAAAAAATGAATTCAGAATATATTCCTAGATACCATGGTAAATCAGCAACAATGAATGTTTCTCTTGCAATTGTTAGAGATCATAAACTTCTGACGCGACATACAGACAGCGTTGCCATAGAGGAACCTTTGCAGATCACGATCTCGTATAATAGTTCCAAAGCAAAGAACTATGCAATTATAATGCGAACACCGACGATGGATAAATTTTTGGGCACCGGTTTCCTCTTTTCTGAAGGTGTCATAAGAAGCCTGGAAGATATAATTTCGGTACGTGGCGTCAGCGACTTTGGAGTTGCCATAGATAATACAATATCATTTGATCTTAAGCATGAATTCAAAGGCACGCATAAGAGAAACTTTGTAGTGAATTCAAGTTGCGGTGTGTGCGGAAAGAACAGTGTTGATGATATATTTTTGAAAGTTGGAAAGTTAAACAGATCAACTTTGCGCGTTAGTTCAGAGTTTGTCACTGAACTGCCGAAGATGCTGATTCAATATCAGAAAGTATTTGAGGAAACAGGAGGCGTTCATGCTGCTGCAATATTCAATGAAGATGGGGACATTATCACTTCAGCTGAGGATGTTGGAAGGCATAACGCCGTGGACAAAGTTATAGGCTATATGCTGTGGAACAAACTTATACCGGCCCGGAGCTTCATCATGCAGGTCAGCGGAAGAGCAGGTTTTGAGATTGTTCAAAAGGCAGCAATTGCAGGAATACCTATAATCAGCTCCGTCTCTGCACCATCCAGTCTGTCCATAGAAGCTGCTGATGCGTTAGGAATCACTCTTGTCTGCTTCGTGCGTGAAAATGGATTCAACGTTTACACACATCAAGAAAGAGTAATACTTGAATAGGTTTTATCCACCACTTACCATTGGAAATATTGCAATCTCGTCGCCGTTCCTGAGAATCGCGGATTTATCTGTGTATTCCCTGTTTAGGGCTATAAGAAAGTCTCGGGATCTGGGCACTAATTCTTTGTGCTTTTGATTCAGGATATCAATAGCGTCTGCAACATTCCAGCCGTCTCTGATTTCCAGGTATTCTTCCGAGATACCAAGATTATCCCTGATTGATCCAAAGTACTTTATCACTATTTTTGAGCTCATCTTCTTCCTTCCAGTATGGTTCCCTTTTCATCACGGCTTTCCGGAATATATCGTCGAGAAGATCGTTGCCAGAATCGCTCCGGATTCCGGAAATAATATCGGTATAGTTATCGTCCCTCATAAGGCATGGCTTTAGTGCGCCCGTCGACGTAAGTCTTATTCTGGTGCAGTGCTTGCAGAACTCGTAATTATGCATAGGCTTTACGAGTTCGACCACTGCTTTCTTTCCATTAAGGTTAATTGTGTACCTGGGTCGCAAATGAAGGCTATTATACTCGATCCTCTCCGCATTTGCCTTGAGATATACTTCTATACCTTCCAGAGAGACGTGATACTTCAAATATTCCTCAGAATTCTCGTTTTCGCGTACTGTTTCAAATTCGATCAGTTGCAATATAACTCCTTCATTGGATGACAGTTCGATCATTCTAGGGATCTGGTCTATGTTTACATCCTTCAGCACCACGAAATTTAATTTTATGGGATCAAAACCGGCAGATTTAGCCGCCCTAATACCCTTAACAACCTTATCAAGAGCATCGACACCGGTTATGAATTGAAAACCTTCACGATCGATGGAATGCATGGATATGTTTACTCGATCAAGTCCAGCCTCCTTAAGTTTCTGAGCTAGCGTCGGTAACATGATCCCGTTTGTTGTCATCGAAATGTTTCCGGAAATGTGCTTCCTTGTACGCTTGATTATATCCAGAATATCATGCCTTAAAGTAGGTTCGCCTCCGGTAAGCTTTATCTTATTGACGCCATGCCTCGCAGCAACTTCCACAACACGCTCTATTTCTTCGGGAGAAAGCGTTTCAGAATGTACACCTGTTCCCTCCATGTGGCAGAAAAAACACTTAAAATTGCAGGTCGTGTTTACCTGTATTCTCATGCTGGTAACTGGGCGACCGTATGAATCTTTGACCGGGTACATTAAGTTATAATGATAATCTATTAATTAAACATTATCTAGCTTGATTCACTATTTGAGCACAATTATAAATTCTGACTTTAAAGAGTTCCGTCTTGAGAAGATTTTTCTACGGGAAATAACCTAAAAAATATTTCCAGGATATCACGTGTATCACCCCTTATGTAATCAATGAAATCATCCGAGCCGGATTTCCAGAGATCCTCGATCACTTCTCCTACTCCCCTTCCTTCTTTTATGACAAGATTTTTTTTCCTATCCAGGTTCAGGTCTGAAAATGCCTCATGCATAACTACTTCTGAGAGTTTCCTGAGTCTATAATCACCATCGTAGGAGTAAAGATAGTCGGCCACGACATACATCATATCCACTATATATGATGTGGCCAGATAATATTTAAATTTATAGAGCTGTGAGAAAATAGAATGTGATTTCAATTTCATCTGCAGAAGTGGTATATCATAGCCTGTGTGATTGTAACCAATAATAATGGCGGGTTCAAGTGAAGAAATGAGGTTTCCGGACTTTATAAGAATATTTTCTTCCTCTTCTATGCTTTCGTTCTTGGCGACAAATAGCTCGGTATTTATAGAATCTTTGAAGTAGCTTACAGAAACGGCGATTATAGGTTCGTTTGTCAAAAAATCTCGTTGCTTACGAATTATTGTTTCCAGGTCAAGAGAGATCACATGTTCATACCCATATAGACTGATGCACTGTTTGATCAATTCAAAATACCATGGTTTCGTGATTTATCATGCAGTCCAATTAAATAAAACTATTCCTTTTATTAGAAATGTTTAAAATTTTATCGTCAGAGCAATGTGAAATCGTATTAGCAGTGAGCACAATTTTGACTGACCAAGATGTAATTCGGAAAAAATAATAACAAATTGCACATGATGTGGTTTATGAAATATACACAAAGAGATTACTTCACGAAGAAGCAGAGTGATGATGAACTATCACGCGAAATAGTTAGTTTTTTCGCGGAAGAAGGTTTCAGGGTTCAGGAATTCAAATCTGTTCATGGAAATATTGTGCAGGCTACAAAGGGCGGGGTATACAGAACAATATTGGGAAGAGATAAGGCGTATACTGTTGTAATAAGTGAGAATGGGTTATCGCTAACCATAAGGCTCGGAGTTGCGCTCTGGATCGAAAACCCGAACGACACAAATACCGACTCGTTTTTCCTAAAGTCACAACTAGCTTTTGATGAAATACCTGAGGCGCTTTGGACGTACCACTTTGAACACGCTTTATGGCATTTTATAGAGACCCAGAGGATCGCAGACTGAAGCTGGTGAACAATATTTTTACCACTTCATACCAGTAATTTTTTCGTACAGGCCAACATAAAGTTCGGTTACAGAATGGACCATATCTTCTGGAAGTGGCGGGATGTCCGGTTCCTTTTTACCTTCTTTTCTCGCATCATAAAGCGCTTTGTGATAACCAATTGAGCGATAGTATTGCCTAACCATTTCCTTGCTGAACTCCTCCTGAGTTCCAGCTTCGTATTTATCCTTATCCCAGAAACGATCCTCATCAGCTGTACCAAAGGTATCTACAAGTACCGGGTTTCTCTCTTCATCAAGGGCAAATTCCTTCTTTCCATCCACATGGATAAGCCCTCGCGAATATACGGTTGAGTTGATTTCCTCGTCGATCTTGTAAATTTCATTTCTTATCCTTTCAAGATCTGATGGCGTAAGACCGCTTATTTCACAAGCTTCAGACGCAGTTACAGGGCGATCAAATCTTTCAAATTTAGTGGTACTTTCAAAGAATGGACGGGATAGCTTATCACCGTACGATGGAAACTCAGAAAATCCAAGATCCTGAAACTTTATCTCGCCACTTTTCAATCTATCGAACAATGAACCAGCCACATAATACCTAGTGACAAATTCCAGAGGTATCAGGTAATTACTGTCTTCTGGAGTCGGTTTTCTTGTGAGGACCTGATACTTCTTAACCCTCATTTGGTCCCTTTCCGGCATTTCAATAAAATGTGTTGGTAAACCCAAACGATCCTCTACCATTTTAAACCAAAAAGTGGATGTCCTGCACAGCGATGCACCCTTTTCCGGGACCTCATTAGGGATTATCTTATCAAATACGGATATCCTATTGGAAAATTTGAACAGCAGAGATTTACCTTCATCGTAGACATCTTTTACTTTCCCCTTTCTGATTAGTTGCATAAACAGTGATGCTTGATACGAATATTTATCTTATGCGGACTCGGATTTCACGATCCCGATATTCTACAAAATATGTGACTAACACAAAAGGTAAACGTAACCTCCCCAGTACAAGTTTTTCTTGCTAAAAAGACAGTATACCGGAAAATTTGGTAGGTTTCAAAGAAGCACGTCTCTTTATGAGTTTCTGGATTTAACCGGATCTTTTAGTTGATTTCCCACGTTTGTTTCCTTGAAACAGACAGGAGAGTACATGAATTATATTTACTAGCTATGGCGACAAAAGTTAAGCAACACCATGAATGGGATTTACGCCTTCGATAAATTTCTACCTGTTCCTGGAACATTCGTATAAAACGCCTTAATACGATCATTTAAACGCCCCGGTTTTCCGTTTTCATTTGGGTATCTTCTAATGAATTCGGGTTTTCCAAAAATACCAAGGAGTTCTTTGTCGATAATGTCAATGTTCATAAGATAAGGGCGATCCAGCTTAAACAATATAGACTTAAGATCAAGATAATCGTTTCTGGTAAGATTATAGTTATACCAGGCTCTGTCGGAATAAGGAGGATCGAGATAAAAGAAAGCTTCTGAAAAACCGTACTTCTCGAATAGCTTCCTGAAATCTAGATTCTCTATAGTCCATGAATGCACTGATTGCTGAATTTTCTCAAAATTTCCCAGTATTTTCGATATGAATGTCGCCTTTGATTTTTCATTCCTTGTTGCATAAGTGCTACCCATTCCGCCAAAGCCTGTTGTATATCGATAAATGCTCTCTATAAGGTCAAGTTCAGGGCCATTGTACAAGTTATTACTTAACAGCCATCTATGAAATGATACTCGATTTCTATCTTCAGCGCTAACAAATTTTAATGTTTCATAAAGCATGGATTTGATTAATACTGGATTGGCTCGAATTGCAGTGAAGATGTTAACAAGTTTTACATCTATGTCGTTGTACACTGTCTTCTCGACCCCAAGATTCAGGGATACCAAACCAGAACCGCCAAAAACATCAATCAGCATGTTAGAACGTGAAAGGGAGAATATGTGCTTTATTTCTGGTAGCAGCACCGTTTTTGAGCCCGGATATTTCATCAGTCGAAGATACATTTTCACACCCATCTCGAAAGGTTTAATATGTGTTTAACGCGACAAAAAGAGGCTGGGATTGTTATAGCAATACACTTATTCTATCATGGTAAGGTTCGACTTGTAACGTTGGCAAAACGTGTTGTAATTATGCTTATAGTCTGTCCACAGCCTTTTGTAATCCTCTGAAACTTTCCCGATCACTTTGGCAGGGACTCCTACTGCAATTGCTTCGTCGGGTATTTCTTGGTTATTTTTAACTACTGCACCTTCCCCTATAGCTGACCAGACACCAACATTTGAAAAATCCGAGATTGTGACATTCATTCCGATTACTGCCCAATCATGAACCCTCCCTGTGTGTATGACCGAAAGATGCCCTATTGTTGCGTGCTCACCTATTATCGTTTTTTCGCCGGGTCTAGCATGAACAACGCAGTTGTCCTCTATCGCACTGTAATCACCTACTTCAATCTCCCCGTAATCTCCGCGAAGAACTGCGCCTGGACCAACCCAAACGTTCTTGCCAATCTTTACAGCACCAATAACTGTCGCGTTTGGGAATATGTACGCTGTCTTGTCGATCAACGGTATCCTACCTTCAAAATTCAATATCATACATGCATGTGATAGCACCATCATTAAAATTTGTTGATTTTCCGAACCATAAAATTCCTGCGTAGACAAAAATTAATAAAATGGGCTTCAAATCTTCTTTATCACATCGTATTTCATTTTGTTTGGCGGAAACAGAAGAGAATATATCATAGTGCCCCCTTCGTACAGAGACACGGGATATTGCAATATAAACATTAAAAGACTCCATCTCCTGTTTGTCTTGAATATACCATACTGATAGAAGAAGAAGTAATTGATAGTATTGAACATCGAGAAGGCAATAATTGCATAGGAATATTGGAAATGAATAAAATATGCAGGTAAGGAAAGAAAGAAACCAACGAAACCGGACCATCCGATTGCGTACCTGTATAGTGCCCAGTAAACATATTTCCTGTTTATTTTTTCTATAAATGGAGTGGCCCATAGCATGGCCCATATCCATCTTCTCCTCTGCTTGTAAAAATCCTTAGCTGACAGCGGGGGGGCAATGAATATTGGTCCAGGTATATACCCGAATGTGTATCCGTTCTTCACGATCAATTGTGCCATGATCACATCTTCTGCACCGTAAGTTCCGTAATCCCATCCAATTTTCTCCTCGACATCAGCTCTTACTACCATTCCCTCGCCATGTGCTGTCATGGGTTTGCCTTTACTGTTGAAGTATGCACAGAACGAAGCGCACTCCGAAATTCTCCACATATCACCCAGTGTTGAGAATAGATGCTTTCCAGGTTCTCTCAGTCTGATGTGTCCCTGACCACTATCGTATGGCATTGAATATATGTACTCAATATACTCTCTGGAAACCACTGAATCATCGTCCAAGTGGCATATATAGGTCCCCCTGCCAAAACCATGTTCTTTGAACCATAAACTCCCATAATGTAATGCACGCAGTTTCGCTCTTGATTTATTAGGGCAGTGATAGTCTGCAGGAACAACGATTTCCTCCGCAGGATATGCATGCTTATCGTAAGCCTCCTTGATTACAAACAATCGAATTGGAAGCATGTACGATTTGAGTATAGACAATAATTTGTCTACAACTTCCGCATTTGCGCCATTTGTAGTGATTACGACAATCACTTTCCTTCCATTGTGATAATTTTTTTGGACTAGAATTGGGGGTGGCATTTCAATATGAGATTTCCTAAACTTACTATGGACCTTGTCAGAGTTCTTCCGAAACTGTGCAATGAGTAAAGTTGTTTGGGCTACTGCAATGGGGAAATAGAGAGTTATTATTGCAGAGGTAATGATTATGTAGGTCGTTGAAATAGTAAGGGGCATTGTTCTAGTATCGCATGCATCACATTAAGATTTCGTCTAGCTGTAGCCACAAATGAAGAGCTGAACGCATTAGAGACTGAATTCTCACGTAGTTAACCACATAAACATTGTTTTTATTCTTTTGTATCTTGATAAGTTTATCATTCTAGATCTATAAAAAGCCCCTTACAATTTGGTTTTATGTTTCGAAATAAATCAGAGCATCCCATATTTGAGCGACGTTTTAGTAAGATTCACTTTCACTGGAAAACATTTTATTCGCGATGAGGTTATAGACACTATGGGAAATATCAAACCCACATGGGATCAGTACTTTATGAGAATGGCCTTTCTTGCAGCCTCAAGATCGAACTGTACCAGAAGAAAGGTTGGTGCAGTCATTGTTAAAGACAGAAATGTACTATCTACCGGTTATAACGGTCCTCCTTCTGGCACTGTACATTGCGATGTTGTTGGCTGTATCCGCGATGACTTAAACGTACCTTCTGGGGAGCGACATGAACTCTGCCGTGGACTTCATGCCGAACAGAATGCAATCATCCAGGCGGCAGTACATGGTGTCAGTATAGCTGGTGGGACAATATACATTACTACCCACCCTTGCGTCGTCTGCTCCAAGATGCTTATGAATGCGAAGATTCAGGAAGTTATATATGCGCAGGGGTATCCTGATGAACTTGCCGAGTTGATGTTGTTGGAAAGCGATTTGAAATTGCGTCGCTTCGAGTTGCCGGAAAATGAGGTAAAAGCCATGCTTGGTGATTTTTACGCCAATGTTCCAGGTAGCGACTAAAATTTTTTAAATAGAGAATATATAAAAAAATTCTATTGACTCAAAATGTCATGCCTGCAACCACTATGGATAGGATAGTTCCATATATTGATGTGGCGAAGTAGATCACAATAAGCGCGATATTTAGGTAACTGCGACCTTTCTCGCCTATGTTTGTGTCTTTGACAATGTTGCCGACGCCATTAAGGGCATGGTAAGTAATGATCCATACGAAGACTATGAAGAAGAGGAGCCACCATGGATTGCGGAGATTCTGAATTACCTGGTTAAAGAACTGAATTGGATGACCAAAGTCAATATGAGCAACGTAAAGGTGAACTCCTAAGAAAAATATAAGGAAAAGCCCCGATCCAGCCTGAAATATCCTTGATATTGAGCCCATTGGTCTTTTGGTTATGCCATATTTGTTTTCAGTTTCCATTTAACTCGCCCCTATAAACATATAAGCATAATAAAGGAACACACCAAGCGCTACCATTGCTACAGCTTCGAAAACTATGAACAGCACCTTATTCTTTTGAAGCCCAATGCCAAACTCGTTTAATGCCAGTCTGGTTCCATTTGCACCGTGATAAAAGATTACAAGCGCTAACAGAACATCGAGAACAAGAAATGAATCAAATGGCCCAAAAGCCACGGTTTTTACTAATTCGTTGTAAGTTACAGGCCCGCTGAGAAGATGGGATAGAACAAAGAGATGTAGGTACAGGTAGAAAACAATCACCAGCCCACTGAGTCTATGCATTGCAAAAGCAAAATAGTTCCATCCCTTTCTATAAAACTTAGCCCAACCCATAACGCCTTCATTCAGGTTCCTAACACTTTCATCCATTTTATTTTCCCCCAAATAACTTTTGAAATTCAAGACCTAACATCGAACTACGCAATTTCTGTATCGCAAAAGATGGATTGACACCTTTCGGACAAGCCTCTGTACACTCTCCAGCAAAGTGGCACCTTGAAGCTCCTTCAGCGCCACTGACGATCTCAAGCCTCATCTTCTTACCTTGATCTCTGTTATCGGCGATAAATCTCCACGCAGCAGTTAAAGGTGCAGGACCCAAATAACTCTCATCAGACCCCACAATTGGGCACGCTGCCATGCAGAGACCACACTTGATACACATAGAATAATCAATGTATTCATCGAATTGCTTCGGTGTTTGCAACAGTTCTTTTTGATAATTGCCATCGTCGTTTCTTATTATGTAAGGCTTAACGGCTTTATACTTGTCAAAAAACGGATCTATGTCAACGGCCAGATCACGCAGGATCTTAAAGTGCTTCAGAGGTTCTATGAGTATCTTGTCTCCCTTAAAATTGTCAAGTACGAACGAACAGGCCATATGTGGTTTGCCATTTATTTCCATCCCACAACTGCCGCATATTTCCATACCGCACGAGTATCTAAAGGTCAGGGTCTGATCAAGGTTGCCTTTGATATACAAGAGCGTTTCCAAGACCGTGGAAACCTTGTCCTTTGGAACCTTAAACGTCTGCATGCTTGTTTTCCCATCCACATCCGTTCTTTTTATTTCAACAGTATATTCATCCATCTAAAACACCTCAGTAGGACCTGACTGTCGGCTCCCATTTCGTCTTAACAACTGGTTTATAAGAAATCTGCGGACCATTAACCGAGTAAGATGCTATTGTATGTTTCATGAAATTCTTGTCATCCCTATCCGGGAAATCTCTTCTGTAGTGTGCGCCTCTACTTTCCTTTCTCATTATTGCACCGATATTAATGATCTCTGCTAGATCAAGCATGAATCCGAGCTCAAGTGCCCATTGCAGCTCCATGTTAAATTTGGATGATTTATCCTCTATTGTTATTTTGTTGTATCTTTCCTGGTATGATTTGATGTTTCGAAGGCCCTGCTGCAAAAGATCTTCCGTTCGAAATACTCCAACATTTTTATCGAGATTGATCCTAAGATCGTCTCGAATCTTTGCCACGTTTTCTCCTCCGTTCCGCTTAAGGAGGTCTTCCCATATCCTCTTTTCCTCATCCTTAACTGACAGAGTACTAATGCTTGCGAAATCGTGTGATTTAGCCCATTCTGCAGCTACTTTCCCTGCAACGTTTCCCAACGCAAGGCATTCGTTTGTAGAGTTTGAGCCAAGCCTGTTTGCTCCGTGAATACTCACGCATGCATTTTCGCCGACGGCGAAAACGTTTGGATAAAGTGTCGTTGTCTTAACGTTGGTGTCTATCCCGCCCATAGTATAATGTGCAGCGGGATGTATTGGTATTGGCTCCGTGTGAGCATCTATTCCGTTGAACTTCTTCGCGATTTCTGTAATCATTGGCAACCTTTCATCAAGGATATTTGATATGCCAGTTAGATCCAGGTACACGTATTCCATATCGCCATATTCGCCTTTGATGCCTCTTCCAGCCTCAATTTCCCACATTATAGCTCTTGAAACAACGTCTCTCGATGCTTTTTCAAGCTTGTTTGGAGCGTATGTTGACATGAATCTTTTTTTCTCGCTATTGAGGAGGATACCACCTTCGGCCCTAGCCGCTTCGGTAATGAGGATCCCAGAAGGTACGAGCCCAGTTGGATGAAATTGCATGAATTCCATATCTTTAAGTGGGATTCCTGCCGTGTAAGCTATACCGTCACCATCACCAGTCACAAAATGCGCATTTGTACTGAACTGATAAAGCCTCCCCGCGCCACCAGCAGCAAATACTATAGACTTACCCTGAAAAACTACAAAGTCTCCGGTTTTGATGTTTATTGTGGTAATAGCGTTAAATAAGTTATTTTCAACAACAAGTTTGGTAGCAAAATATTCATTGTAAAAATGTATATTTGGATACATGAGGGCTCTGCTATAAAGCGTTTGCATAACATGAAAACCAGTTTTATCTGCAGCAAAGACAGCTCTCGGAAAACTGAGGGCCCCAAAGTCTCTCTGGGCTATAGTTCCGTCCTCGTTTCTGCTCCATGGGCAACCCCAATGATCCGTAGTGTAAATTTGTTCTGGAACAAGTCTAACAAACTCTTCTATAGCATCCTGATCACCCAGATAATCGCTGCCCTTAATTGTGTCATACGCATGCAGATCGAAACTATCCTTTGGATTCAATACTGCGCTAGTTCCGCCTTCAGCAGCCACTGAATGCGATCGCAACGGATAAAGCTTAGAAACCAAACCTATGGTAATTTTCGGGTCATATTCAGCCGCCGCAACAGCCGCCCTCAGACCTGCCATGCCACCCCCTAGAATAATTACGTCCTCTTTAACTGTGTCCAAGTAAAATCACGATTAAGGATATCAGCGACAAATAAAGTTTTTTTCGTCCCTTTATAGTGCCTGGCGTTTTACCATCATATGTAAAATAGCGATCTCGCCACAAGATATTTCATACGTTTTCACAGCTTTATAATCGTATGCATGACGAATACATTTTTGTAAACTGCGTTTATTTTTTAGTAAAAAGTACATACAATATTTTAATGATCGGTTGTGATAGCCTTGCAATACTTATTGAGTCTTAAGGGCAATCTTAACATCTTTAACTTAGGCTTTAAGTATAGATGGGAAGAAGCAATATTGTCCTAACTTTATGTATCTTCAATCCGATTCTTGACATATGGTGATCAGTATTGAAAAGATTAAAATACCAGTTAGTAATATACAGTTGTCAACAATTGGTTGACAACAGGTGAAAAGAATGGTTGGAAAAAGGAAAGACAAGGATTACGGATCAGACTGGAATGATGACTTTGATGATTTCTTCGGCGAGTGGGGATTTGATTTTGATCGTTTTGAAGAGAGAATGAAAAGAATCTGGGGTAAGCTACTTAAGGATCCAGACGTGAAAACTTATGGCCCATATGTTTATGGATTTACCTACAAAGTTGGACCCGATGGAAAGCCTCAGTTTGAAGAGTTCGGTAACGTTCCTGAATCAAGAGCATCACGATACTTCCCTGTGACAGAGAAGGATGTTAGAGAGCCCATAACGGACATAAACGAGGATCAGAACAAGGTGTACATCACATATGAGCTTCCAGGGGTCTCAAAGGAAAACGTTGATCTCAAAGTATCAGACAGGAACGTCACACTTGAAGTAAAAGAGGACTCAAGAAAGTACTTCAAAAGCATAGACTTTGATTATGATTTGAAGACCGAGGGTACTGTTGCAAGGTTCACTAACGGGATTCTGGATGTTACCATAGAAAAGGTAGGGAAGCCCGGCACAGCGGGAAAGAAAGTAACCATACAGTGAAACTATCATGACAGACTCAAACTTAGACGAATTTGTAAGTGCTATACTCAACAACACCAGGAGGGAGATACTTAAGTGTCTCACTCTTGATGAATCTTATGCACTGCAGATAAGTCGGCTGGTCGGCATATCTCAGCAAGCCGTTATAAAACAGCTTGATCTTCTGGAGAGGGCTAACCTCATTGAATCTGTTGGAACCTTTCCCAGCGAACTAGGAGCTTCTCGTAAGATCTATAGGCCCCGTGGATTCTCTACTCTTGTCGCTGATTATTCCAGAAATTTCATAGATATCAAGAAATATGAAATTCCAGTTAACGATAAAAAGCAAGAAATTACAGAGAGATCTGATCGTCAGGAACTTCTTTATAATTTAGTTAAAATTAACGACGATATTGAAAACCTCATGAAGATGAGAAGCAGGCTTATAGCCGAAAAGGATCACATTTTGGCGAGCTTGCATGACTTTATCATTACTTCTGTAAATGACCGATTTGCAAGAGAATTGCTCTTAGACTACGTAGATACACTGGATTATAAGACAGTTTCAGAAGACAATAGCGTTCCTGAGGATTATGTACGATCGCTAGTAAAGACTTACTTGAACTGATTTACTTTTTTTGAAAATGCCTTGACAAACCTCTCTTCAGTGTCATCTAACTTTGAAGGTATTATGAGTACAGTAGGTGAAGTTTCATCTTTATAATCAAGCAGGTTTCGCACATTGTCAAAGATTATTCTTTCACCGGGCTGTGAAATATTGGAAAGAACACATATCATGCTGGCTTCATTTATAGCACCTACGCGGTAGGTATCCTCCAAAGTCATGAGTCCACGCACTGCTTCTTCCGGATACATCGTTTTACCCTCCTTCAGATCAAGGAGTAATAATGTGTGAAAACCCAGCTCTAGATTCCGTTTAATCTTCAATAAAATACTTTTAGGGAGAAATTTCTCGCTAAGGAAGGGCAGTGAAACGGGCGGGGCCATTTTGTATAACAAAAAACCGGCCTTTGCAGGCGCAGTAGTAACAATTGACGCATTTTCCACTAATTCTACGTCTATCCCATCATCCAAAGCAGAAAGACGTAATTGATTATGCGTTGTGGCTGATAATGGATCACCGACAACAAGGATACATACCTCCATTTTCCTAGCAAGAGACAGAATCTTCTCTTCACCTTCAACGTCATCGCGCGTTATGGGATCGACGTCAATCCCGTATCGATCCTTTAGTGATGAAACAAGATCTTCTGGAGAAACTGATGTGTAATTTTCAACGTAAATTTTATCGGACTTTAGGAGGATATCCAACTCTTCTATTGTGATGCTCTTTATTCCCCTCAGGCCAGTCCCAAGTAGATGTAACATATTAACTGCTTGAGAGATCTTCCTCTATTCGGACGAGTTCGTTAAGCTTGGCGAGCCTTTCACCGCCGATTGTTCCGGTCTTAATAAATTTCGAGGAAAATGCTACTGCCAGATGTGCTATAAAGTCGTCTGTTGTCTCCCCACTTCTATGCGACACTGTGGTTTCCATGCCAGCGTCAGAAGCTACTTTTACGGCTTCTGCCGTTTTGCTAAGAGTTCCTATTTGATTGACTTTTATAAGGACACAGTTTGTTGAATGTAACTTTGCACCCTTCCTAATCCTATCTGGATTAGTTGTATACAGATCGTCACCAACAATAAGACTCTTGGATCCGACCCCTTTTGTAATCTCTGCAAATCCTTCAAAATCCGTTTCATCAAGGGGGTCTTCAATATAGTAGAATCCGAATTCCTTCGAAAATGACTTGGCAAAGTCAATCTGTTCGTCCCGACTCTTTACGCCTTTTTTGTATACGTATTTCCCTTTTTCATAGAATGATGATGCTGCAAAATCCGTCCCAAGAAGAACCGGCCTCTTGAATTCGGATGATATTTCATTTGCTGCACTTTTTACTATCTCTACAGCTTCAAGATCGCTTACGTTTGCAGTCCATGCCTTTTCGTCCCCTAACCCAATGCTTTCTTTAGGAAATTTTTCGGAAAGAAGTTCGCCTATTCTGTGATGAACTCGAGCATTTATTAACATCGATTCGAAGAAGTCCTTACCCTGACCTGATACGAGAAATTCCTGGATCGTTGTTCCGTTCATAGAATGTTTTCCACCGCCAATAACGTTACCCATGGGTCTGGGCAGCTTGTCCGAAAATGCGCCGCCTACATACCTATACATTGGCATTCCAAGTAGATACGAAGCCGTCTTGGCACAGGCTATTGATATTGCCGTCGCAAGGTTACCTCCAGCATTAGCAAAATTTTTTGTCCCATCCACTTCAATTAAGGTAGTGTCTATGAGCTTCTGATCAAAAATGTTCAAACCGAGCAACTTTGAAGCAAATTTCTTTTGTAAAAATTCGAGGGATGAATCTGCTCCGCCCTTAGGGAATGAAACTACTTCTGTCTTACCTGTACTTGCACCAGAAGGAGCTGAGCACATTCCGGTAAACCCACCAGCAGATACTTCAACCTCAACCGTAACGGCACCTCGCGAATCCAGAACTTTCCTTGCCTTAATTTCATCAATGTGTACTTCCATCATAAAACATAAGCGAATGAGATCACTTAAAGGTTACCAGCTCTTTCTGACTCCCGCCTCAGTACATTTCTGTCTTATGTAGCAGATGGGTTACTAACTTTCTCACACTATGACGGAATTCAAAGAATCAAGTCATCCTTTTCATTTTCAAATATCCTAATAATATCATCACGGATTAGATTGAATTTTGGAATCGGCCCCTTTATTGCCTCGCTTGCAACAATGTTTCCAATTACTGCTGCATCTGCGTAGCCTAAATTCTCTTTCAGGCCCATGTAGAAACCTGCTCTAAATGCGTCACCAGCGCCTAGTGTATCGTATATGTCCAAGACTTTCCGGGAACGTACCTTGGTAATCCTATCTCTGCTGTGGACCTCAACGCCTTCTGTCCCTTTTGTTATTACGAACACTTTACCGAGACTAAAAAGTTCCTCCATCTCAACGCCAGTGGTCGATATTACTGTTTTGAGCTCATGCAAATTCAGGAACGTGATATCTGATGATTTGATAAAATCCATTATTATTTTATTTGTATAGCGGTAGGAGATTTCCTGACCGGGATCAAAGACCTTTATGCTTCCTTGCGAATTCTTGAGAATATTAAGATAATCTTCCGGAGGGCCCGTCCCAAAGTGAAGATACTGGAAACTGCTCCAGTCATCATTCAGTTCACTTGTAAACGGAATGCTCATAGGCCCCTGATTTACATAGTATACCTGTTCGTTCCCATCCGAAACTGAGTAGCACACGGGTCCAAATGAATCTTCACGAACAACTATGTCCGTCAGATCCACTTTTAATTCCTTCAAAAACTGAAGAAAATCAGAATGGGATCTTCTTGAGACCGCAGAAACGGGGACAAAAGGTATTCCTAGATGAGCAGCTACGATCGAAAAATTTCCAGCAGTGCCCCCGAATGCCTCATTTTCAGAAATTACGTTTACTGATCCATTTGAGGGCAAGAAAGGAACACGCATGGTAACATCAATATTGAAATGACCGAAGAATGCTAGAAATCTTTTTTTCATCGGCTCATGATAACTTTTAAGTAAAAAAATGATTCCTTATAGCCCTAGTCTCAACTGTACTCTAAGCATTGAAAAAAAGACGTCTCTGTCAGAATCAATATCATCATTTGCAATTTTGGGATTTGGATCAAAATCAAAAACCTCTGAATGTAAAGAAAGAAAGTTGTTCAAATCATCAGGAAAATTGTATACAATATATCCATTTTTCGTGACCGAGGAAATGCCGGATTTTGCTATGGCTTTTGAAATCTGACTTTCACCTGAGATTAGCATCAGAAACACAGATTCTGCTTTTAAGATTTTTTTGGATTCCTCAAAAATCCTCAACGAGCGGGAATAGGCTTCATGTATCTGTTTACGTGTCTTGATCGAATTAGCATCGACCAGAACAAAGAAGCCACCATTTTTGGCGGAAATTGAAGAGATTATATCGTTAATTTGGTCCTGGTTCAATAGTTTTCTTACAGAAAAGAAAACAACACTAGGCAACGTTTGATCCAGCAACACCGCCTTTCCCGGAAACAATCTTCTTCACGTTAAGGAAGTTTCTGACGCTCGACAAGAAATTATTCTTCTCTGGTGTCTCGGTAAGTGCGTTTTCCCACACATCGCTAATAGTGGAAACCGGTATAATCTCTATCTTATCGACATGCAGTTGATCCAGAACTATGTCGTTGAAGTTTGCGGCAGGAACAATTACCTTCTTCATACCAGCTTCTATTGCCGCCTCGACTTTCGCAGTTACGCCACCTACTGGAAGCACAGCTCCACGAACACTAAGCGAACCAGTCATAGCAACACTCTGATCAATAGGGATGTTCTCTATGGCGGATATTACTGCTGTTGCGATAGATACACTAGCAGAGTCCCCTTCTACTCCCTCATAAGTTCCAATAAACTGTATGTGAATGTCCAAATCAGATATGTCTTTTCCGCTAAGTTTCTTGAAAACCGCAGAAACGTTTTGTACAGCTTCCTTTGCGATTTCACCCAGTTTCCCGGTAGCGACAACGACACCATTGCCCTTGTGTTGAGCTGGAGTTACCTCAGCTACTATTGGCATAACTATGCCTGTGTAATCAGCCATACCTGAGTTAGCACCAACAACAGCTAACCCGTTTACCATTCCTACGTATGCACCCTCACTTCTGAAAGTCTGGTAGGTCTTCCTTATTTCAATGGATCTGTCGGCGACCTGTTGTTCCAAAGGTTTGCTGAGCGCTTTTGCTCTAAGAACGTGATCTGCGGTAACAATATCCGCCTTTTCGCTGACAGCTATGTCTCCGGCTACACGGATAAGGCCACCTAGTTCCCTAAGTCTTAGTGTAAGCTTGCCCCTTCTTCCTGCTCTTTTCTGAGCTTCTTTCATTATTTCGGTTACTGCAGAAGCGTCAAACTGCGGAATCTTTTTGTCTTTGACGATTTCCTGTGCTATGAACTGGACCAATTTATGCCTGTTTTCTTCGTTGTCGTCCATCGTGTCATTTACATAAACTTCGTAACCGTATCCCCGTATCCTTGACCTAAGAGCGGGGTGAATGCCTTGTATCGCGTCAAGATTTCCTGCAGCCACTAATACGAAATCGCACGGAACGGGTTCTGTCTGGACCATGGCCCCAGCGCTTCTTTCACTCTGGCCTGATATGGAGTATTTCTTTTCCTGCATTGCTGTTAGGAGAGCCTGCTGGCTTTCTATACGAAGCAGATTCATTTCATCTACGAACAACACACCCTTGTTAGCCTTGTGAATGTTTCCCGCTTCTACTCTTTCATGCGCAGGAGTCTCAAGGCCCCCGGACTGGAATGGATCATGCCTTACATCTCCAAGAAGTGCCCCAGAATGCGCGCCCGTAGAATCAATAAACGGAGGTTTATCACTCGGATTATGAGATACAATGACTTTGGGCACCATAGCCTTTTCCATTCTTATTGCAGGAGTCATTGCGAACATGAAATAGAGCATTATCGCAATCATAACCGCGAATAGGAGAACAAGTATATCATCATGAAAGATAATCGTACCAATGATCCCAAGGAATACAATAGTAATAGCTATGAAAAGTATACTTCTCGATCTATCCTTCTTTTCTCTTTCAGCCTTTATCTGATACTGCCTGACAATTTCTTTACCTTTTCCAGCAGGCAAGGTCTTGACTTTTGGACGGTTAGAATCCTCTGGATTCGGGAAAACAAGAATATCTTCAAGCTCATCCTTTGGAAGGAAATCAACCATAGACTGCGCAAGCATTGATTTACCTGTACCTGGATCACCGATTAACAACACGTGTCTCTTTTGAAGTGCAGCTTTTTTGACTACTTCTCTAGCCTCATCTTGCCCGATGACCTGATCGAATAACAACTTCGGGACCTGGATGTCTTTTGTAGAAGCCAGATTTAACTTCCTTACCCAAGAGCCCACATCTTCGGTTGAGTTTTCCACGTATCTCCCATTTAATATGACTAATTAAGTTTTTCTTTAACGGATATTGGATTATTACCAACGATAATAAATTTCACATATTACTTTACACGATTCATATCATTAAATGTTAGCAGTTCATAAAATTGGCATTAGAAACTTAAAAACCGCTATTGAGGCAACGATGCTGGAAGGAATCGTGATAATAATGGAATATTTCGCAGCTTTGAGAGACCTGAAAACAGAATCTATTAGTCTCTGATATGCATTTTCGTCGCCCATCCTAACCCGAGTTGTAACAGTACTTGCGCCAATTTTAACATCATCGATATTATTTTTAGCTAATCTTACTGATTTAACAATTAGCTTGACTACCTTATCCATTTCGCTGCTCTTTCCTAATGGGTTTGAATCAAGATTATTTGCGTTTAATGCATGGTTATCAGTAGTATATATCTCGAGATCTGAAATTTCGTTTTTTAGAATGTCCCTTGCGCCCTCTACAACTTCTCTCAAAACGTTGTTGGAATCTGTAAGCGTAATAGCATAAAATTTACCATTACTCTCTGTGACAATACTCTGAATCCCCATTGTTCCTAGATCACTTAGCGGTTCGTATATACGGTAATAGCCTAAACGGGCTGGTGAATCGGCAGACAGTACTTCAAGCTCGTCTACAAAAGCCTGACCCATTCCCTCACAATTATCAAGTTCCTGACCCTTTTCTACAAAGAAATTTTGTCCATCGATAAGAGCAAACTGTTTCACAGCTTTGCTTTCAACGTGCTTTATCACGCTTAGTCCTTCGTTCAGTTTTACATCATCGAATGAAGTCTGTTCGGGTATAATTGCTCCGAAAGCAAAATTGCCAAATTTTTGAATCCCAAGGGAGAAGTTGTTGTACTCAAACCTTCTGAAAGGAGAAATCGTCGTTGTGTAGCTCATTTTTTTAAGGGATCTCTTTACACTTCTGGCAATCGAATCAATGTCTTCCTCTCCGGAGCAGTTGTTGCTGTTCGTTGTCGTAGTGTGGAAAACCATGAGGTCAGCTTGGATTTCGTGAAGTTTTGTTTGCAACCTTATAGGAAGATCGCTTGATCCAAATTTGCCAAATGGGCCTGGATGAACATATGGAAAAACCATGGTTACGAGACGGCCACCGTCTTTCTTAATTACATCTATTGTCTTCACGGGCACCCATCTTGTATTCATGTAAAGTTTGGAAAAAAAGTTGATTCCCGTGTTCATATATTTATGACTATTATTATAATTTAAAAACAAATTTATTATTTTTGTCGCGCTTTCTCCATACTCTTTTGAAAATTTGTGTGTTGTTGTCTTTATGAAAATTATGCCAGCGACAATATAAATTATTGAAGAAATTATTGCAGGAATAAGAACATACCAACTGTGATAGATGATTGTAAGAACTATCATTGAGGAAAATGTGTAGTTGAGTGTTGGTATCGTCAACTTTGAAACTCTGTCAGAATAATATATAGCGAGAATTAGGACACGCAAAAGAGCAGCAGAAGAGATCGATAGAAGTAAAATAACCTCAAGATTCTGAAATATGCGAGAATAATAGAGTATCCAGAAGAAAACGGATGAAATAAGAAAGGCCAAAAAATCCAAGTACATTATTCTACGAAACGGGAAATATGTGCGGCTAATTCTAATAAAGAATACATCGAATAATATTAATAACGCATAGGATCCCAAGATGCCGAACAATATAAAAATAACGTTCCTAATCAAGAAATAATCCACTGTTAAGATAATAGATACTAAGATCAGAAGCTGCCACCATTTTGGCGAGCGTTTTATCATTTTGCTGAGATCTGAGAATCCTTTTACCTTTGTTTTACTTCTAACCAATGCACCTTATATTGCTAACTCACATTATATCTTTTTCTATCTCGATCAATTTTACAATAATCATGCAATTATTTGTCCCCCCTCCCAAAAATAATCAACCTATAATACCACATAACCACGAATTTTGGTATATTTTATGTACATAAATTAATACATTTTCAAGGATGACATTTAAAGGTCAGATTATGATAGTAATCAAAGCCATGCCCTCGTGTAATTTTTAATTTCTTTCGAATATATCGATGCGTTAGTTACTAA
>JAJYVJ010000113.1 GCA_021792045.1 Thermoplasmata archaeon | reverse complement strand
TCCCTTCTCCATCCTGCCTACAATCCTCTTAACCACCGAATTGATATTATCCACAAGATCACTGGTATTCATATCCCTTGTACCCACCGGTACATGGAAAGTCCTTCGGTCACGGCTTCTAGCCCTTACGGTCTTTTTGAGGTTGTTTATCAAAGGCGTCGGATCCTGACCTGGGGGGAGAGGCTTTGGCATCTTTCCCCTGGGACCTAAAACCTGACCAAGAGATTTACCTATGCCGGCCATGAGTGTAGCTTCGGCCACAAAGAAATCAACATCCCCGGCTAGTTTCTTGAACGCCTTTTTGTCCTCGGCGAATTTCCCAAGGTCCTCCGGACCAAAAACAAAATCAGCAACCTTGGCAGCCTTCGTTTTCATTTCAGCGGTACCAATGACTGCAACCTTAAGATCCTTTCCCCGTCCCTTGGGCAAAATTATTTCCTCGTTTATTCTGTTTTTAGGATCGCTCAAATCTATTTCCTTCATGTTAACCGCAAGCTCAATACTTTCCCTGAACTTGCGTTCCTTGGAACTTTTCTTAATTTCCTCGATTGTTTCAGATACAGCGTTTTTTTCAGCCAATTCAATCACCCGGTAGTGCTAGCGAAGATAACCTTCTCCTACCAATTACAGCAAAACCATAAGCCTCCCGCACTATTTAGAAGAGACATGCTATGGTCAATGCCAGTATACCGCAAGATCAAAGGTAGATATTAACCTTAGCAACTCTTGGCATGATTTTCAGATGGATACACGTTACTTTAAGTTTCATCTTTTTTCAATAAACAATAAAGATCCTAAAGCTTGATCTCTCCGCTCTTCACAAGCTTCTGAAATTCTTTTGGGTCCTTTCCGTCTATTGTTATTCCCATAGAAACACAGGTACCGGCAACTTCAAGGACAGCCGCCTCAATATCGTTTGAAAGTAATTTTTCAATCTTTGAAGACGCAACTTTCTTGATCTGGTCTATTGTAATGTTCCCGGCTATTGTTTCCTTGCGCTTGCCTGATCCTTTTTCTATGCCAAGTTCTTTTTTTAGAAGTGCTGATGTCGGGGGCATGCCCACCTTTATCTCATATTTCTTGTTGGCAGGATCCGTAACGATCACAGTAACTGGGACCTGGAGTCCTTTGAAGTCTTTTGTTAACTCGTTGATATCCTTTATAACCTGCCCCATGTTCAGGCCCAGTGGGCCTAGTGCAGGACCAAGTGGAGGACCGCTTGTTGCTTTGCCCCCTTCTACCATAGTTGATACAGATTGTGGCATTTATATGTTACCTCTTTATTTTCGCCATATCCATTTTACCCTCATTAATGTTTTTGATCGTTCGCTCTATTTTTCTTTTTCAAAAAGGACCTGAATAGTTCTTTAATGATCCAAATATATCCGAATCATTGGAAGTCCTAATAACCGATGGAAGAAAAACCGGTAAATTCAGTGATTCGACAAAAGTTTTGGTCGATATATTTCGATCCACGAGCTCCATCCCTATGATTCTCCTGAAAGGTGCAGAGAAGATAATACCGACATACAGTGTAAGCAATGCGAAGAGAATGAAATCGAACAACCCATCCTACGTACTAGTTGGCGAGCGTTTTGGATTCAAGGTTCCTGGTTTCGACTTCAATAACTCACCATCGATTCTTTCAAAGGCTAATTTTTACGGGAAAACCGTTATTTTTACGTCAACGAACGGAACACTGGTTCTGAAGAAGATATCCGGAAATGGCAAGGTGTACATTTCATCGTTCCTGAACGCAGAAGCTACACGAATTTCGCTCATGAATGAAAAGGCTGTGGAGATAGTCATGTCCGGGAGGCCGGATGGCTCTGCCGATGAAGACTATATCTACTCGAGTTATTTACGAAAACTTCTGCTGAACGAGAATCCCGATTTTGAAGAGTATGCGGAGAAGATCAGAAATTCAAGTGGAGCCAGAAGGCTCAGAATGATAGGCTCATCGGACGATGTGAAAGCTTCCCTGAAGCTTGATATCGCAAAATTCCCCATAGTCTTCAATGGATCTGAAATCATTAAAGAAGAATAACGCTGCCCTCTGTCAGCTCGGTCCCCCTTTCCCTGGCAAGCATGTTCAGGAGGAACTTTGCCCATGTAAGTTTCTTGAGTTTTCGTTCTCTTTCTCTGCCACTTTTAAACGAAGGATTTCCGAAGTCAAATCCCACGAGGCGAATCTCTCTGGAATTAAGGTAATCTGCAAAGAAAGCTGCCCTGTCTCCATCCGTGAACCCAAAGAAATTGAATATATTATGAAGTGGCTTGTTCTGTGTCGTTCCTATCCTTGGCCCTGTGAATTTCCCGGACCATTCTTTTATCAAACCAATGTTGTCTCCATGGGCATGGATCAGACATAGAGTCCCGGATTCGTTGCATTTGAGTATCGCAGGGATGTCTCCGTCAAGATCTGTGACTATTATATCTGGAAGGCCCACAAGGTCGAGATACGTGTCTATTGCAGAATCCGCAACGATTGATACCTCCCCGGCCCTCTTTTCAAGATGATCTTTCAAATCTGGCGCATTTCCAACAACGTAAGCATCCTTTCCACGAAATTTATCCGCAACGCCCAGATTTGAGGCTGGCCCCAGGATCGCAGATAGTGCTTTGGAACTCTTAAAATCCATTTCCTTTGAAAAACCAAGGTCGCGCGATATTTGATCATAAACAGAGTTCCATTCGTCCAGGTTCATTTATTATCTGCCGGCCCATCCGAGGTGTTGGCTTCGACCTTGAGATCGCTGGAAGGGGCACCCTTCTCGTTGAAATACCTGTGGACAAGTGCAGAGAGGATGGCTATGATCACTCCGAGCACGATATAGAAAACACTGAGTATTCCTGTGGTAAAAGACGTGAACAGAAGAAGGAACCTGATGTAGCTTATTATTCCGTATACTATGAATGCTATGGAAGCAGAGAATGTCACTCCAAATAAGGATCGAAATACCCCGCCACGCTCGCCGTTTGTATAAAGCTCAAGGGAAAGACCGATTTCTCTCACAAAAATGGAGGCGAGGACCCACCAAGTAAACACGCTCAGAAATACGAGAACACTGTTAAACGGGGAATTTACTATGGCCCTCGCAGATGCATAACTGTAGGCTATGCCAACGAATATTAAGCCAATAGCAATGATATAGGAAAGAAATAGTATTCTGGTTTCCGAGGCATAATCCCACATCTTGCCAACCAGCCGCTGTGTAGATTTCCCGATCTCAAATCCCTTCTCAAGCAGATACGCACCGAGAACTATCGTAACCACGGTCAACGCGGCAATGCTCGGATCAAGATATGTTATCTTTGATGTCACCCAATTATAACTCAGGAAAACAACGGATACGACCCCATATGCCAGAAGAATGAGGCCTATAGGGATTATGAATTTGTTTACCAGCTTCCTGTCCTGTATCGCCCTGACTATGTAATAGTATAAGGACTCAATATTCTGGTTGTGCCTCACTATTATATGCTTGACGTACTCTATCTTCTTGAATGAGACTATCAGCGGAACGATGTAGTCATCCTCCGCTCCATCGGTTACCAGGATGACTCCGCTGTATTTATTGCCAGAGAGAAGCTGTTCAAGCTGCTTCCCAAGCATTCTATCGGAAACCTCGCCGACATTTTTATCACCGGTGACAAGTGCGATTTCCACGTCCTCGTCATTTTTCTTGAGATCATTATAGTGCTTAATTGCACCAAACAAAGCATTTGCGTCAGAATCTTCAGGATCCGTTTCCATGAGTTTTTCAGCCGCAACGCGACATTTGTCCAATCCCACGACTGGCCCAGCAATGTTTACCTTCTCTCCGAAGTCGTTATCGCGGTCAACGTTAAGGATTAATGTTGTCATGCTGCCTTCTACCCAATTATGGTTCTATGGACAAATCTATTTATGGAGTCCTACAATATAAAGATATCCAATTTGTATACCAAGTGGCGATGAGTTCATTTTAGACACGTTTTTCTACACTATCTCATTTATTTTCCCTTCAAGCGCTTAGTTACTCCCATTTCCAGGCTGATCGCCCTTCCCTTCTTTCCTACGGCTTAGATTCTATTTTTAGAATTTAGCAGTCTCAAAATTTGTTCGTACATTAATTGCATCCAGATTCACTTGCTAAACCTTGCCCTGAGTCAAACAAGGTGCTTTTCCGCCGATGCAATAATTGAGAATACTACTTCGTTCACATCCGGTATCTCTCCTATTACGATCGAACTCAGCTCGCTGATCCATTTTGATTTCTTCCTGTTCAAAGATTCAGCAAACTCCTCAATTGAAAATTTTCTTCCGTAATATCCAAGCTTTAGATTCACGAGATCCTTGTCCATCGAATCCCCAAAATTTCTCATTAGGAAAAAAATATCATAAACGTCACGCGCCTTGTCCCGCGTAATTACTGCTCTAACCTTTTCCGCCTTGATCTCGCTGATATCCATGACAATTGCGCTAAATGGGAGTACATCCCTATACTGGGAATCGATCTGCATTACCTTTGGTTTCCTCAATGTCTTTTCACGCTTGCTAATGTCTACCTTTACTGTCAACCCTGAAACTTCTGATGTATACAAAGGACCTTTGACTGAGAACTGGTATGTTGCTGAGGTTTCATTTGAGGAAGTGATCTTAAACCTGTTTTCGACACCAACTAACAGTAAGTCCCTATGCAAGGTTTCAATTGTTCTCTGTTCGTCCGTTCCATCCAGGATATTGAAATCCAGATCCTCAGAAAATCTAGGTAACTTGTAGAAAAAAAATAGCGCCGTACCGCCCTTAAAAATGAAGTTGTTTGAACTTCGGTAAATAGAACGCAACATCAACGTCTGTATGTAATTTTTTTCCTGTTGAAATGGCTTCAACGCGTTCAATCTGCTCAGACTTAAAATATCGCTCTTATCAATCAAAAGTTCACCTCATTGTCGTATATTTTCCATTTGCTGACATACTTTCCCCTGAATTTATTATGGGGATTCAGTGTATATACAACTGTAAAATCGTCTGCATCTACACTTATCCCACTATAATCCAGTAAATAAAATAACCGTCTTTTTACCGATTCTTCCTTTATCGAGGAAGCAAAATCTAATAATTTTTTAACATCAATCTGTTTCACGATATCCAGGATGTACGACAGGTCAGCAATCCATGGTTTGTACAGCATATCCAGTATTATTTTTTCTGGTTCCCCAAACACAATGTATGAATTTTCCTTTCTATGTTTTTGGTACCCAAACATCATAGACGGGTTAAAGTGAACAAAAATTATGTCCATCCCATTGAACGCCAATTTGTTCCTCCTAACAGGCGTTGCAACAAATATTTTGTCAACAGTCTGCTCCATCAAATTATTCAAATAGAGGCCGGTTGCGAATGACATATATGAAGGATATGCTATCTGGGATGCCACTATAAAAGGATCTTCAGTTATGGACACTTTTCCTTTTTCCACACCGAGTAGCAAACCTTTATCCTTCATACGCATAATATATTTCGGAACCGAATCTTGAGATACACCTGCAAACCTTTGAAACTCCAGTGAATTAAATACTGCCATGCCGGATTTCCTCAGGTTTTCTAATATACTATAAATGTTCACAATCTGATAGTCTTTAATCGAATATATCTTTATCTATTAATATGGACAATTTTGTCCATTATA
>JAJYVJ010000112.1 GCA_021792045.1 Thermoplasmata archaeon | reverse complement strand
TTACACTGTGTAGAATGTAATAATACATGCAATAATAAAGAGAATAGGGTTTAAAGTTTTATTGGCTGAGCATAATAGAAGATTGTCAGAGCGCTCACAGAGGTTAATTCTTAGGTTATATGAAGAAAACAAGGAAGTAGTAAAGACTTCATTGTTACCTATTGTTCCCAACTCATACTCACTAGAACGGTATCTGAAAGAACTTTTGGCAGATGGTTTGGTAAGTATACGGGAAGAAAGGATAGTTAGGAAGACATTTTACGTTTCTCTTACCCCAAAGGGTCGGGCCGTAGCGGAGCAGCTGAAGAGGATGGATGCCATTGCTGCAAGGACTGAAACCTATGAGCTGCCTCCGGACTTTGACAAGGAGTTTGAGGGCTTGTCTGCAATGATTCACCTCAACGTGCTCGGCGATCACATAGCCATCACTGAACACAACTATGATGGAACGGGGAAGGACAGGATCGTCATGGTGTATGTCAAGATGAATGGGAGGGGCATTATGCGCCTCTTCTGTGAGGTTGATGATGCATACGAGTGCAAGCATACCAGGTATGCGTGGACCCTTCCGTCCGTGCAGGAGATGGTCCAGATTCAGAGGGATAAGGGGAACATGAAGGAGTGAATGAATGGTGAATAAATTTCCAATAGGTTTCAACAGGAAGAGATTGCGGTGTGCTAATTGTGGTGAGTTGATTGAAAGAGACAAGTACGCTGAACATCTCAAAACTTGTATTGGCCGCTCAGAAGTTGAAGGAAATTGAGGAGATTTTGAAGGGAGGGGTATGAGGTTTGAAATTGACTCTAAAATCTATCTCCGTGGATGAGTCTTATTTCGAGCCAACAATTAAAGTGGGATTGGAATGGCAATATGATGTAAGTCAGGAAGCGCCAATAAACTTTTTTGGAAACATATCTTTCATGGGAAAATTAATCGGCCGACTCCAGCCAAAAGGTCTGGAAACCCAAGGATTTAATATAGGGCCAACAGACTACAATAGAAATTATGGGCAGAAGACTCTAAAAATGGATCTTACAGCCACTATAGACAGTAAGATTATATCATATATGAATGAAGCGAGGAAATCTTCCGTCAAAGGGGACGTTAACTTAACTTTAGAAATTTTCACAACATATCCTAGCAACAATGCAAAGGTTTCATACATAGAAGAATTCCATCTTGATGATCCTTCATTTCCTACAAATTTAAAAACCGCTATAGGAAATAGCACGTTTAAGAATTCCCATGCAATAAGTTTTCTCCTATACGTTTATCCGAGCCAGATAGGCACTTATTACCAAAATAGAGACAATCTTAACCTGATCTCCTCAAGTGGTTTCGGGCCTAATGATGGGTATTTAACTATAAAAACTGAGAAAAAGAGCTTTGAGGAGGCAATTAGGTCATCCGACTGGATTCACGACTTCCTTCCAAAGCTTGGATTAGGTCAGTATGAAATCACAGAGATCCCAAGGGTAGAAACCGCCGGAGCCTTAGGTGACATCCTCAAGATGCTGGATGAGGCAAAGGATAAACTATACACGGGCCTTGACATCGGAGCCAGTTTAACAATCCTCAGGAACTCTCTTAAAAAATTTTTGGAGTTTGTGAATAGCCAGGGAGGGTTAGACAAATTATTTGACGACAATAAAAACATATCGGACCTTGTGGATGCTCTGCAGAAAAAGCTCTATGGTGCAGCATCAAGGTCTGAAGACAGCTCCGCACCTCATGCGGGCGGTGCTAATGTTGAGGGTTATGAGGCTGAGTCCATGATTTTTATGGTCTATTCTCTCTACAAGATGACTTTTGATGGAATTAACAGCAATAACAATAAGGGTGGAGAATGAAAGCTGAAAATATTATTCCTCTGAAAGGCGAGATTTTGAAGGAGAGGCAAAATTGAGGACCACACAAAGGTTTGCTCTGTTCGCTTCGATCATTTGCCATGGAGCCACAGTTTGTCCGCCCATGCCTTCCTGTGGCCCGTATTCCAAAGATGCAATCGGAGAACATAATGAAAAGATTATAGGCAAAACTAAATTGCAGGCTATAGAAGTAATGAAAACGACAGAAAGAGAGATAGCAAATGATCAACCAAAATAATTCATTCAATCTCAAGTGTATAATTTGTGGACGTCCGCTTATTCTAGGCCAGGTAGGTCATAGGAATCAGATTAATGCTGGTGTTTCGACAAGAGATGTAGGTATTGGAGGATCAAATGAGTATAATTTGATGGTCGCGAGAAGTTTGGCGTGTCCATCAGGTCACAATTATTCCCTGAATGAAATAGATAACTTTGATTACAACGAATTGCAAATCGAGGAATCTATGTTAAACGCATTCAAAACAGAAGCTGCTGGGAAACTAACCATGACAGGTATGTTTAATGAGTCAGTTAATAAGGTTTATGTTGTAAATTACGGGTTCCTTGGAAGACTCCGAGTCGATAGATTACATCTCCGAAGCGCTCCGTCTCCGTCAAATCGAGTTCTTGATAGAATTAAAATCTTCATATGTACGAAAAACAAAAACTCCTTGAATTATAGTTACATATTCTCCTGTGTACCGGAAAAAGTGCCGTATAGTCTCAATAAATGGAAATATAAGGTGGTTTACTATGATACAATTTAGGAGGTCATAGAGTGTTTGACGCCACATCAAAACTTAAGTTCGTATCATTAAAAGAGGCAGACAGAATAATGGAAACATCTTGCATAAAAGAGAATTTAAAGGGAAAATTGAGCGTAAATCTGCGGGACGCAGTTATATTACTAATGACCTCAATGGATCACCAGAAATCTGTAGTATCTAGGACTCTGATGCAGAAAGAGGTGTTTTTGTTATATGACCAGATTTTAAGACCAATGGGGCTTTCTTATGGGCCAGAGGAAGATGCGGGCTTCATTTTTTATAAGTATGGACCATACAGTTATAAATTAAACGTTGTCTTGTCTTCTCTGGTATTTACTGGTAAAATACGCGTTAATAATTTTTATCAAGCGGGTAGCGACTCTGATAAGCCATTAAACAGATTTTTGACATTATTCGAAACCGACGCTGAATTTTCGGAAACAGCAAGAAATTATACAGAATTGCTTTCGGACAGAAATATTTCGGCAAAAGAGCTTAAATTTAAAATCAGTGAGAGAAAGAGATCTTGGGACCAAAGTGGGTATAGAGGCATAACCAAATTAATTTTAGAAGACTCCATTTACGCTAAGAGATTCAATAAGGTCAAGCTTAAAGACTCTTTTCCTAAGGTTTCATTTGGGAAAATCACTGAAGATTACATACCTAGACTCAAGGTGAGGTGAATTGATAGAAATAAAGGATGTTGCCAGTGATGACTTTTCAAATAAAATTTCATTAAGATACTACCCAAGAGTCTTAAAAATTAGTGCAAGGGAAGAATTTGTAACCCCGTCTAGAATGATAACTGATACTGAATATCGACATAAGGCTGACTACTCCAATCAGACTAAATTAGACGATCATGTTTCTACTATCACACAGTATTTTGATAAAGAAGATATTCTGAGCTTTATCCATAAAAATGGGGCTATGAAAAAGTTATCGGATAAAATTGCTTCATTCACCAAGGTTGCAATAGACGCCCCCATAACTACACTCTCCCTGAGGAAAAGTCATAATAAGCCATGGCCATCATTATCGTTAGATCAAATCCAAACTTTCTTGAGATTTCTTAATATTGCAGAGGGAAGGTTAACTACAAGATCTCTGCCGCCATTTCTTTATGATAGTGATTTTGCTAAAATAATTCCTGAATTCTGCAAACAAACAGATGATAATGATCCAGTCATATGGCTGGATTTAAGAGAAGATGAAAACGTATTTAAAAAAAAGATAGATATTATTTTAAAGCAAGTAAGAGAAAAAAGGCTGAAGGTCGTGGGGTTTCAAATGGGACAATTTGATAAATTTGAAGATTATAACGTTAACTTAGATTATGTCTATTCTCAACTGCACAAAGAGTATGTAATTTTATTACTAGAGGGAGCCTACAAAACATTTACCAAGAACCACCTTGGGCCTTCCAAAATTCATTACCATCCTTTTGAAAGTTTCGATATAATTTCTCCAACTAGATTTGAAGTAGGATGGAGTGAAAAGGACAAAAAAAAGAAGGAAAAAATTGATGAAGAATTTAAAAATGTTAAATTTTTTCTACCAGAAAATGTATCTTTAGAGACATACGATAATATGGGAATGGAGCACACCGCAATTAAGGGATACGTCGACCAAAGTATGAGAAGGGTTCTTGAAGAAATAGAAAGCATAAAGAATAGTAATTTGCCCAAAACAGATTCCACCGATAAACTTCTTAAACAGATTAAGGGGCTTTCTACTATTCAGCAAATAAAGGAAGGAAACAAGGAACTTAATTATATTTCAAAGAGAATCAAGGATAATGATAGTTTCAATTATTTAGAAGAAAAAAGTGAATTCGGGTCCAAAGTAAAAAATCAATTGAGAAATAAGTAGATTCAAGATAATACAAGCCACCAATAAATAATATAACTATGTGTCAGATAAAATTACTGAGATTAAAGAGAGAAGATATAAAAAAGTTAAATTAAATCAAGATATTCCATCAGTCCCTCCCTGGTCTGAGTTTCCTCAACGGCTCTCCTGAACATCGCATAATCTATGTCAAACTGGTCCTTTCTTCCGGTGTAATATTCCTTTGTGAACGGATTTGTCCTGGCCATCATCCCACGTTCCTTTCCAGTTCCGCCATCCTCTCCCTAAGTATCCGTGAGAATTCGACGAAGTCTGTGCTTCCCCTGATTGCCTCCTCTATGATGTTCAGATCCTGGAACCTCCTGTCGTTCCATCCCTTTGCGTATCCCAGCTTCCTTGCCCTCTGCACAGCAATGTCATCAGGCAGGTAAAGCGATTCGCCACGGCTGTTCATGAATCCGCTGAATCCGGTGCAGTAGTTATAAATTTCCCGCAAGAAAAAAAATGAGAAACCCCTCACTCTTGAGGGGCTGCAGTAACATAATGAACGCCAGTTGAGGCCGATCCTTTTTTGCCTCCTCTGTCATTACGCAATTATGGCAAAGAGAGAGATTGTGGACGTAACTCATGTCAGCGCCAGGGGCACCTCATACAGGATAACCGTACCGAGGAAGGTGGCCAGGGAACTGGGGCTCGTTGACGGCAGCATCCTATCGTTCATCAGGGAAGACGGGAAGATCTTCATTGAGGGGCTAAGGAAGGAATACGAAGAATAACGTGATCACTGCATCTTCTTCAGGAACACCCTGCCGTCTTCCTAGTAAAATCCGATTATATCTCCGGCATTTGCTTTCAGTGCTTCGGCCGCTTTCTTTGGGAGCGTGACCCTGAGGGATCCCTCTCTCTTTGATACATGTGTCACTTCAATCAATTGTGGCATCTTTGGTCATTATGACAACACATCAAAGAGTTTTTCCATTTTCAGCATCCATTTCCGACAAAAGCTTAAACTCTAACAAATAGCCTCTATTCGAATGGCCAACAATCACATAGAGTAATATTCCCAGTTTCTTGGTCATTGTAATTAATTCTTCATATCCATACTCTTCCTGAACTGCTTCATCATTGAATCTGACCCTGTGCATTTGCTCCATAATTATATAGGATGAGTGGGCTATTGAATTTCTTACTGTA
>JAJYVJ010000111.1 GCA_021792045.1 Thermoplasmata archaeon | reverse complement strand
CTTTCCGAATCTCAATCATTCGTGAACGTCTCTTTTCTATTTCAATATCTGAAAGTTGTTTCTTCTCAGGATGATTCAATATCCACTTTCTTTCTTTGTCTGAATACCATCTCATAGGGTTCTTGATGGTGTCCAGAGGGTCAGGCATTCCCCAGATTCCCGATTTTACCACTATGTTTCTATTCAGCATGTCATAAGAAAAGTAATCGTCTCTCTCACGTCTCTTATTCCTGGTAGCTCTGGCTATCCTCTTTTGTGTCCTTATGATTTGCAGGCCTGCGAATTCCCTGTTCTTGCAGATACCGTCAGAATCGTTTTCTTCAGGGCACCACTGCATTTCTTTCACTCTAGGATCCAGAGGGCACAAGTTGGCTGAGCAGCTATCAAAGAACTTGCATCCCTCCGGTCCTTCTTTCTTGTCTATTTCATTTTCACTCATGTTTATCAGTCTCCTTCTCGTTAGTCTGCAGAAAACTCACTTCAGGATAGAAGGCAAAACCTCCTAGCTGTGTGAGTGGGATCTTCCTCTTTTTGCCCTTAATGTCCTCTGAATAGTAGAAATCGAAGTCCAAGTAATTCCTGGGTTCCAGGATGGTGATTCCTGATTCGTCAAATCCTAGAAGGAATCCCTTGATTGATCCCCTTTGAGTATAGACCTTGATCCTCGAACCTTTCAGGACTGTGACTTTACCATCCTTGTATGGCAGAACTATGTGCTCAGTCATGTTGAACCTCCCTCGGTTCTTCTTCACTATTCTCTTTCTTCGCTATGTAAACGGTTATATCTGGAATCACTAGCCAACGAACTGCATTATAGTCTTTCCTCTTCGTATCCTCACGTAAAAGAACATGCTTATCATAAGTGCCAAGACGATTCTTCTTCAAGAATCTATCAAGTTCTTTTTCCATCTTTTCATTGCATCTCGTATAGACAGTCAAAGTTCCTTGTGTCTGGTCAGGATTGACATACTGTAAATTCCTATCTATTTCTACTCGTAAAATATGTTCTGCGTAGAGTACCTTCGCCTTGAACTGGTCAAATATATTCCAGACTGCTGGAAACTCAATTTTCAGGTCTCCAGGGGCAAGACCTCTTTCCATAAGTGGAATAAACATGCGAAATTTGCCAAATCCCTTGTCTTCATTTTCCATCTCTTTCGCCTCCGTTCAGAACCTTGCCTAGGCCTGCTTTTTCCAATGACCTAGCTATACTTTCAGGTATCGTTAGGATGTCTTCTTTTTTTAGCTTGATACTTTGATTTCCTGAGATGCCCTGCGTAGAATCTATGACGTCTATCGTTTCACCAGGGCCTGAATAATAGAATACTACTGACAGACCACCAGACAAAACTTCAAATTTTTTATTTGCGATAGCTACATTATTTTTTGTATCAGAATTAGTATCATCCGATAGGGGAGTATTAAGGGCATAACCGGACACCTGTGCTATCTTATGCACAATCTCCCGTATTATGGCCTTGTCCAACACTTCACTGTCTATGCCCTTTTCATTCTTCTGTAATATTCCTGTGTTTTGTGATACTATTTTTTTGTGTTCTAGAAAAGCTGAATAGCCCTTGCTCAAAAGCTTGTGTAAAATAGTATCATCGCCATTTTCCATAGTGATACTAATTTCGTTTATCAATTCTTCAATTTTTGTATTCAATGAAACTACAAAGTCTTCAGGATCAATGAGAGTGATTATCTTCCTCCCTCTTTTGTCCTTGTCGTCTTCAACTTTCTTTATGAGACCTCTTTCTTCAAGCTTTGTGAGGTTTCTGCTTACCGTCAGCTTTCCTGGCTTCAGTCTTGTTTTGCCTTTGTTGTCATCACAATAATTATCTAGTTTCTTTACAATGTCTGACTGCTTGACCGATACATATTCCCCCTCCAAATCTTTCGTAAATAGTGGCGTTAGTATGTCTCTCCAGAACTCATAAAGCGAAGCAGGTATGCCTGACAGAATTGAATTGATCTCCAGGTCATCATAGATTTGGACCAATGAACGTATATCGTCTGCAGCTACTACGATGTATTCGTTCCCAGGACCGATTAAGTGAACCCTCCGGTCATAGTTCCAAATTGCGTTCGCACGGATATGGTTCATTATTCGAGGGATTTTTCGCATTGCGTCACCATGCTTAATTTCCCCTCCAAACATGGCGCTAACGATGGTTTTTTCTTCAAGTGGAATGAGAAACGTCAATTTTCGACTCTTCATGTCATCTTTGATTTTTGTTATCAGGTTCCGGATCTCGTCTTTCAGGTTTTTCATTTCCTCGCTTTCCTTCTCTCCTTCTCCGAACATTTCCTTGATGGAGAGTTCTACGGCTGCCTGATATTTTTCAGCGCTCATGTTTGGTTCACGAACCTCAAAGCGGGTTTCAATATCCTTCCAGTTCAGAAAAGAATCTTTGGAGACAGCGAATATGAATGTCGGAAATCCCTTGAACACTACATGCTTAGTGAATTTTGACCCTTCGCCTTCCGTGAACGTAGTCTCGATATAATACGAATCATGAGACATGACCGACAACAGATTCTTTAGTAGCTCCGGCTGAGGTTGGTCAAGGAATGCAACTATAGTTCCGTCAAAGTTTATAATCGTGACCAGACGCTCTTTTAACCCTCGTAATTCTCTATTAACATTGGAAAGCTCTCTCCGTTTATTGCTGTCCTTTTTGCTTTCCTTTTCGAGCTGTTCTCTTCGTATTTGCAGGTTATGCAGATACTCGCCAACTGATATTTCTTCATCCTGCGTTTCGTCAAAAATGGTAGTTTGGTATTCTACGTCTCCCGTTTCTTCGTTGATAATCTTAACTCCCAACTCCCCTGATTCATGAACGAAACTCTTAGGTGATGCATCTCTGTAGATCAAGACATTGCTTGTCGGAAAGACCTTAAGATTGTTTACAATAATGTGCGTTTTTCCTTCGCTAGGCGATGCGTCAAACAATAAATTAGAAGGATACCCGACAAGTCCCAGGATACCCACATTCAGGACCGCACGGTTATTCCTGTCTTCCTTTTTGACTTTCTTCGACAATTCTATGATGGTTCGGTCTAATAACGAAATATTTTTAAGTAGAGATGTGTTATATTGGATGGTATTCAGTTCTGGCCCCCCTTTGGGGGCTTCTTTTCCATCATCCATTAATAATCTACCTCCTTATCTCGCTGTTTTTTGCGGTTAGCTCGTTGGATAACTAGAGATGCTGCAACAAGTCCAATTGCTACTATGCCGACAATGAAAAGAACACCAATATTCGCCATAGGCTTGTTTACTGTTTGCAAAATTCCAATGACTGCGAACGAGTATAAAGGATCAGAGAGCTGTTGATTGGCAGTCGGTATAGGAAGAATTGTGCTGTTTGTCACGTTAGAAGAAACCTTACTGATGCTCCCCTGAGTGCCTGAAGAATTGCTGTAGTAAACATTGCCGTTAAGGGGAACGAAAGTCACTTTGATAATTTCTGACCCGTTTTGTGTCGCAAACGGCAAGGTGATCGGCCCAACGATTCGGGATCCATTATTGGGAGATAAGAATGTTCGATTTCCGATTGTCAGTTCTGGCGTGTAATTCAAATAGCCATTCTTAGGAAAATACTGAATTGAAAAATTATAACGACCAGTCGGCACTGTTATAATTGCAGTCGGCAAACCGTTAGCAGTGACGGGGAGCGCAGCTCCGAGATCATCGCTTAAAGCTACTCCGTAAGTTGCCGTAGTAAATAGCGCAGCTCCCCACCATGCGCCAACTGGGAGTCCCTGCTCTATGAACTCAACGGAGTCTGGAGGCAGAACATTGCCAACGATTGTGACATTTTCAAATCCCCACCAGATGCCGTGGAAGACACTTCGGTTATTTGTTTCATTCGGCAGAGATGTGATCCTGACGCTAAAGTTATAAACTCCTAGAGCAAACTCTACAGTTGAATAGATAAAACTCGTTGCATTTGGAATGAGGTTTCCATCCAGGTACCATGCAAATCTGTATGGTCTTTGATTTACGCCTGCAAGAGATCCCATCATCGCCATAGGAATATTCCCGATATCTGCCACTCGAACGGAGAACGGCTGTCCGATCCGTACAGTTCCGTTCGATACATCACTAGCGCCAGGTACCCCATAGGGATTAAGACCTAAAGCCGTGATTATAACTGGAATCAGCGAGTTAGTTTTTCCTGGTTCGGGGTCACCGGCTGAATCAGTCACCCACAGAGAAATCGTATGAGTTCCCACGGCTAAAGTGGGCGAAGTTGTGTAAGTTGATGAAGTCGCACCCGAAACGTTCTGTCCGTCCAAATCCCACTGGTAAGAATACGGTGCCGTTCCGCCAGTCACGGTGCTTTGAAATGTTATTGTCATGCCGTAGTCGATAACGTATCTTGGTGCTGAGATGGAAACTTGAAGAGGAGGGTTCACGGTTTGTGTCCATGTGGAAACCGCGTGTTCGCCTGCACTGTCATAGACAATGACACTAACATTGTAGGTGTTAGCAGTCGTAAATTCATAGCTCCATGTAGAAGAAGATGTGTTTTGTTCCAAAACGCCACTAAGGTAGAAAGCATAACTGCTATATGTGCCCGATCCTCCTGAGGCAGAGGCCGTAAAAGTGATTGATTGGTAAACATCGGAGGGATTCTTGTTTGAACTAATGTATGCGGAGAAAACAGGATAAACTGTCTCTGTTATAACATTCGACCTAACGAGATATCCTGCGGTATCCGTGAGACTGACATTAATTGTTGGATTTCCGGTTGGAAGCGTGGAAGTGGTCCATGTTGACGATGTTGCACCACTAACTGCTGTGCCGTTCAAGTACCACTGGTATGTAAATGGGCTTGTACCACCTGAAACAGTGGAAGAAAACGTGACTGACTGCCCTGATTCAGTTGTTGTTGGAGATGCGGAAATGGTCACGGTTGGATCTGAGTTTACGGTGACTGTCATTGTGGAAGAATCAAAACTCAAAGATGTTCCGTGGACACTGTAAAGAAAATAGATTGTCTGACTTCCTGTTCCACTCCATAAATAATACCCAACGTACACCACTCCATTAGAACTCACACTCATGCTTGTCGTATTTACTCCATTGATGTACGGAAACACCACGTAATATGACCCAGAAGGTGCTGGACCAGACGGGTCCGAGTAGTACCATGTTTTCAAGTTCTCATCCGTGGGATTCCTATCCGTTGTGAGATTGGCGGTGAATGTTGAACCACTGAAGCTGATACTCACACTGGAAACGGCCTTGGCAGTGCCAGTCTGCGGAGAAGGCGTATACTCAGTAATACCCGAATAGGCTTCGTTTATTTTGTAATTATACTCAATATTTACCGTTTCAGTGAACTTAATTGACGAGGAAGTTGAAGATTCATTTAGGCTATTATACACCACACTCCAACTTGTGCCTGATGCAAGACCCGTTTCGTTAAAATAAACGGCGCCTGTTGTGGTTGTGAGTGGATGCACATAAGATTCACTAGATTGAGGAGCAGCAGCAAATCCGACTACTCCAAGACTACTGAGAAGTAGGAATACCGTAACTGCAAGGGCAACGTTTTTAACCATCTAGTGCCCCTCCTCCTTTTCTCGTTTTGCGTCATGCGTCAGCTCCTCCCACAGTTCGAGCCATTTCGGCCTGTTAAGTTCACTCATTGCACTGCCTCCGGACTGACTTTAAGAGTGCCATCGGGCTGTATGTTTAGAACTAATTTTTCTCCCTTCTTTATTTTACTTAATGTCACGTAGGTTTCAGGAAGACAAACGAA
>JAJYVJ010000110.1 GCA_021792045.1 Thermoplasmata archaeon | reverse complement strand
ATGCTTATGCGTGTTTGCGAAAAGGCAGAGAAGGTATGTTCTGATCCGGTCTTAAGGATATGTTCATAAAGAAGGTGACATTAACTAGGTGACAACAGAAGGCTGGCCTGAGAATTTACATGCGTGTTGTATATATCTTACAATTTGCAGTAACTTCCCAATGTTTAACTCGTCATTAACGGTGTAAAATCCTTTGGAAAATCCGTTGTATATCTCGGTGTAGAATCTGATAGAATTAACATATTGCACCGGAAGATTGTAGAAGCGATCTCCCCGATTCCTAAAAGTAACAGAAGATATTACGAACTTGACCTTTATGAACCACATTTGACATTAGGGTCGAAAGAATTTGGAATGAGCGAAATAGAGTTGTCAGAAATGAAAAAACTTCCAAATAATTGTCTTGATGACTTTCAACCGTTCATTGTAAATTCACTAAGAATTTACAAGTTATTCGAAAATAAATATCATAAAATTCATGAAATTGATTTAAGGCAAACAGGCCAAGACAAGATTATTTGAAGGCAGTCAACATGGAGACCTTTCTAGATACAGCAAATGGGCACATTAAACCTTCGTTTGGCTTTTTATAGAAGTATAGGGACAGGCAGGTATTCGATTAATTAATTAAATGGATAGTCACATAAGCTGCTATATCTTGTTATAGACACTAGTAGTAAACTTTAACTGTATACGTATAATTACATCATTATGGAGACAACTATTCAAATTAAAAAGGACCTTAAGGAAAGGCTCAATGCTTTGAGACTCTATCCAAACGAGTCTTACGATTCAGTCATAAGAAGACTTTCAGAACTGGCAGATGACGAAGAACCTCTTTCTAAAGATATAATTGAGAAGATAGAAATGTCCTTGAAGGACATTAAAGAGGGTAGGGTATATACAAACGATGAAGTGAGGAAGAGGCTAAAAATTGCCTGATTATGAGATAAAATGGACAGAAACAACTGTTCAGTTCTTGGAGAAAATGGAAAGTGTTGACGCCGAAAGAATCTTGGAAAAGATGAAGCTTGTCAGCAAGAATCCGTTTCATTACGTTAAACGTCTCAAGGGAATCCTACTTTATAGTTTGAGAACTGGAAAGTACAGGGTAATCATGAGTATAGAAAGGGAGAAACTCGTGATCCTTGTAGTTGAGGCGGGGAAACAGAAAAAATGTTTATGATGACTTGTAAATCCCAGTAAAATGCATCAGACAGGTTTTGACATTCTGGTCCATGTCTTATAAAATTCTTCTGATAGTTCTAAAACCTTTACGAATCCGCTTTTCTCGTAAAATGTAATGGCCTGTTTATTAATCAGTGGCGTATCTACGACAATAGCTTTCAATCGATCCTTTGGTATTCCTCTTAATAGAAAACTACCGATGCCTTTTCTTCTGTAACGGCTATTAACTACTATCTCTTCGATATAAAAATCCCCTAATGAACAGCTATGCTCAGAGAGAACTTCAGTCTTGCTGCTTCCAGCCAGCCATCCTGCAATTTCCGAATTGATCTCAACGACTAGACACAGATAAACATCTCTTTTCACATAATCTTCGACGATATTTCTGTCAATGATCAGTTGGAAATTCCTAGAGGAAGAGTTATTAACCGTCAGATACGGACTTAGTGACTTTTCCAGCATAATGTACATACTTTCAACATCTGCATCCACGGGCTTTCTCAGCAAAAGTTCTGTGGTCATCATTCTTTTCATGTAGCATTGACTTATTAACGTTTTGATCAGGAATTCTGCGTTTGGCCTGGCTGAATCAAGTGAAAAAGGATAGGAAGGGCGTTGTGTAATTAATTAAGTGGATACACGGGTATGTCCCGGATTCACTAGAACCGACGGTCTATTTGTACCATGCTGACAGAATTGATATGCTGAAGAGGGGATATTGTTTAAGTATCCAAGTTGAAAACATCTGAAGTAAAATGGAATATAGACGATTCAATAATTGAATCTCCTCTCATACTCTTTGTGAGGAAACCACTCCAGCAATATGGCGATTATTTCCACTTCGCTTCCTGCAACAGAATAAACAAGCCTCCAAGCGTTGGGTAAATTATATTTCCACAAGTTCTCGATCCCGTATTTCTGCATGTAAGTTCTAGGTATTTGACGTTTTGGTATTTGAATCCCACAGAACGGATTTGACTTAATGTCATCAGTCGCCCTCTCCAGAAACTTGTAGAGTGACGGATTATCTGTTTTCGTCTTGAAATATGCTTTCTGGGTATCTTCATCTGCGAATACGACAGTGATCTCCCTTTCAATCACTACTTTAACACCAACTTGCTGTTGCTGTACTTACTAACTAGTTTTGGATTCCACACCCAGATTATTTTACCTTGATCCTGAACAATCTTTCCTGAATCCTCCAGATAAGAAATGATCAGGTTGAATGTTTGATACATCACTTTTTTTTCCAAGGAGAGCCAAAGCTGTCTCTTTGATGGATATTCTTCTGCTTTTCTCAGAGCATCTTCCACCATGAGGACTGTATCCAACCTCGGATAGTGTATTATTGGCTTGTTGTCCATTGTATTGTATATTCGTATATAATATGTAAACTTTTGCTTATCTCTATAAGCAATAGCGGTACAATTGCGAATACAGAATACACTCTTGCAGGTTGATGTTGAGTATTTAAGTAGGCCGTGAGAAAAGCACTTGACCCTAACGGAAGAGACCTTGACTTTGTAGATAGCCTCCTACAGGTGGGCGTTGAAGCCTCCTGACGAAAAGTTCTTAGCCACCTCAAACGCCCTTTGATAATAAACTCTAAGACTAGGTTCAAAGAATTTGCCAGTTATTGCCATCTTATCTTTGACAAATTTTCTCCATTTGAAAAAAGATGCAGTCACAGCTAACTTCAGTTCTGTTGTCTAATAACCTTTGGAAATCTACTGAGAATGGGATAGAAACAGTTCTAGAAACTTCGTGATGATCAGAAACGAACGCAGCCAGTCCATCTGATATATGGTATAAATATACTTCCCCAACTTCTCTAATACAAATTGATTCATTACGATAATCAAAAATGTTCTGCCCCAGATAATGTAATTCTTGGAACCTGACCTTGATCCCGGTCTCTTCTTCAATCTCTCTCGCGGCTTCTGAAACGGATCGCCTGATTTCAGGTGTTCACCAGCGGTAACATCAAGCATTCCTGAAAATTCCTGATCTTTGCTCCGCAATTGAAAATAAAGAGAATTATTATCTGCAATCCAACAGTGAAATGCTTTGTGAATTGCTCCAGTTCTGTGAGCTTCGATTCTGATCATCCTTCCCATTAGCGTCATATTTCTGTTATACACGCCCAGAAGCTCCCATTTCATGTACAAGTTGATTATACTACAACTAATTTTAACATTCGTATTTGCAACGTAGCAAAGGTTTCGGAGTTTTAAGAGGATAGGTAGGGAGTTGAACCCTATTAGATGGGATCTGCAGTCCCACGCATGACCGCTCTGCCACCTATCCATTGATTCTGCCATTCTTGATATTCACGCAATATAAATTACTTAAGCTAAAAAATTAATCAATTAAACGCAAGTTCATGCAGTTAGAGAGATACAATCAATAAGTACGAAATTAGATTCAAATTCCCAAGTTTCTCCTGTACTCTATTGTTATGTTGGGAGGGCCCATTGCCTCTTTGTCCAATTCGTACTCACATTTTGAACACTTTAGAGTCATGTTATTGAGAACGTGAAAACTTGTATTTCCACAATTTGGGCATGAACTCCGCACGAATAAGTCTATTCTCGGCACGTTTCTCTCCTTTCGGGGCGGTTCTGTTATATTTTCCTGATGGTAAGATCCAAAATCCTGATTAATGTTCTTGCTTTTCATAGGTTTCTGTGCAAGCATCTCCATTGAGAAGAGAGAGTAAATCCCGAGGAATCCCAGAATTAACAGGATTATATAAATTACAAGCGACAGAAAAGGATTGAATGATGAGATTGCACTTTCAGCTATTCCAGCTAAAGACAAAGTGAAATAAGAAAGAAAACCTTTAAAAAATCCAAACTTTATTATTATGATGTTCAGTACAAATGTTATAAACAGATCTGAAATGAGTATGATTATTGGCCCTCCTTCGAGAGCTGAAATTATGATTGCAAGAATAAATGCAATGAGAAGCATGTTGTTGTTTTTTACCTCATATTTCAGTAAGTTACTAAGGCTAAATTTTCCGATAAGTACGAGATAGATGCAGAGAGCAATAACAATGGGAACAAAGTCCAAAAGGATGGTCGAAAAAAGGATCGATGAAGATATGAAATAGTTCTGAGCGGGGAATGAGGTGTTATAAGGAAATTCTTTACTAATAGAAGGGATGAAATATGCAACAAGAGCTGAAAAAATAAGTTGGACAAGAACATATAATGAAAAATAACGGAAATATGGGGTTGAAGTCTTACCGGTGAATCCTTTTGGAAACATTTTTAGTTTTACGAAAAAGGTTCCAACTGATATAATAGACGCAAATGCAACACCAGCGATGATTAAAATGAAAATCCCTGATGACAGTCTAAAGTTAAAGAGCAGATACTGATCCGTGGGTATGTCCTTAATAATTTTAAAATCGGAAATTGTTGAAGGTAAAAGATAGAAAAAAGAAATTAATGCTATGCCAATTAAAATATAGCTAACAACGTCCAAGACAGTATCAAATAGCTTCGGTGCTTTCTTTTGGTCTTCTTGCGCATCCATAATGCTTGCGCTGTTAAGGGCTTAATGTGATATTAACTCTCTTATTGAGGATGCCTTTGGTAAGCGTGGTCTTGTAATTAATGGTGCCGACTTCCTTTGTATTTGCAACATTCGTTCCAAATTCGAGCTGCGAAGGAAGTCCGTCTATGTGCATAACTCTCATTTTATCTCCATCCGGCAGCTTTCCCTTGCATATCTTCATCAAATTAGAGTCTTTTACAAATTCTTCCCGATCGATATAAGAGAATGTTACATCTTTTCCAGATTTCAATATCTTGTTGGCTTCTGCAATAAGTGATTCAACATCCTGTTGAGTCAAAGTTTCAACTTCAATATCGAACCATGCTTCGGTATCGTAAGTCTGATTTATCCTTGTCGTGCCTTTGAACATCGAATAAGTCAATGCTGTAAGAACCTTCAGAGCAGTTCGAAACCTCATATGCAGATACCTTACGTCCCAATCTATGACCTGGTGAACTTTTTTTCCTTTTGTGTCCGGAGGGAACGTATCAAGAGACATCAGGTGTATACTTGAACCGTCCTGCCACGTGTCCACTATAAGGTATTCTTTATTGTCAATTATGACTTTTCCCTTGTCGTTGGGCTGACCGTCCATGGTTGGATAAAATATCGTCTGATCAAGAATTAAATCCGTGAATTCAAACCACAATGCGGTTGCGTCGGCCTCCTTGAGATATTGGTTGTCTAAATAAAGTTGCTTAGTATCCATTATATATCTAAAACATGAATGCGAAATGTGTTTAAGTAATTTCCATTTCATTTTTGTTCATTGAGTTGCGAAGAGTGTGGGACACAATTATTTTTTGTCCTTTTCCTGAACAGTTCCAGGATTCTTTGTGATTATCACATAAACTCTTCTTCCTATGTACCTTCTGGGAATATCTGCCTTTCCTGAAGTACCTATTGGCGTTACTGTTCTCTCCAGAAACCCTTCTATCTCATCCTCATTCAAGATAAGATTACCATTATTCAATTCCAGTCTTCTCACCATGTATATGGATATCTATAGATAACTATTTAAGCTTT
>JAJYVJ010000109.1 GCA_021792045.1 Thermoplasmata archaeon | reverse complement strand
TAACATTCTTTTGCATTCTCGGAGAACGTAAAAAGGCCGTGTTTCGAAAGAATTATGCCTTTAATGTTTTCCGATAGCTTGTCAACCTTGGCAAAGAGTGCCTTCGCAAGTGAAAAACCTGGGGGAATATATCCAACGACTATTGTATCCGGAAATATGCTCTCAATCTCTTCGACTTTCAATGTTGTGTTTGTTATTGAAAGAATCGCATCAGCATGAGAATGCATGACATACTTGAATGGCAGGAAGGCATGAAGAAACGATTCAACACTCGGAGAAGGTTCTGATGGATCTGTCATGCTCTTTTTCATGTACGAGACCATTTCCAGATCAGACATAGATTGGATGCTTGATGCTGAAAGCATGTCGTTAAGCCTTAGCCCGGTGAATCCCTTCTCGTTTATGTCAGCGAGATTGGACCCACTCCCCTTGACTCTCAGGACATCTATTAACTTACCTGTATGATCGAGCTCCTTGTGCTTCATAGAAGTATTTCCACCGCCATGGAGAACAAGGTCCGGATTTTTGCCAAGTTCTCTTGAATAGTGAATCAGGTCACGCATTTCGTCATTGTCGACAGTGTATTTATTGTCAGGCATACCTTTGCATAGTTTTGACTAATAAAGAGTTTATGGGTTCTGAACGATGTGGATATACGGTCTTCCGGGCCAACCTATATGTTTGTCCACGTATGGGTCGCTTTCTCCCAGATCGATATCGCAGTCGAATGTGCGTTTCAGGTATTCAAGGTTGTTTGCCAGAACTTCCATTTCACTTTTGATGTTGAATTTCATGTTTTTTCTGTTCTTCATAAATTCAGGGATAAACCGTTTCATTCTGGAATCGATATGATCTTTATGCCCCTCATCTATGGCCTCAGCCATCTTTCTAATTTCATCGCCGCTTGTCCTGATCGTTATCATCTTCGGATTCAGACCTGTGGCCTTTATGATCTGTTTCACATCGTCTATGAGATCCATTAGGTATTCTTCCGATGCAATGATATCCTGGTCTGGTTGCGGAACTTCTTCTGGATCAAGCTTTGATGTGCTTGCGAATTCGCCGTAGCCACTCTTCTCCCATAATTCTTCACATGTGTGTGGAATCACCGGGGTTAGAAGTGTCAACCAGATCTTCTTCACTCTGATCAGGCATTCTGAAACATTTCCAAAGCGGGCTTCAACGTGTTTGAGATCGGAAAGCACTTCGTAGAAAATTGATATGTAAGCATCTCTTATACTGAACTGGTCCATTTTTTTGAAATAGTCCTGTACATTCTTATAGAATTTTGATACAAACCACTCTTCTATGTACTGGTTTTTTCCATATTCTCTGTTGCCGGTGAAAAGGTCAACGAAGGCATTATACTTCTTTGTTAGCGTTGATATTTCGTCTTCGTTCCAGTCTGATGTGGACGATATGTCGGCATTCATGGCCACGAAGAGCCTGTAAATATCTGCTGAGTACTCGTTTATTGTTTTTAGAAGAGTGATGACATTACCCTTGCTCTTTGAAATCTTCGATCCCCCAGAAGTGACCAATCCGGAAATTACAAGGCCTTTTGGTTGTTTATCGATTCCGAAGAGAGCGGCGTGATTCATGACATAGAAGGAAAGGTGATTGCTAAGATGAGGGTACGCAGTTACCCTAAGGTCAACGCCGTACCAGTAATCCATCTGTTTTCTTGCTTCTTTTGTCAGTTCGGAATCACGTTTGTCCTTATTTTCAACGTCCTCCGGATTGCCGTCAAAATATATGTAATCGAGAGTACCTTCACCGATCTTTTTCCCATTTCTTTCAAATAACTCCTTAACAAGAAAAGAATTGGTGTAGACTGCAGGGTATATCGTGGAATCAGAAAGCGACTCTATAACCCAATCGGGATCAAAGGGTAACTTTGTCCCAAGACCTCTTCTTCTGGCGCATGGGCGTTCCCTGAGCCATTCTATAGCTGCTTTCATTGCGTCTTTGTAATACTGTGGGTAAAATTGCATGTTATCCACTACGTTAAGTGACTTGTCCTTCCACCATCTCACTGAATAGTCTATGAACCACTGATTATGCATCACTGCTACGATAACCTTTGATCCACCCCTGGTCTTGGCTTTCCTGGAACATTCATAGACGATGAAACCAAGATTATCCGAGAAGAGATCGGATTTTATCTTTTCCCTAGCTTCCTGTACGGATAGACCGCTATATTTTTCATTCTTATCGTTCATAGTGCCATTGTAGAATTCCTCTTTATAGAGTATCTGAGTAGCCTCTGATATTTTGTCCTTTTCGTTTATGGACGATATTTTTCCCGATGCAACAAGGCTTTCAACTGTGGTTTTTGACTTCGTTTCTATTATCTTGATAGGTTTGATGTCTATTTTCTGCTCCTTCATTGCAACGTAATCCCACACTGCATGTCCTGGAACTGAATACACAACGCCGGTACCGTTATCTGGATCTACGAACGGCGACGTATATACATCAACCTTCCTGTGCTGGAAGGGTAATTTGTACTGATGGCTAACTATTTCCGGAACGGATATATCTGATATGTACTCCACATTGCTGTTCTGTAGCCTCAGCTTCTCATAGGATTCTGAGGATACAACAATTTTTTTATCGTCAAATTTCAACAGAACGTATCTTGAATCAGGAGAGATCCAAAGGTTCGTGATTCCGAATATGGTCTCCGGCCTTAAGCTGGCTGCGACGAGAGAAAATTTTTCTCCCGTGAAAAAAACACCTGTGAACTCTTCGATTGTTACCTTATTTATGTCCCCGTCCTGTATATCGTCTTCTCCAACTGCATTCTGGTCCTCCACGCTGTATAGTATGGGATAATCTCCCTGCTTTATAAGTCCGAGTTCCTTCAGTTTGAGAAATTGTCTCTTGACGAACTCCTGGTAGAAGAGGTCTGCAGAAGTGAATCTCCTTCTCCAGTCAATGGAGTACCCAAGTTCTGTAAAGTCCTTTACAATTCTCTCCGAGAAATATTCGGCAATCTTCCTTGGATCTTTGAACTCCTCTATCCTTTTATCAATTTCCGTCTCTTCCTCGTAACCTGAAAGATAGTCCCGGTACTGCTGCACGGTGTCATGGTCGTTGTTTCTCAAGCGCTCAGAAAATGCAAGGATCGGGGTTCCGCTCTGGTGAAACGCCATCGGGAACAAAACATTGTAGTTTCTGATCCTTTTGTATCTTGCGATTATGTCAGCAATTGTATACGTTCTTCCATGTCCTACATGCAGGGCTCCGTTAGTGTAAGGCCAAGGTACAGTTATGAAATATTTTTCTTTGGAATGATCTACATCAGGCTCAAAAATATGCGATTTCTGCCATCTTTGCTGCCATTTTTTTTCTGTCTCATGATCCATGTTAATCTCCCATAATCATTACCGCTGCAGCTATAACCGTTGTCCACTCTCCTGGATTGAGGACAACCGCAGTGGAGCAAATGTTTCTTGTTGTTAAAATTTTATCCTTAAGAACATATTCCTCCTTCTCCTGATTCCATTTCAGTTCAGATGCCTGGCCCATAGTGCTTGCAAGCATTTCAGCTGCAAGTTTTTCAGCGAAGAAACCAGCCACTTTTTCTGTCTCTCCAAAGCTATGGTGTTCACTCAGATAGCCCCACTTGCTTCTATCTGTAGGGATGGCGTAACCAATGGCGGCTGATATCATCCTGTTAAGTTCATTTGAGGAATTTCGAGCAAGAACTGTAAATAATATCTGACCGGGCGAAAGCAGTTTAATACCCTCATCCCTTGTAACAGTTTCAGCAAAGGGAGGAAAAATCGAGCTGATCCCCACTATATTATACGGTGCAATCCCGCCATCTCTCAAAGCTTCCTCAAAAGATCTGAGTTCGCTTTGGCCCCTTCCAGTACCTCTGGTAAAAAATACCTTCTTTGCAACAAGTGAAGACATACTCAGCGAAATGCTTTCGCGTTAAATAAATTCACGTTATGATATCGTAGAAAATAAAATTTCAAGGAACGAAACCATTGAAGACATGAATTGATCGAAAATATTGCATCAGAAATCACAATCTTAGGGCAAGGAACTAAGCGGACAAATAACTTGATGGTTAGTCTACAGGAAGTCGCTGACGGACAAACGTGTATTCACACGGAAATTTCAATTTTGTCAGGAAAAATAATCTTGTCTAAATGTCGTAAATAATTTCTCCATAACCCCTCTCCGGAGTAAGGACAAAATCATAATATGTTGGAGATTTGAGCAGGTAGCGATAATTAAATTCCGGTCCCACCCTGTATCCGGTAAGGTTTATCCGCGCTTTGCCTGGGAATATTTCTGGAATATTTTCAGCATGATTGAATATTATCCGTTCAGTATCAAAAAAATATACTGCTTTTGCAAGAATCTGGATCATAAGATCTTCCGGGGTTTTGAACTGGAATAAAATGGTCTTCTCGATTGGTACCGATTCCGCATCACGATCGCCTATCAGGTAAGCTGTACCTTCCATTGCACTATTCAAAAGGGCCTTAAAACTATGTCCAAAGAAACGCAAGCCAACATCTGAAATATGATCTAAAACTTCAAATCTCAATAAAAGGAAATTAGATTGTAATAAATAAAAAGTTAGGTTTAATTATCAGGTCTCTGAGATGATATGACCGGGATTGGTTCATCTAGGTTAAGGCCTATTTCATCCTCTGATAATTTCCTTCCTATGCTGTTTTCGTAGAAGGCAAGGATCCTTCTCTTGTCTTCCTTCGAGTATTCCCTGAAGTATTTTTCTTTCTTAAGGATCTTTCCTGTTCTTTCTTCATACATTTTTGCAGGAATAGAGTACTTCCTCTGGGTGGCATCCCTGTAAAGCTCAGGAATTACGTTGAATGCACAGAACGGAACGACCCTGCCATCTGGCATTGCATAGTGTATGTCGCATCTTTCCACTCTGTCAACATCGTATGTGTATGGGTCCATGAAGTGCATGAAGCCAATAAACATAGACTTGTAGTGGAAGGCTTTCAGTCCGTGGTAATCGCCCTCAGTGAAAGCGTTGTATATCATGTCCTTCAGTTTGAAATCCTTTGGTGCCTTTTCCTTATCCACGAATTTTCCAATCTTCATGAGCAACTTTGGAACCGTCACCGCTTTTGTAAGGGACTTAAAGTTAGACACTTTAATTTCATCAGCCAGTTCACCTATGTATTCAAACATTCCTCTGACATCGATAAACCTTGTTATAGGTACGATCTTTTCGTCGTCCTGGAACAAGTAAGTTCCCATCCCGCACGCAAAGTGTATTGAGAGCTTGTAGGTTTCCTTGCCCTTCAGTTGTTCGACAAAGTTCGAAACTTTCGCTGTAGAAGGAACGGTAAAGAAGTCTTCCCTGCCGATTAACCCGTCAGTTTGCTGCTCTATCTTCTTTATGCAGCCTGGAATCGTTACTCTCTGTTTTTCTCTCATTCTGTCCGGCATTCTGCCGACCAGACTGACTGGCTGGAAGTTAACGGCCCTGACAACATCGATGTTCGATAGACCGAATTTTATGATGTCTCCCAGATACTGGTCGTTTATTCCACCAATTACTGTTGGAACGAGGACAACGCCCAATGGCGCTTTCTTGTAATTCTCAAGCGCTGCGGGTATTTCCCAGAAGTTCTTGGGGTTAGATCTCGGTGTAGGCCCATCGAAACTCGTATAGATAACATTTGAACCAGCTTCTCTTACTTTTTTCGGGAAATCTGGATCAAAAGCTGCGCGTATACTGTTGGTATTGAGCTGAATATGTTCATATCCCTCTTCTCTTGCAATCTT
>JAJYVJ010000108.1 GCA_021792045.1 Thermoplasmata archaeon | reverse complement strand
CCAAAGACTTTCTGGATTGTCCCGCATATTGACACCGTCCCTGTGGGAGACAAGTCCCTATGGACCTATGACCCTTTCAAAGCGACTGTTGTTGGTGACCGAATCTATGGGCGCGGAACAAGTGACGATGGGCAGGCAGTATTCCTATCTCTTCTGCTGCTCAGGAATCTTGATGCATCTAAGCTCAAGTACAATCTTGGGATCGCATTTGTTTCTGACGAAGAAGTTGGAAGCAAGTACGGAATTCAATATATCCTGGAAAAGGATATATTCAACAAAAATGACTTCATTCTCGTCCCTGACGCAGGCACGAGCAATGGTCTGATGATAGAAATAGCTGAAAAGAGTATACTCTGGCTCAAGTTTACAACCAAAGGAAAGCAGTATCACGCAAGTATGCCGGCAATGGCTATAAATGCAAATAGGGAAGCGATGAAGTTCATGCTTGAACTTGACAGATCTATACACGAGAGATTCAACAAAGTTGACGATATATTCTCTCCGCCTTATTCGACGTTTGAACCTACCAGACACGACAAAAATGTGGACAACATCAACACGATCCCTGGAACTGATGTTCAGTTTTACGATTCCCGAATACTCCCCGTTTACGACCTTGACATGGTTCTGGACTTTATAGATTCAAAGACAAGGGAGTTCAATAATTCCAGTAGTGCAAAGGTATCTTATGAGATAATGCAGAAGGAGCAGTCTCCACTTCCGATAGACAGAAATTCTCCCGCTGTGCTGGAGTTAAGGAAAGCGATCGAAAAAGTAAAAGGATCAGAACCTGCCATGTATGGTATAGGGGGAGGAACATGCGCTGCTTTCTTCAGAAGAAAAGGCTATGACGCCCTCGTATGGAGCACGACACTTGAAGAAGTAGCTCATCAGGTTGATGAATATGTACTTATCCCACACATACTTGGAGATAAGCAAATAATTGAAAACATAATTCTTAAATAATGACTATTTACCTTTAAGGGGTTGCAGGCACATCACGGTTCATCTGTCATTGCAAGATCTTTAAGTCTCTGGATCCCGTCTATTTCCTCTACGATTTCAGCAACTACAGTTGGGACATATTTCTTCCATTCACCATCATGCAGCATCGCTTTTCTGATATGCGTTCCTGACCATGAAGCCCTGTTCATTAAGGACATGGATTCGACGAGGTATCCGCTCTCTTTAAAAAGCCTACGGACCAGAGGGTTATTAGTATATACCTTGTCAAATGTTGGTGTCAGCGCCTTCACATGCGAGACCCACAGAGGGTTCGAATTGACATCTTCTATTGGAACAAGATAAAACTTGAATATGCCCTCATTTTCCAGGGCCGAACTGATCATGAGGTGGCGTTCCCCTGCTGTGAACGGATCCTTGAGAGTGTGAGAGTACTGAGCGCTTCCTATACCGATGATCACACTCGAATTCTCAGAGAGTATTTTCTTTATGGCTGCTAAATGCCCATTATGAAACGGCTGAAATCGCCCGACCATGAACGCTCTTCCCGTCTTCATTCAATCACCTATAACGCCTTTAAGGATATTAATAAGGTCTCTCCATCAATGTCCCATGCCTTCGAACCTTTATTATCTTCAGTTTCAAGCCTATTTGTGAGAGTTTCTGTCTTTATCCATTCGTTGTGAGCCTCTACAGCTTCAAGTACGGTCTCTGTCCCCCAGACTTCAAGATCGATCCTTTGATCATATCTCAGCCCGTTATCCTTCCGCATTACCTGGATACGCCTTATGATTTCTCTTGCTAGACCCTCAAGCATGAGGTTACGATCAATGCGAGTGTTAAGGAATACCTCTATTCCCGATTTAGAATCCTTTGCACTGACAAAATTATCTGTAGGCTTCTCGACAATATCGATCAACTCATTGGAAAGTTCTATACCATCAAGAACCAATTTTCCGTTATTTACAAAATCATCGATCATAGCTGATGATGCATTCTCTATTGCATTCTTGACAGAGTTCAGTTTTCCCTTGAGTACCGGTGCCGCTTCCTTAAACTTGAGCTGAAGGAAAGTCGATACAGGACGTTCGATCTTACTTATCATTCGTATTTCTTTGGCATTAACTTCTGTTACTACCATATCTATCATCTTTGGATCGATCGGTGTCTCCGAATACAGCAGAATTTCGGAAATGGGCTGTCTTCCCTTTATTGAATTCTCCTGGCGGAGTCGCCTCACAAGTTCCACCATGGACATCACCATCCCGACCTGTTCTTCCAGCTCCCCGTTGATAAGTTCTTCCTGGACCTCCGGGAGTAGTTCAAGATGAACAGATTCGGAACCCGGGTGCATCTTAAGGAATATGTAGTCAGAGAAGAAGGGCGTAATGGGAGATAGCATGCGAATTATCCTGTCAAGCGAGTAGAAGAGAACCGAATAGGCCCTATTCTTCTCTTCAGGTAGCTCGGACGCCCAGAACCTGCGTCTTGACAATCTAAGGTAAAAGTTGGATAGCTCGTCTATCAATCTCTCTATTTCATTTATCGCACTAAACGGTTCGTACCTATCCATTACCTTCAAGTATTCCCTTAAAGATGAGTTTACACGGGACACTATCCAGCGATCAAGGGCATTTTCTGGCAGCAACAGTCCTTCGTAAGAGTAGTTATCCAGGTTTGCGTTCGAGGCAAAGAATGAATAGACATTGGAGAGAGTCCCCATGATTCGTCTCGCAGAATCATTGATGTACTTTTTATCTATGACCCTTGTCTTCCACGGAACACCACGCAGGAAAAATAACCTGCAGGCATCAGGGCCGTAATCATTGATCATATCAAGAGCGAAGACGACGTTCCCTTTGCTCTTGCTCATCTTTCTGCCCTGTTCATCCAGGACAAAATCTATAGACATTACATTCGAATAGGCATTTATGCCGAAGAGCATGGTCGAGATCACATGAAGCGTGTAGAACCACCCTCTCGTCTGGTCTATCGCCTCGATTATGAATGTTATAGGGATCTTGAGATCTGCACTCTTGGATTCAAATGGATAGTGCAGCGCCGCATATGTTGAACTACCCGAGTCAAACCACGTGTCTATCACGTATGGTTCGCGGGTCATGATTTCACCACATTCTTCGCACTTAAACGTTGCCTCGTCAATGAATGGTCTATGCAAGTCATCCGGGACCACAGCTCCATGATTTTTTAGTTCTTCGGTGCTCCCTATTGCCTTCAAATGCCCGTTTTGGCATGACCATATTGGAAGCGGTGTCCCCCAGTACCTGTTTCTGCTGAGTGCCCAGTCTTTCACGTCCAGCAGAAAATTTCCAAACCTACCGTTTTTTATGTAATCTGGCATCCAGTTGACAAGCTGGTTGTTCTCGATCAGCTTCTCCTTCAGGGAAGAAACCCTTATGAACCACGCAGTAAGTGGATAGTAAAGAAGAGGGGTTCCGCACCTGTAACAGAAAGGATACGTGTGCTCGATCTTCTCGGAACGAAGAAGTTTTTTCTCAGACTTTAGTAGAATTATTATGTCCGTATCAGCATCCTTTACAAATCGGCCAAACCATGGCAACCGCCCGTCTGAAAACTTCCCGGATTGATCTACTGGATTGATCATCTCAACGTGCATCTTCTTGCCTATGTCAAAGTCCTCTGCACCGAATGCCGGTGCTGTATGGACTATTCCGGTTCCCTCTTCCACGTTGACATGCGAACCGGAAGTTACAACCATTGTGCCTTCAGGAGCAGGTATAAAGTTGAGAAGCTGATCGTAACGTCTGCCGACGAGATCCGAACCCTTGAAGGAGTCAACCACTTCTACAGGATTCTTAAAAATCCTGGAAATGGCGGCACTTGCAACATAGTATTCATCATCGCCGTGCTTGACTAATGAGTAATCGATATCAGGATTCACGCAGAGAAACTCATTGGAAGGCAGTGTCCAAGGAGTCGTTGTCCATGCAAGGAAATATACGTTCCCCTTACCTGTTTCATGAAACTTCACATAGACTGAAGGATCTTTTGCTTCAGCATAACCGAGCGAAACTTCATGTGAGCTTAGGGACGTTTCGCATCTCGGACAGTATGGGACAATCTTATAATCCCTATACAAAAGCCCTGAGTCGAAGAGCTTCTTCAGCGCCCACCACTCACTTTCAATGTAGTCGCGCTTCATGGTTACATAGGCGTTCTCGTGATCCACCCAGAAACCTATACGATCATCTGATTCTGCCCAGTCCGTAATGTAAGCAAATACGCTTTTTCTGCAGTAATCATTGAACTTTGCTACACCATAATTCTCGATATCTTTCTTTGTCTTGAAATTGAAATGTTTTTCAGCTTCTACCTCAACAGGAAGGCCATGACAGTCCCATCCACCGGTTCTCCTGTATATCTTGTGCCCCGTGATGTACCTGTAGCGAAGGATGGCATCTTTCACAACTCGAGTCATGAGATTACCAACATGTGGCTTGCCATTTGCTGTCGGGGGGCCTTCAAGAAAAACAAAATCTCTCGTACCAAGCGGATTTTTTAGAGAGATGTCCGGTATTTTTTTCGTTCGCCAATAGTCCAGAATCTCATTTGATATCTCTTTCAAATCACGAGAAGTGTCAATTTCTTCATATCTGTGAGCGGACATATATGTCTCTCGTCAATCCAAGGAGATATAAGGTTTTAACGATGATTTTCGCTTCGCGGAAAACCAGAAGGCCAATACGATTCTTTCAGGAATGGCTGAAACCTAGATTAACTGAGGCAGAATATAAAACGTTGCACGGGCACCAATTGCGATGAGGACTACTCGAACGGTTTTGGTCTGAAATGCTCGTACCCGTACTCTCTAATAGGAAGCCACTGATCGTCATTATTTATTATATTATCCCCTTTCCAGGCGTCTCCTATGAAATGCACATTTATCTTTTCAGATTCCATGGCATACGAAAAATCCTTGAAATCCTTATTTTCTATGGAAAACATAATCTCGTAATCGCCGCCATATGCACACATGATTTCTGTTCCAGAAAGTCCGGACAGATCACTTGCCTTCCTCACATACCTGTTTGGGACCAATTCGTTTTCTACAATTCGAAATCCTATGCCATAGTCGTTCTTCATCTGCGACATGCTCGAAAAGAGACCATCAGATAGATCGGTCATAAATTTTGCCCCGTACTCGCTCATTATCTGGGCTTCCTTAATTCTTGCCTTGATGCCAAGAATGAGATTTATTGCAAGGTCAGTCCTGTAAGAATTCTTGTAGAAAATGTAGCCGGATGCGCATCTCCCCAGTTCATTGGTCACACCTATCACATGCCCGGGTTTTAAATCAGACCGTTTTCTAACCTTCCTCTTCTCCTGCTGACCAAGCACAGTCCCTGAGATAACAAGCTCACTCCCTTCCTTAGTATCTCCGCCGAGAATTTCAGCACCAACGGATTTGAGTGTTTTGTCAACACCGCGCACAACATCTATGAGAAAAGATTCATCATTCTCCGGATTCACAAGGTACGAAAGAACCATGCCTATCGGAATCCCAGCCATCGCTGCAATATCACTCAGATTTATGTTTGCAACAAAGTTGCCTATCTGCTCTGGCTTTGCGCCTTTAGGGACGTGCGTGCTTTCTCTTATGATGTCGGTCGAAAGCAACAGAACAGAATCCCCAGAATCGATCATTGCGCAGTCGTCCTTTGGCTGAGTAACATGAAAATCCCTGTAGATGTCGTCTATTATCCTTCTTTCACCAATATCTAACAGCCTCATTTCAACACTTCTGAACTTTTTGTTATAGTTAAAGGTATTATTCAGATGTTTAAGGTTATTATTTCTGTTAACCATGTTAACATCCACTTTTAGGAGTTATCATCTGTCTGATGCTTAAACTCCTTGGATACAACCCAATACCCTCTATCCCGTTAGCGAAAGC
>JAJYVJ010000008.1 GCA_021792045.1 Thermoplasmata archaeon | reverse complement strand
AATGGGCTGACAGCGATATCGTCGTCTACGTTGGATGTGGCGAACGCGGAAATGAGATGACCGAAATACTCTCAACTTTCCCTGAACTCGTTGATCCAAGGTCAGGAAAACCCTTAATGGAGAGAACGGTTCTGATTGCAAACACATCAAACATGCCGGTTGCTGCAAGGGAAGCCAGTATCTACACTGGAATAACCATAGCGGAGTATTACCGGGACATGGGATATGATGTTGCGCTTATGGCGGACAGTACATCTAGGTGGGCAGAAGCTTTGAGGGAAATATCAGGAAGGCTTGAGGAAATGCCAGGGGAAGAGGGATACCCTGCGTATCTGGGCAGGAGACTCGCCGAGTTCTACGAACGTTCTGGAAACTCGATCGTTCTTTCAGACGATTCAAGGCACGGGTCAGTAACGATAGTTGGAGCCGTTTCCCCTCCGGGTGGAGATATATCCGAGCCAGTTTCTCAAAACACTCTGAGAGTCACTCGCGCTTTCTGGGCGCTCGACGCATCACTTGCTTCGAGGAGGCATTTCCCATCTATAAACTGGTTGAACAGCTACTCTCTATATCACAAAGATCTGACGACATGGTTCGACAAGAACGTCTCAGAGGATTTCACGAAGCAATTTAACAGTGCGATGGAGCTGCTTCAAAAGGAGGCGGAACTCCAGGAAGTTGCCCAGCTGGTGGGTTATGATTCCCTACCTGATAGGGAGAAAAACACTCTGGATATAGCAAGAATGATACGGGAAGATTTTCTTCAGCAAAGTGCGTTTGATGATATCGATCAGTATTGTTCCCTGAAGAAGCAGTATCTTATGCTTAAATCTATATTGTCACTTGGGGATGCTCAATCTCGTACCATCGAAAGTGGTGTACCTATTGCAACCCTTCAGGAAGCACCAGTGAGGTCCATGATCTCAAGAATGAAGGAAGTTAAGGATTCCGAAATCGATTCTTACTATGAGAATCTTCAGGGCGAAATAAAGAAGGAAATTGATTCATTGGTGGAGGCTAAATAATGTCGCTTATAAGTTATAAAACGGTTAACCAGATATCAGGCCCGCTTGTTTTTGTTGAAAAGGTGAAGGATGCCGCCTACAATGAAATGGTTGAGATAGAGCTTGAAAACGGAGAAAAGAGAATGGGGCAGGTCCTGGATACAAGCTCAAATCTAGCTGTGGTGCAGATATTCGGCTCAACGACAGGCCTAGATGTTAACAACACGAAGGTTAAGTTCCTCGGGTCATCCGCTAAGGTATCCGTATCTGATGAGATGCTTGGCAGGGTATTCAACGGACTCGGAGAACCTATAGACAACATGCCTAGCATACTCAGTAAGGAGAAAGTAGAAATTGTGGGAAACGCAATAAACCCGTATTCGCGTGAAGAACCATCAGAGTTCATAGAGACTGGGATATCCACGATAGATGGAATGAACACGCTTGTTCGAGGGCAGAAGCTCCCTATATTTTCCGGCTCGGGTTTGCCTCACAATATGCTCGCAGCTCAGATAGCTAGACAGGCTAAGGTTCTTAGCGGGAGCGAGAGTTTCGCGGTTGTTTTCGGTGCCATGGGTATAACCAGCGAGGAAGCCAATTACTTCATAAGCGAATTCACCAGGACTGGAGCCATATCAAGATCTGTCCTTTTCCTCAATCTTTCATCCGATCCGAGTATGGAACGTATCATACTCCCGAAGGTTGCGCTTACAACTGCCGAGTACCTCGCATATGAAAGGGAGATGCATATCCTGGTCATCCTTACAGACATGACAAATTACTGTGAAGCGCTGAGAGAAATATCGTCAGCGCGTGAAGAAGTTCCGGGGCGGCGTGGATATCCGGGTTACATGTACACCGATCTGAGCACGATATATGAGCGGGCTGGAAAGATTAAGGGCAAGAATGGGTCAATAACTCAGATACCTATACTTACAATGCCTGGAGATGACATAACGAATCCTATCCCAGATCTTACAGGTTATATAACCGAGGGCCAGATTGTGGTGAGCAGGGAGCTGGAAAGGAAATCAATTTACCCACCGATAGATGTTCTCCCATCTCTCTCAAGGCTCATGAATCAGGGAATAGGCAAGGGGAGAACAAGGGAGGATCACAGGGGTGTTGCGGACCAGCTTTATTCCGCTTATGCCAACGGAAAGGACCTGAGATCACTGAGTGCAATAGTCGGCGAAGAGGCACTCGGGGTGAATGACAGGAAATATCTCAAATTCGCCGAGAACTTTGAGAGAAAATATGTAAATCAGGATTTCTATGAGGATCGGACGATAGAAGAAACTCTCTCTATCGGATGGGATCTTCTTTCTGATCTTCCAGAAGCGGATATGAAGAGAGTGAAGAAAGAGTTCATCGACAAGTACGGAAAATGGGGAAAGAAGGATGCCACGACTTGAAGTTAAGCCTACAAGAATCGAACTTATCCAGATTAAAAAAAGGATTAAGCTAGCGACAAGAGGACTTCATCTCCTGAAGATGAAACGTTCATCCCTTGTCATGGAATTCTTCGCCATAAGCAAGCAGGTGAGCGGAATGAGGGAGAATCTCAGAGGCGATGTTGGAAACGCACTAAGTACGCTTAAGTCTGCAGAGATAATTTCCGGAACGATGGAACTTGAACGCATAGCCTATATGTCTGCAGATTCTACGGTTGAAGTTGGATTGAAGAATGTAATGGGTGTCAAAATACCAGAGCTCAACAGTGAGTACAGCCCAACGATTCTTTCCAACCTTTATCGATCTACTTCCGTACCGACGAGCATAAACGATGCCATAGGTATGTTCGAGATTGTTTACAGGCAAATACTGGAAATCGCGGAAAAAGAAAACTCAATGAGAAAATTGCTTATAGAGATCGACAAGACCAAGAGAAGATCTAATGCTATAGAAAATATTCTTATCCCTGAATTGAGCTCGGTTGCCAGGTATATACGAGGTAGATTGGACGAGATAGAGCGTGACACATTCACAAATCTTAAGATGATAAAGAAGAAACTTATGAAAAATGGTGAAGCAATATGATCAAACCGTGGATGAAACCTTACCTAAAATACTCAGATTATAAAATAACAAGCAAGGACCTTGAAGAGAACACCAATCTCAAGCGTTTCATAAAAATAAGAGCAGTGGTCTTTATTCTTAATCCGACAATTGCAGCGATCCTGCTGATGCTTGTTGCTTTTGGGGTGATATAAACTGGAAGATCTTGAGGCCTTAAAGGCGATAAAGGGAAGGGAAGATTCCATGACCAGGGAAATCGAGGAACTCAGGCGTGAGTACGAGAAAAAACTGGAGGAGCTCAAGTCTTCACTTTCAGAAGAGCTTGCAGCTGCCGAAGAACGCCTCAAGAATAAATTTCAGAGCGACATTGAACAGGTCAGGGAAGAGACTCAGAAAAAAGCAGATATCATCATTGAGGAAAGCAGGGCAAAGGCAAATAACATGAAGATAAAAATCTCAGATGAGGACATAGAAAAGTATGTAAACGATTCTGTTTCTGAATTCTTGGGGTCCTTATAATGGTTCTGAAGCCAGAGAAGATGGTTAGAATCAGGATCATAGGATCCAACTCCAGAAAGGCGGATATCATATCTGCGCTGCACGATGTTGGCATAATACAGCTTGAGAACGTCGATCCTGAGGTTTCAAAGCTTCTTTCTCAGCCCAGGTCATCGGACATTTACAAAAAGGTCAACCAGTATCTTCAGAAATTTCGCGGGTATGAGAGCGTTCTCCCGGCCATAAAAGTGAAGGATAAGAGAAATTTTTCTTCTCTCGAAGACCTTTTGAAAGAAGCTGAATCGATAAACCTCGATGATGAGATAAAGACATTGAAATCATCTGAATCAGATATCATGGCTGAACAGAAGGAAAACAACCGCAGAATGGAAATTGTTGATAGCTTTATCAATATAAATTACGACCTCTCAATTTTCTCTGGTTCCTACCTGATCTCATATCTGTCCTCCGGAAAACCTTCAAGCATCATAAAGGGAATCTTGAAAGAACATCTTAACGAAGCTACCGTGATTGTTCTTTCAGAAGAAAAGTGCGTGATAACCATTCCGGAAAAGTTGGATTCCGATCTTGCAAAGATCGCAAACGATAACGGTTTTAACATAACCCACATCCCTCCGATGTCCGGCACACCAGCACAGTACCGCGAAGCTCTGCTTTCTAAGAATAAGGATATCCAGGATAAGCTTGATAAAATAAATGAACAGCTGGCCAAGCTTTCAGAGAAATATTATGAACGCATAGCACAGATTACAGAGCAGCTGGAAATAGAGAACAGCAAACTTGAAGTTTCAGAGAAACTTGCGTCAACAAAGGATGCATTTGCACTCGAGGGATGGATACCCGAAAAGTACTACGAAGGTGTAGCAGCGCTTTTGAATGATGCATCGGAGGAAAAAGTGATCCTGAGCAAGGTAAACTCGAACGAGGATCCGCCAACGCTGTTTGACAATCCAAGGAGGTTCAAATTATTTGAATTTTTCATTCGCTTCTATTCACTTCCAAAGGAATACGAGATCGATCCAACACTCATTTTTGCAATAATATTCCCTGTATTCTTCGGAATAATGGTCGGCGACTGGGGTTATGGAGTCGCTATACTCGCCATTGCGTTATGGATGAAGAAGAGGATCCTTAAACCATCCGGTAAATCTTTGGTTCCAAAATTCCTCAGGCAGTTTGTATTAAAGATGTTTGGCGCAAACGCCTTGCTTGTACTTTCCAGGGCGCTCATTCCCGCTTCCATGGCTGCAATTGCTGCTGGTCTTCTTTTTAACAGTTTCTTCGGCTTCCCTCTCCTTCCTGTGACGGTGTTTTCCACACTCCAGCCATTTACAGCTCATATAGGTGCATTCCCTCCAACCCCCGTCGTGCTTGTGCCAAGCACTGTTACCCTGCCCAAACTTTTGTTGATAAGCGGTTATATAGGTTTAGCAGTTGTCTCTTTTGGCCTTATCCTGGGTGTATTCAATGAAGCTGCTAAGAAAAAAAAGAAAGAGGTTTTTGGCAAGGTTGGATGGCTTGCATTTGCCTGGGGTATATCCATGTTTGGTCTCAATCTGATCCACACATCGACCTTCTCGCTGGGCTTCACATCAACTGCTTCCATAATATACACGGTTACTCTCGCATTGATTATAGCTGGCATTGCCTTGGTACTTCTCACACTCGGCGGTGAAGGCGCTGTGGAGTTGCCATCCATGATCAGCCATATACTCTCGTACGCGAGAATTATGGGTATTCTGCTTGCATCCGTGATCCTTTCTTATATAGTTGATTTCATATTTCTCAAAGGGCTTGTGAAATCTCCGCTTTACGCAGTTGTCGGGATACTCATACTTTTGGTCGGTCAGACATTCATTCTGTTGATCGCAATTCTGGAGCCGGGTATACAGGGCGCGAGGTTAATTTACGTAGAATTCTTCTCAAAATTCTACGAAGGAAATGGGCACTATTTCCGTCCATTCTCTTCTCGCAGGAAATACACAGTTCCAAAATTTTCTCTGCAGTCGGGTAAAAGGTGAAGCGGGCATTGTTATGCACGACATTTATATTCTCTTTCGGTTTATAACTTCAACATATAAGTCTCATGTCGTTGGTCATGAATCTGTGAGTGATGTAGTTGCTTGAACCGGATAATTCTGAGATTAGTCTCTCTCATATGGAGACATCAAAGCTTTCAAGAGCTCAGATTCGCATAATGCTTATCTCTGGAATGAGTTTTTTCACGGATGCATATGACCTTTTTGTCATAGGGATTGTCCTGCTTATTCTTGAACCTATATTCAACGTTAGCAATGCAGAACTGGGGATACTTGCAAGCATAGCTCTCTTTGGCGCGGTCATAGGGCCGATAATATTCGGGTACATCGGAGATAAATTTGGAAGAAAAAACGCATTCTGGATCACTGTAACCCTCCTAATAATCGGGGCCATCGGCTCGGCACTATCGATAAATCTCTACATGCTCCTGTTCTGGAGATTCCTCCTGGGCGTTGGGATTGGAGGAGATTATCCCTTGAGTTCAACGATAGTTGCAGAGTATGCAAATATCAGGGATCGAGGAAAACTTATTTCCTCTACATTTGCAATGCAGGGCTTTGGGATAATAGCCGGTATAGTCATGGCAGTGGGGCTTTTGACCTTCCATGTGGCTCCTGATATTGTGTGGAGACTTCTTCTTGGCGTTGGTGCAGTGCCTGTGGCTATAGTCCTATATTACCGGGTCACGCTGAAGGAAACACCATGGTACAGGCAAAGCATAAGAAACAAGGAAAACACAAATGATTCATACAAAGATCCGACGGACTTAAACTCAGCAAAAGGTGAGAGAAAAGAAAATGGAAAATCTGGTGGCTCTGAAAAAGATATCTGGACTTTTTTGAGAAAACACTGGAAGATTGCTTTTGCAACTTCCGCCACCTGGTTCCTCATGGATTCATCCTATTATGGCACAACGATTTTCACTCCCTACATGACCCGGCTCCTCGGCCTGAAAGGTCTTCTCGCACCGACGGATGCTACTGCACTTCTTTTGATTGTAGCTTCTGTTCCCGGGTACTGGGTTGCAGTCGCACTCATAGATAGACAGGGAAGGAAATCAATGCAGTACATAGGATTTTTGATTACTGGTGCGGCTTTCCTCACACTTGCTTTGTTAGGCGCCAGGATACTCGCGGTATCAACATTAATGTTCTTTGCTGTTTATGCATTAACATTCTTCTTCACGAATTATGGCGCAAATACAACGACCTATGTCTATCCTGTAGAACTCTATCCGACGGCATTTCGCGCCAGGGGGCACGGAATTGCTTCTATGAGCGGAAAGCTCGGTGCTGCCATATCCGCACTCCTGTTTCCAATACTTCTTGTGGACATAGGTAAGTTCGACCTGATCGGAATGCTCGGAGTATTCTCCATTGCAGGTTTCGCAATAACTCTGGCTCTGCTGCCCGAAACAAAGAGGAGATCGCTCGCCTTAACGTCGGGCGAGATCGAACTTGGTTTGGTCACGACCACTCTAGCAGATGAATTTGAGAATCTTCTCGACTACATAGAAAAGGCCTCGCTATCAATGAATGAAATCTTGAAAGAGCAAAGCATAGAAGATCCTGAGGCGCTGTTCAAGAAAATAAAAAACTATGAACATAATGCGGATCGATACGTTCATGATATCCTTGATTACATTGTGAATATACGGTCAAACACCATAGCATACATGGACATATCACACCTTGCGAAGCGGCTCGATGACATAATAGATACTGAAGAAATGGCAAGTTCAAGGATATTCCTTTATGAGATAAACAGAAGCGATTCTTACATAAGAGAACTCACTAACACCATCCTTGACGAGGTAAGATTTGTAAGAGACGCGGTGAATAAACTTAATGATCTGCAGGATGCAAACACGGAAGCGGTTATGGAAATACGTGAACAAATTATGGGACTTTACAAGGAATGCTCTAGGAGTGAAAACATTGCAGACGACATATTACGAAGGGCCCTCAAGGCAGTAATGCACAGAAGAGACATTAAGGAGATAATAAAGTATAAAGAGATATACGAAGATCTTGAAGAGGTTACCGATAGGTTTGTGGATGCTATGGATATAATCAGCGACATAACCTTGAGATACACATATAGGGATCGCAGGCAGGAAAAATAAGACAGTTTTCTATATATTCTATATTTTAAAGTTTTATCAGCAGTTCACGCTTAATGTTTTAGTATGACAGAAAAGGAAACGCAGGGATCTCCGTTCTGGGCTTTCGATATAGCAAAACCCAGAGGGATCCTGTATGAAATAACGCTGCTATCTGCCATCGGCGTTTTTCTCGATGGCTTTGACATATCGGCTATTGGCGCAACGCTCCCAGTGCTCAAGGTTGTTTCCGGCTTCTCTTATGTGAATACAGCTCTTGGCTATGGTCTCCTTGCTGCATCAACAACCATAGGGATGCTCTTTGGTGCAGTTACAATCGGGTACGTAACGGACCTTAAGGGTCGTAAATTTATGTATATGTGGGATATGGCCATTTTCGCCGTTCTGACGGCCCTCATTGCAATTTCGTTTAATTATTCATCAATGTTTGTTTTCCGCCTTGTTCTTGGTGTCGGAATAGGTGCAGATTACGCTATCAGCACAACAATAATCTCTGAATTTTCGCCTATAAAATCTAGGGGAAAACTGCTCGCAGCAAATGCATCTTCCTGGTGGATCGGAGCCGCTGTTGCATATACATTGGCATATTTTCTCATCCCGTTCAGTTCCATAGGATGGAGGTATCTCTTCGCGGTCGGCATCATACCGGCAGTAATTGTCCTGGTGCTTAGGCGAGGTGTACCTGAATCCGCTCGCTGGCTTGCGAATGAAGGGCAGGAGAAAAAGGCAGAGGATGTTGAGAAAAAGGTCACAGGACATATGAATCCTATCAAAATAACTCGTAAAAAAACTTCATTTACAGAAATATTCAGCTCCAAATATGTACGGGCTACAATCTTCATCTCAGTTTTCTGGTTCTCGTATGATGTTGCATTTTACGGTATCGGGTTGTTCAACCCAACAATACTTGGGGCACTCGGACTGAGCAAGACGAGGGCACTACTTGGATCTGCAGTTTTTTCTGTTATGGCTGTCGTCGGGAGTGTTCTCTGTATTGCATTCATTGATAGGATAGGGAGAAAGAAAATTACGCTCATAGGCTTCGTAGGAATGACCATATCCCTATTCGTTCTTGCTATACTCGCTCTTAGAATTCCAAAAGATGCATTTTCAATGGCTTCTGTATCGGCTGCTATAATCGCAATGTTTATACTTTTCGAAGTTACGCAAACAATGGGCCCAGGGAGCACTGATCTGATATATCCACAGGAACTTTATCCTACATCAATCAGGGCAACAGGCCAGGGATGGGGTACATCATTCAGCAGAGTTGGAGCGATACTTGGTCTTACGGTCTTTCCTACCCTTATGGATGTTTTTGGTCTCGGATATGGTCTTCTCTTCTTCTTCGTCTTCGCCCTTTTAGGTATAATAGTAACATTGCTCTTAGGTGTAGAGACAACTGGAAAATCCCTTGAAGAGCTTACAAGGTGATCTAATGATCAGATTTCTTGGAACGTGGTCATCCCATCTTTCTGTGGGAAAGAGGAATTCTTCAATCCTGCTTGATGAGAAGATACTGTTTGATTGCGGGCCGCATACTGTTGAGTCGCTCCTTGATAATAATGTTCCGCTGGAAAGCGTCGAGACCGTGTTGATTTCACACATGCACCTTGATCATTACGCCGGGCTCGCCGAACTTCTCTGGTTAAGGGCCATAAACAAGATCAGAGACCAGATCGTTGTAGTAGGCCCTGAAGGTATCGAGAAGAGCACCAATGAAATACTCAGGTTAGTAAATACCCCAGACTCCTTTGATGTGTGTGTGAAGTTTGAGGAGAATAAGGACTATGAGGGGATTCTATCAACAAGAGCAAATCACATAATACCCGATAATTCTTATAGAGTCGAATTAAGAGGCAAGTCCTTGGTATATACTGGAGACACAGCATATTCTTCTTCTGTTGTGGAGCTAGCCGAACGGTCTGATTACCTTCTGCATGAATGCACTTATCCTGATCATATGGCCGATATTGCTGCGCGGTGGAAGCATTTCACGGTTTCGGACGCAATACGGGTACGTGCTGAGTCAAAAAGCAGAACTCTTATTCCTATTCACCTGACACACGAATCTCTTGAGCAATTGACATCAATGAGAGAACGCGAAACGATCAGGATTCCCTTTGAAGGTCATACACTGGACTTTTGACTTGAAGCCATATTGCTTCTTCATGAACAGATAGCAGTTGCGCTCTGAATTTCTCTCTCAGACTGTAAACCGATATCAAAGAAGCATAATCAGTGCAATAGACAATAATAAAAATTCTGCAGGTTCCAGAGGCAGAACCTTATCAAATTGGAACAACTCGACATATTGTTTTAATCGCCTCATCTAGGAATCTAAACTATGGTATCATGCTCTGATGGGATCCTAATGAAATTCACAAGATTGAATGGATTCTTTAACAAATTATCGACCAGGGACGGTTTTCTCGGCATTTTTAACTTCCATTGGACTTCGCTTTTCATGGATGCCATCTCCTGAATGGCATAATCATGTATTCTTGATAGAGTATATGTCGATGAAGCCGAAACCACGATCAAGAAATTGAAACGAATCTTCTTCAATAGCCTGTTCCTCGTCGATCGAATTATTACTGTATACAGCAGTGGGCTCTCTTCGTCCATCTCCGAGAATTCAAGGATGTTTCTTACAAATCTTGGGTAATATTCTTCACGTTCCTTTTTGAAGTTTCTTGAGTTTGCAAGCACGATACGTTTCGAGAAATTATTGAAATCTATATCACTGTCTTCTGTTATTGCGTCATAGAGCCTGTAAAAGAAGAATCGCATCCTGTTTAGGTCTTCAAGTGACGTGCTTGTTATAAAAAATCTCGTGGTGTTTCCACTGCACAGAGCATGAAATCTGTTTTCTTCGTTTACACCAGGTATAAGAAGTTCGGCTTTTTCCTTATACAGCATTAGGTCAGTCTTCACTTTGTCCTTTGTGAATACGAGCTCGTTTGTTCTCTCCATCTCAATCATAGAATTGTGAAATATTTTATAATACTTGTTCAATGGCTTACATGCATTTTTAAAAGGAGCAATAACATTTTCAGTGTCATCTGAAGATAGTGTACAGAAATTGCTGTTTTGGTCGCACTATTAAGTTTCCCAATCTCAGAAATTCAGAATTATTCAGACAAATGCAAAGTTTATATTGTCACCTGTCATTAACAATATTGTAAAATACGAATGATGATATCCAATGACTCTTCTCTGATGGGAGGAGTCTCAACGGGAGGGATAAGATGAAAGAACTTACACTGTATAAAATCAAGGAAATGGCCTTAAGTTCTGATAGAGCCGTTTATAATAGATCGCAGCTATCCAACCTGATTGGCAAGGATTACGCCACTGCTTCTGTATACCTGACGAGACTCTGGAAAAATGGTTTCGCAAAACGCCTGGTTCGAGGCAAAATCTCTTTCATAGAAAATGACTTTATAATAGCATCGCAACTTATTGAACCTTCATACATATCATTATCCTCTGCACTGTTGTTCCATAATATTACACAGCAGGTTCCATACAGGATTCAGTCAGTGACTCCAATTAATTCCATAACGATGGATGACTTGGGTCTTGAATATCATAAGATTCCCCCAGGACTCATGTTCGGCTATGAGCGGCACGTCATAAATGGCAGCTACTGCTTCGTTGCTGCCGTTGAAAAAGCGCTGTTGGATGGGTTTTACCTCAATTATTTCTCATTGGATGACTTGCGTTCATATATGGGCAATAAGAAAATGCGTGAATTTAAATCGTTTCTCGAGAAATTTTCAGGCAAGGGGAAGCTTAAGTTGCTCGAGGTTGTGGAATGATCGGCGCCAATAGAATAAGAGAAATAGCCAGACTTTCTGGAATGAGACCGTGGCAGCAGGAGAAGCATTACCTGCAGAGCCTTATTCTCACCATTATTTCAGACTATCCTCTGGTCTTTAAGGGTGGGACATATTTGTGGTTATTTCACGGACTTAACAGGTTTTCAGAGGATCTAGACTTCACCGCCAAAGGTCCTCTTGAGCGAAACTTTACAAAATTTGTATCCAGGTCCATAAATTTATATGGATATGAAAATGAGATCAAAATTCTCAAGGACGACAAACTGGGACTGTCGGTGAGATTTTTGATAAATGGCCCACTGCACTCCAGCAATAAAGACAGATGTGTTATCTATGTTGAGGTCAGTCAAAGAGAGAAAATTGTTCTTCCAAGTTTATCATTGAAAATAGACTTTCCCCAGTATGATATCCCGGTGAAAAATTTGTCTGGAATGAATCTCGATGAGGTTGGAAGTGAAAAGGTCAGGGCTATACTTACCCGGGAAAAAGGCAGGGACATCTTTGACCTATATTTTTTGATTCGTCGGAAAAATATTAAATTTAACATCGAATTGGTGAACAGAAAGCTTGCTTATTATAACCTTAACTTCGACTCTTCCCAATTTATGCAGAAACTGGAATCAAGAAACAAGATTTATTCTAAAGAATTGAAGCCCGTGATTCTTGGCAATCTGCCTGACTTTGATGAAGTGAGATCGTACATCGGAAAGTGGATAGCTTCATATTGAAAAATAGAATCGCAATAAAACCTATCAATAACATTGATCATATAATCTCCTTTCCTTCATGAATTTGTTTCAAAAACGAGGTGCACAAGGAATTCAAATGCATTAAAGCCTCTTGTTGCACAAGACGACAAAACAATATTTATTGAGGTGGAATCCAATCCTGCTAGGTTAACGGAGGACGAGATCAGCAGGTTTGCGGGGTTTGTCGAGTCGGCAGAGTATATTCACATTTCTAGGACACTACCTCATTGCAGTGTGAAACGATGCATCCACAAGCATAGTATTCGTGGTAGTTAGGCTCTAACATATGAGAAATCATTCAGTGATGTTGTAACCCTCTTAAACTTAAAGTATGATGCTTTCTGTAGTCGCATGTAAAGAAATGATTCTATCACATTTCACGCTCTTAGATAGGTCTCATGGATTATAAAAAAATCAATTAAAATTTGACAGGGTCTCGAAAGCAAAAAATTAATATGTTGTTGGAAATTGTTTACAATGAATAACAAAGAATTTTTTGATAATTATTTCTCTTACAGAAACCTGGATACTGTTGATCTGAGGCTCAATGAAGATATTGTGAGTTACGTATCGTCCGCAACATACAAAACAAAGAAAACGCAAACAGAGAGCCAAGTTATAGTAAGACAGATCAGCACACATGGAATTATAAAAAAATTCAGTGATCCGGGAATCAGTTATTCGGGGGCAAAACTCAATCCTTCAGGAACAAGAATAGCGATTGTACAGAAAAAAGGAAAATCGGATTACCTATTGATTCACAATCTGGAAAATCACAGGGAAGAAAAACTTGCGGTTGAAACTGACATACACTCAATTGAATGGAAGGATGATGAGTCGCTTATACTTTTAATGACAGATCCCGTTGCAAAGGATAAGCTGGAAAGAAAGGCACTGGGAGACGATCCAATTTTTTTTGAGAAAGAGGATCCCTTCTGGTCACTCTATTTATACAGGCCGTCCGATGGGATAGGAAAGATTACCTCTGGTTTGCAGGTTTGGGAATTCGATGTTTTAAAAAATACCATAGTGGCTGTCGGCTCAGATAATCCCACCGAGAGTTCATGGTACGGAGCTAAACTCTACAGGCTCAATATTTCTGATGGTGAACGGACTCTCATTTATGATCCAGGGAGAAGACAAATCGCAAGGCCACAAATCTCACCAGATGGGAAGAACGTAGCTTTCCTTGAATCTTTGTTGAGTGATCGTGGTGTTGATTCTGGAGACATTATTGTAACCGATCTATCATCAAAGAATAGCTCAAATGTCACTGAAGGAATGGAAAGAAGCTACTCGGATATATCCTGGAGTAAAGATGGCAGAATATACGCCCTCTGGACAATGGAGTTGAATTTTGGGGTATCTGTGTCTGATGGAAAGTGGACCGACATATGGAAGTCGCTTGGCACTGTATACCCCCTAGGATCTCCTGAATTCTCTCTTTCCAAGGATCACTTGGCATTTGTTTTTTCTGATGATTCGCTACCTCAGGAAGTAATGCTTCTCTCACCGAACGGGTCTTTGGATACAATAAGCTCCGATAACATGAGTCTGAAAGGAAATCTTAAAAAATATCCATATGAACTTCTCAAATGGAAAGCAGACGACGGGTTGGAGATATACGGACTCCTGAGAAGCTTGGGACCGGATAAGCCTCTCATAGTGGATGTTCATGGTGGGCCAACGTCATTTTCAGGGCTTGTATTTCTTAGCAGAAATAACTTGTATCTTGATAGTGGCTTCTCTGTCTTTTCCCCAAACTACAGGGGGAGTATCGGAAAAGGGAGGAAGTATGCAGAATCGAACATCGGGGATCTTGGAGGGAAAGACTTTCAGGACATCCTTTCTGGGGTTCGATTCCTTAAATCAACAGGCCGGCTAACATCTGATAACATTTTCATAACTGGTGGATCATATGGTGGATTTATGAGTGCATGGGCTGTCACACAGACAGATATTTTCAGGGCAAGTGTTTCGCTCTTCGGCATTAGCGACTGGTTGAGTTTTCACGGGACTTCCAACCTTTCTACATGGGACAGGCTTCACATGGACGACGACCCATACGCCCACAAACTTTACGAGAAATTCTCTCCAATCAACTATATTGATAAAGTCAGGGCACCAATACTCCTGATGCATGGGGAGATGGACAAATACGTTCCAGTAGGGCAATACATGCAGTTATACAGAGCCCTAAAGGATCATGGGAAAGAAACTGAACTAATAATATTTCCAAGAGAGGGCCACGGCTTCAAGGAGAAACTGCATCAGGAAGCATATCTTAAAAAAGCTGTCGAATGGTTTGTGAAACATTCATCATGATTTTTTGGAAATTCCTCTCTGCTCCAGTATTTCTGCGGTTGCCTTGGTGACGGCCTCATCACTTGTAAATTTGTTCTTCCATCCCATACCTTCAAGTTTTTTAATGTCAAGCTGTGCAACTTTGACATCGCCCTTCCATCCTCTTCCATCCAGGCCACCTGTGAACACATACTTTACATTATGGAGTCCCATCTGGGAAGTTACTGTGTCGGCTATAGTCTTCACTGAGGTTACGGCACTGTTTCCCAGATTTACAACATCTGTCTTCTTTATTTTGTTGTGTACATAAATCATTGAACCCACGCAGTCATCTACGTGCATATACGATTTTCTTTGAGTGCCATCTCCAAGAATTTCAAGCTCTTTCTTGTTCGCCATCAACTTGTTGATAAAATCATGAATAACCCCGTGTGTTGAATTTCTTCCGACTATGTTCGCAAAACGGAAAATACTCCCTCTTATTCCGTAATAATGTGAGTATGCAAATATGAAACCTTCACCGGACATCTTGGAGGCGCCGTAACTTGATATCGGCATATATGGCCCGTAATCTTCCGGTGTAGGTAGTACGTCAGTTTCACCATAGACTGTTGAGCTTGATGAAAACATAATCTCGGGAATTTCCTTTCTCCTCATGAATTCCAGTACGTTGAATGTGCCTTGAGTGTTGCTTTTGAAATCTATGGACGGATCTATTGAACCATTTCTGACATCAGAATTTGCTGCCAGGTGTATGACGAGATCAAAATTTATGGCCTCTTGGATATCAAATATGGAGTTTATGTCATCCTTGATAAACTTGAAGTTTCTGTTTCCTTCAAACTCTTCGATGTACCTTCTATCAACTCCAGAAAGATTATCCAGAACTGTGACCTCATTGTCTAGAAGCAATCTTCTTACCATGTTGGACCCTATAAAACCCGCTCCACCAGTTATCAATATCTTCTTGTTTTTTAAGGAAAAGTTAGAAACCATAATTGAAGATTATCACCCTAATGTAAATAAGTTTCTCCTAGCACTTCGAGTATTTCCTCTTTCGGGCTAGATTCAGTCGCTACGAAATATTTTTGTAAAAAATCAAGCTACACATTGAATTTAAGTTCTAAAGGCCTTTTGATGAACAACAAAACAATCATAGCGCTGAGATCGTTCATTGTTGCGGTAGGAGCAACTGCAGCTTCAGCGTTTGTCGGGGTCTATGGTGCATTTCTGGGAGCTTCCCCTGCGGAAATGGGTTGGCTTCAGTCTGCTGCAAACTCTGTCGGAAACGGGGCACAGCTTTTCTGGGGCAGAATGAGCGATAGATTCGGTGTAAGAAAATTCTTTCTTGTGGTTGGTGGATCGGTGCTTGCCCTTCTGTGGTTTCTAATGGGAGTTGTGAAAACACCTGTAGAGCTGATTATCGCATATGGCGGAATATCCTTTTTTGGTTCCATGATCACCGTAAATTGGTTCTCGTTGATTGCAGAGCAGGCAGAATCTTCTTCCAGAGGAAAATTTCTGTCCATAGTGAACAATCTTGCGTCAGTTGGGACAATCATCTCACTACTTTTAATGTCCATTTTCTTTACTGGCAAGGTTACAAGTGAAATCAGGATTCCGTTCTTTGTCGCTGCAGTATCTTACCTGATTTCTGTCATAGTTGTTGCGTTAATAAGGGAGAAAAAGCACTCCTCGGTCTCAAAAAAAAGCCTACTAGAGACAATGAAAACCTTGAGGGGAGAAAAACTGTTCTACAGATACTTCCTCGCCATGAACATCCAGGGCTATTTCTGGTCCATGGCCTGGCCTCTTTTTCCATTAACAATAGTAGACCTGATGCACTTTAATCTTTCTGAGATTGCTTACCTTACAGTTGCCGCATCTGCGACGACTGTGCTTTTTCAGTTCCTGATTGGAAGGATAACGGACAAAATCAATCGCCCCCCACTTATATTCCTTAACCGGCTAATGCTCAGTCTGATTCCAATATTCTATGCATTCTTTCACAACTTTCAGGAATTCATCATACTTGAGCTCTACAGTGGAGGGCTTAGTGCTATTCAAAACGTAGTTATGAATTCCTACTTGCTTGACATTATACCTGTCGACAGGAGAGGCGAGTTCATATCAATACTCAACGGATTCAATGGCTTAGTTTACCTGTTTGGTGCACTAACTGGGGGTTATCTACTCCAGGCGTTCATATCCTTTATGCCTCTGGGTATATCGCTAACAATTGCTTACTTAATCATATTCTCTGGCAGATTCCTTTCTTCTTTTCTCTTCTACAGGCTCAAAGAATCGCAGGATAGAGGAAAAGGTCCACTCTCACTATTTCAACTGATCCTTAGGCAAAAACCAGCCGGAAGTCCGTCTGGTGGAACAATTAAAGTAAGATGAATCAGCAACCATTAGCGGGTCGTATAAAAAAATACGGCGTCATTTGCTTTATCTTCGCACCGTTTTCTGATTCAAGAAGTTCTCAGTCTTTTCGAGCAAATCTTTCTGCGTTAGATACCGGAGTTCTTTCATTGCTGTTTTGTAATCAAGCCACTTGAATCCGATGTGTTCGCTGGAAATCCTCGGTTTCGATCCGTTATTCGCTTCTCCAACGAACACTATGACTTTTTTATTTACAGTCACGCCGTTTGACTTGAAATGATAGTTTATCATTTCCCTGAAGCCAGGAATAGGTTCTATTTCTAGGCCAGATTCTTCCAGAGTTTCTCTCTTTGCAGCGGTTATTTCACTCTCGCCTCTTTCAATGTGTCCTTTTGGGAAGTCCAAATAATCTTCACCCTTTTTAAGAAAGAGATATTCTCTTTTATCATTGACTTCTCGAAAGACAAGAATTCCACTGCTTACTTCGTTCCTCATACGGCAATTAATGACTTAATTTGTAATAAACAATTGCTGGGGTGAGTCAAATTTTTAAAAAATATTGATATAAATTTATATATATTTCAGCTATTTTATCCCTAGATTTTTGAACTCAGGCTGACACCTCCTCCAGAGTCATTCGTGTAGCCTTTGCTCCTCCAACGATTACAAGTATGCCTGCGATAAGACCAGTGACCGCGATGAATACAAAACCAACGGAAAACGAATAAGTCGCAACAAGAAACGGAAGAAAGAGAGCACCGAAAGCACCACCCACATGTCCAATTCCATCGGTTAAAGCAAATCCAGAGCTCCTTGCTCTCGTTGGATAATTCTCAGCAGTATACGTGTAAGCAACCTGCAGGTACATGCCTAAAGCCAGTGAGGCCATGAATGATCCAACAAACACAGCATCAGTGGTTTTTAGTGAGAAAATTATCAATCCCACAAACCATACAACAGTATCAATGAATATTATATATTTCCTTTCAAATTTATCAGCTACAGCAATCATAATGGCTGCCCCAACAGGATATCCAATAGCTCCTACTGCAAGGAACAGGATGGATGAGGCGATAGTGAATCCCGCACCGGATAGCATGGTTGCAGCGTCGCCTAGAAACGCGTAATTTCCAATGTACCAGAAAAACCAAACAAAGACTAGGAGTGCAAGCCTGCTTGAATAAGGTTTCTTAAACAGATAGAGGGTTGGGTACTTTTGTTTTTCGATTACAACATCACTCAAGACTGGTTCAGGTAGCTTTCCGACCTTTTTCAATGCAGTCCTTTCCATCAGTTCGAGAACTTTTCTTGCCTTTGGGATATCTCTTTTCTTTGTAGCCAACCATCTTGGTGATTCTGGAAGTTCGAACCTCAGAATAAGTGCCACAAAGGCGATTATAGCACCTATACCAAAAAGCCACCTCCATCCTGTGTAGAAGACGGGAACCAGCGCAAGACCCACGAATGGGGTTATGGCTTGACCTAAAATTCCAACAAGGAATGCCCAGACAGTAATTTTCCCCCTTATAGCAGGTGGTGCAAATTCGCTTATGTAGGTTGAAACCAAGTTAAGATCTGCGCCGAGACCTAGCCCAGTGATGAATCTAAAAATGGTTAATTCTGGCACGTTGACAGAAATGGCATCTCCAAATGAACCCAGTGCCGTTAGGCCCATGGTAAGTATCATGGAGCGGTACCTTCCAAATACGTCCGCTGTGCTCCCAATAATATACGATCCTATCCCATATCCAATGAGGCCCACCGATAGCGCAATGAAAAGAATAGTTGAAGTACTTACGATGTGGAACTGGGCAGAAATAGCAGGCATTGCCAGTCCTATATCTGATATATCATAGAATGTGAAAAAATACCCCAATCCCAATATTGCAAGGAAGGAAGCAGGGAGCGACCAAACAGGAATCCTGTTAACTCTGGCAATTATATCCTTAATTTCATCATCTTCACTTTGCATGATAAAAGTAACATGAGGTTTATATAAGAATATATCTCCTGATATATTAGTCTATTATATTTTAAAAGGTAGAAGTTCCACACCTCTTTTTCATGCGAACTTATCGCATAATGACTAAAGAAAAATCATGAGGCTTTAGATCAATTGAATGGGCTCATTTAGAATATTACTCATGGAAATTAATTATTAAAGAAAGGTTAAATAGTGAGACGCTTTAACGTGCTAGAAAGTATCATGGGTGAACAAAAGAGTGATATAACAGTACTAAAAGAAGCAAGTACTATTGGTGGGCTGTTGAAGGTGGTCATACCTGTCGCGCTTGGAATGTTCCTTGTTGGTTTTGACGCCAACCTCTTCTTCTTCGGCGGGACGTTCATTGTTAGTGCCATACATCTCAGCCCGAATTCAATATACATAGGGATTGCTGGTTCAGGATTTGCAGCGGGAATAGCAATATTCAGTGTGATTGGCGGGTACATTTTCGACAAAATTACAACAAGGAACGGTATTTTGATTTCCCTGACGATAATATCTCTTTTTTCCACGCTTACAGGTTTTGTAACTAATAAATACGAATTAGTGGCGTACAGGTTCCTGGTTGGTTTTGGAACAGGAATGATCCAGCCTGAAATAATTGCATTCCTAGGCGACATTCGACCAAGAGCAAGACAGACAGTTATTGCCTCTGAAGGGATCGCCTTTGGCCTCGGGCTATTTGTATCCCCTTACATCTTCTCCAGGTTTTCAACGGCCTCTGCGTTTGATATACCATTTATAATTGCTGGCGTAGCTGGAGTTGCTCTGATAGTTACCGTTATAGCACTTGTTCCATCAAAGTACAAGCTGTACAAAAAACCGAAAAGAAACATCCTAGAGATCCTAAACAGTTCACTGATTCTCGTATCTATCTCTTTCCTGTTTTTCGGCATAGCCTTTTTTGCATTCGAAAGTTACTTCACTCCCTACCTCATCAATTTTGGCTTTACTGAAACCGAAGCTACTTTCATATACTCTTTCTTTGGTCTTGCATACCTGATCCTGGTTCTACCCGGGGGAATTTTTGGGGACAGAGTGATGAGAAAACTTGTCCTGATTATTTCTGGGTCGGTGTTTGTTGTTAGCTCTCTAATACTCTTCCTAAAGACCCCAATAGTGCTGACAGCGGCTATAGGTACAATACTCTTCGGTGCTGGGTACGGTATATATTCCAACACTGCAGCATTTGCGCAAGAAACTGTTGAAGACCAATGGAGAGGGTCGGCAGTTGGATTCATGTTTCTTATATTCAATGTTGGAACAATTATCGGATCAAGCCTGATGGGAGCTATGATAAAAATGGTTGGCTACTACTTAGCTGGAATTTACGTACTCATAATCCCGCTTGTGCTTTGCCTTGTATTCATCGTAGCAACTCCAAAACCTTCACATAACCTTTCGGAAATTTCTGCTACGCCCGAAGAGGCATAACAAAAATATTATCTCATTTTTTTACTTGGCTTTCAGAATACAAAATGTTTATTTGTCTCGTATGGAATACTATCCGAATAAAAGTTAAGTGCTTGATTCGGGTGGCACAGAAAAATGATTCATAATCGCAGGACATCAGCAGAGAAAATATTTTCGCGTGTAATAGGCAAAGACGTAAAGGCAGGAGAATTTGTTTGGGCAAAGCCTGATCTGATATATCTTCACGATGTCCTTGGGCCAATGACAATTGAAAGCATGAAGCGAATAGATAATGGGAATGTGAGATTTACCGGTCAGATCGTTGTAGTTAATGATCACATTTTTCCACCAAAGGATGTCACCAGCTCAAACAACGAGAAAAATCTTGTCGAGTTTGCAGAAAATAGAGGATGGATGGTTATTCCCTGGGGTGAAGGCATCGAGCACACTCTCCTTATTGAGAAGGGAATCATTCTTCCTGGTATGCTTGTTGTGGGAACGGATTCTCACACTGTTACTGCTGGCGCGGTTGGGGCAATGGGTATCGGTCTTGGCTCAACAGATATGGCCGCACTCATTTCAATTGGTAAATTATGGTTCAAAGTTCCAGAAACTATTTTAATCAAGGTCCATGGGAAAAAGGGAAAGTTCGTAACTGGAAAGGATGTAGTTTTAAAGATTCTATCTGTCCTCGGGACTAACGGTGCAAATTACAAATCAATAGAGGTAAGGCTCGATAAGGAATGTGGCCTTTCCCAGGACGACAACCTCGCTATCGCGAACATGACCGTTGAAGCAGGAGCAAAGACATCCATTATCATGAACGAAGCTCTGCATAAGGTCAGGGCAGATATTATTTCTGATTACAGATCAGATTACGAACAACTGGATCTAGGAATGGAAGGAATGGTTCCACTTCTTGCAGCACCGTATTTACCTAGTAATGTAAAGCCAGTTTCAGACTATGAGGGAATAGATGTCGATCAAGTTTACATCGGAAACTGTTCAAACGGAACGCTCTCGGACATGAGAGAAACAGCTAAAATTTTAAAGGGGAATCATGTGAAAGGTGGGGTTAAATTGATTATCGTTCCAGCAACAAGGAACATTTATAAACAAGCTCTAGAAGAAGGTCTTATAAGGATCTTCGTGGAAGCGGGTGCAACTGTTGCCCCTCCAACTTGTGGAGCCTGTGCAGGTTTGCACATGGGTGTCTTGGCGAAAGATGAAGTATGCATAACAAACATAAACAGGAATTTCAGAGGAAGAATGGGCGATCCCAGCAGTAAAGTATACATTGCAAACTCTTATGTTGCTGCAGCGAGTGCAATTTCAGGCAAGATAACAGTACCGGGTGGGTAAAATGGCAAGAATATTTTTGTTTGGAAATAACATTGATACAGACGTTATTGCACCTGGTGGCTATCTGCATTTGCCTCTAGAGTCACAAAAAGTTCATTGCTTTGAATCCATTTACCCGAACTTTTCGAAGCGGGTGAAAAAAGGTGACATCATAATAGCTGGGGAAAACTTTGGATCTGGATCATCTCGGGAACAAGCCCCAGCCTTACTCAGGGAAATAGGAATAGTCGGGGTATTTGCAAAGAGTTTTTCGAGACTTTTCTTTAGAAACGCCATCAATGTTGGGTTATTCGTAGGCACGTATAGTTCTGATAATATGTTCAGTGATTTCGACGAGGTGTTAGTATTATTCGAAAACGAGGAAATTCGTTCGCAGAATTCGGTGTTGCATTTCATCTCCCCGTCTGGTATACCAAAGGATATACTGATGGCGGGGGGCATGATCAATTTCGCTAAGAAAGTGATAGAAAATGAAAACGCGGATCAGGATAAGCTAACTGTATGAAAAAAGTGTTAAAAATTATGGAGGTTCTAATTTGCAATCTGTTCAACAAATCTCCTTGTGCTCTTTGGACCAAGCAGTATCAGAACCAGGGAAACTATGACGACCAGGACCCACACAAATGCAAATATGCCTGGCGCATTTTTCGCACCAATGAAAAACGCAATAAACAGGACAAGAATTGTTGTTGAGATTCTGCTTATCGAATAGACAAACCCGGCTGCTGTGGTTCTAACTCTTGTCGGAAATATCTCCGCGTTATATTGGTGCATGAAGTTTGAGAAATTCCACAGCATGAAGGCTGTCAGGAATCCAAATATGACAACTTCATCTATTCCATGTATTACAGCAAAGAACGTTCCAAAAACTCCACCAAGGACTGCGAACATTATAATTCCCCATTTTCTTTCTATTTTATCTATAATGAAGATATTGAACACACTTCCAACGAGAAAACCAGAGAATATCACCGCAGCAGCACCCAATGGGTCGCCCTTAGGGTATGCGACTACGACCAATCCTGGGGCAAATGTGACAAATCCATAAAATATGCCAGACTGGAAAAACATAAAAATAGCCATCATTATAGTGGTCTTTCTCACGTCCTTTGCAAATATGTCCTTGTATCTGGAGACCTGAATGGGTGTCTCAAGAGTGTCTGTGACGGGTGGGAGTTCTTTTAACCCGGTACTCTTCTTCACCTCATTCTCTATATTGTCCATCATCCGTTCGGCTTCTTTCATCTGTCCATGATTCGCCAGCCATCTGGGAGATTCCTTCAATCTGAATCTTACCAACCAGACAATTATCCCTGATATTCCCATGATCCAGAGTGGTATCCTGAAAGAGTAATATGGGATGCTGGCGGTCAGCGATGTAATGTATATTATCAAAGGTGCGGATGTAACTGCTATGGTATAGATAAGTGCAAGCCATGCTCCTCTGTTTTTTCCAGTGAAAACTTCAGTTCCATAACTGTCTACCAGTGGGAATTCTCCTCCAACTCCTATACCGCCTATTAATACGAATATTGCAACAAGTTGCCAATCTGTCATGAATCCCGCAATAATCATTCCAAGGCCAAACAATAACTGGTTAATCAGAAACACTGCCCTTCTTCCTCTGGTATCTGCAAGCCTCCCGAATAGGATGGAACCTACGAACTCTCCAACGAAGAAAAATGCCGGAAGTGCAAATTTGGATAAAACGCCAGTTAGGGCGAAAGCTGTTGCAACAAGCCCAAGTATGGCTCCATTTCCAAGTAGCATTAAGCTCTCAGCCCACTCCCCACTGGTAAGCATCAGAGCAAATTTTATATGAAAATTGCTACGCGGCAGTCGTTCTAACCTTCCTGCTATATTTTCAGGATCGTACCTAGGATCTACCATAATAAGTTACACTGTTTAGAAATATTTAAAGTTACCTTGTAACAGGTTAAAGTTTTACTAGGAATATTGCAACTACTGGGACATCTATTTTTCCAGTCATAAAATCGCGAACGGAAAAGTTAGGAGGCACTGTGCTAGAGTTATGAATAATTAATTTCCCAAGAACTTCTGTAAAATCTTCCTTTCTCCATTTCTCAAGTGATACAGTACGCTGGTTTTAGATGCGCCAACGGAATCTGATATCTTTGATAACGGTGCTGTCCTTGGCCATGAGTAATAGCCAGCAGAATAGGCAATTCCAAGAATTTTCCATTCCACAGGGGTAACATTAGCCAATGGGTAATAGTGCAATATGTTGAAAGAGCTCAGCAGAATATTTTCATCGTTTATCCGATCATAATTCATTGTCTCGATCTTATTGCCGGACTTCAAGACATTTCTTTCAACTGTTTCAATGCCTTCCAGATCCTTGACAACGTATCTGAAGTTCTCGGTTCCATTTTTTGCTATCACAGGCATCAACAACAATCCACTTCCTTCCGATATGGCTGAGATCATGCCGTGGCCCTTCTTTTCTCCGTATATGAAAACCGCTCTCTTCATCTTTGAAATGTGGATATCAAGAAAATCCTTGGACAAATCATGCCTTATAGAATCCTTGTTCCGATCATCACTGAAGGCAAAGACCATATTTTTCCCGTTTGATCTGTGGTTTACATAAGTTGTTATTATACTGCTTTCAGAGGAATCCGCAGCTAAAGTTAAACCACACTGGCTTGCGATTGTTAGATTGACTAGGAGCATAGTACTTCAATGGAAGCAGCAATTAAAGATTTTCTATATTTTATAGATTCCGATTCGTCATTCGTCGACATACCTCAAAGCAAAGTCCTGGTCTTTCGCAAATGGTCAATTTTTTCTTGTGGATAACCCAGCGATCTAAGTACAGTATCAGTGTCTTCTCCAAGATTTGGCACCGTACCGGTATATCCAGTTTCGTTCACAGGAGTTGATGGCACTCTTAGCATTTCTCCGATATAATCGACTCTGACAAACTTATCCTTCGACTGATCATCTTGCAGAAGGTCCCATGGTTTCTTAAGTATGGAGAAAACGATGTTGTTTTGTTCAAGAATCCCTATCACGTCTGAAGAATTGAGGCACTTGATATTTTCAGCTATCCTCGGTATTAGGGTATCCCTGTTGAGGTATCTACCATCATTGTGCTCGTAAATCCTTTCGTCGCAAAACCCTATGTTGAAGGAAAGGCAGAACTTCTTCCACTGATTATCCGTTGTTACAGCTATAAATATCTTTTTTCCATCTTTAGTGTCAAAAAAATCGTAAATTCCCCAGGCAAAACCGCTCTCATTAATAGGATCGAGCTCTTTTCCCAGCATTTCTTCAGTTACAATGTGTTGGCCAACAAGGAACATAGCAGTTTCAAATAGACCGATTTCTATCTTTTTTGCCTTGTCACTTTCCCTTCTTTTAGAAAGAGCATCCAAGGCACCAACGACCCCAAACAGAGCAGAAGCAATGTCTACGACTGAAGCGCCAACCCTAAGGGGGCGGCCCTTTAGACCGTTCATAAAGGCCATGCCACTATGAACTTCTATAGGGAAGTCGAGAGATTTTCTGTTCTGTAGTGGGCCAGGACCATACCCATGTATTGATAAGTAAATCAGATTGTGTCGTAATTTTTTAAGATTGTCAAAGCCCAGGCCAAGGGAATCCATTGTACCGTTGCTGAGGTTGTCTATCAAGATATCAGAAGTCTTTACGATATCATTGAAAACCTCCCTCCCTTCAGGCTTCTTCAGATCTATGGCAACGCTTTTCTTATTCCTGTTGAACGTTGGGAAAGCGCCCTTACTTGATCCTTCTAATTTTCTAGCAATGTCTCCACCGTCAGGGTTTTCTATTTTTATTACCTCGTGCCCAAGATCCGCAAGTATTAACCCTGCAGTTGGTCCAGCTACAATATGTCCAACTTCAATTACTCTCACCATAAATATCACTCCACATCTTCTTGAGTTCAGCCAATGAGACTGGTTTCCCAGAATCAACGGACTTATCTTTAGCAAGATCCATTAATGCCTCCAGTTTTTTCTCATCCACAGGCAGCCCCTCTGATCGCAATATGCTCTTTAACATGCTGCGCCCTGTATATACGTTAACGGAAAAATTTTTTCCCACAAAAACATCGCCAAATGCTGCATGAGTGCCTGCTGTGTGGATCTTTACATTCCTCCCATAAATTGGAAAATTATCGGCAAAAAAATCAATTCCGATCTTTTGTACAATTAGTGTTTTTAAATAATCATATGCGGTCATAAGCTGAGGCATCATTATATCTGTCGGAGCACCCATAGAAGAGAGAATTGAAACCAGAGAAGCAGTGTCCGATATGCCATTTCTTTCTCCAATTCCGAATATAGTTGTATCAACATGATCTGCTCCTGCTTCCATGCCTGCAATCGCATTTGCTATTGATCTTCCAGCATCGTTGTGGCAGTGAATTTCAATCTCTGCATCTGTTACTCCTTTTACAAATCTAACAACGTTTCGTATCTGTTCTGGAGTCCCCTTTCCCATGGTGTCTGGCAACTGTATTATGTCCGCTCCATTCTCCCTCAGTCCCCTGGCAATATTTCCAATATCTTTCAGAGAAAAATCTATTACGTCTACTATTGCAACTTCTATCTTTTTTCCACTCTTGGATGCGTACTTAACTGCGTCATACACCTTACTTATATCGTCAATCTTAAATGGAAGATGAAGGGCTATGTTTGCACCTGTTTGAAGAATTGTGTCCACATCTTCCTTCATTGTACGACCAAGTGCGAATACTTCGTTGAATATATTCCGTTCAACAATTTTCTTCGTTACTGCAACTTCACTTTCGTGTGCTGGCGGGTATGAAACAAGTGCACTTCTAATTCCCGCCTCTTTCAGAAGCGATGCCAATTTTAATTTTTCATCAATCGTAAAGGCCATTCCAGGAGCCTGCAGACCTTCTCTAAGAGTGTCGTCTTTAATCATTGCAGAAATAACAACACATCGGATTATTTGAAACAGCCATATAACGTGTTAAAGTTTCATGGTCTGTGATCGCCCATAAGTATTGATAGAAGATCAATATTTTTAGCTGCGGTTTTTCTAAAGATCTCGCTAACAGAGATCTCTTTAAGATCGATACCAGAAAGAGTCTCAATAAAGTTTTCGAATGCAGTTTCGCTAGTGCTCGTGATCGACTTTGCCAATAATCCTGAAAGTCTGTTCTCCTCCGTTAATCTCTTCTCAATTCGATCCTCATACTTTCTGATTTTGTCGCTACCTTCGTTTCCCCAGCTATCTACAATGAAATCAGCAGCAGCCACTGCCGTGAAGAACGCCTCATTGTACGATGTGAAAAAGAAGTGGTTGAAAAGTCCAGAAGCCAATCCTACGTTAAGGAATCTTCCGTTTCCATAATCGGTATTACGCAGTGCCTTAATTTTTTCAGTTCCAGAGGTCACACTATTTTCATAAAATTCTTCTCTTTGTCCCACCGTGTCAATTGAGTCAACCAAAACATCGTTTATCCATGTCTTTGCTACTGGTATCTGGTATTCTATTAACCTTGAATCGCCAATGCTCATGCGAATAATGGGTTCAGGGTTTTCTGCTGAGAATGCCCTTCGCGAATATGTGAAGTAAAAGTTATCAAATTCTGCTTCAGTGTGATAGCCATTATTCAACAGAATTGGTTTTATTCCACCAGTAGCATTTATAATATAATCTGCCTTTGTTACTCGATATTTTCCCATATTGAGGACGTGTAAGCTGTAACCCTCTCTTTCCTTTAGAATGTCTTTAACCTCTGTTCTTATCTCGATCGCTGCCCCTTCTTCAACTGCAAGGCTTGCCAACTCCTTCTGAAATCTGTCTCCAGCTATTACAGCATTGAAAACATCCCGGCCTTGTTTAGAACGCATGGAAAATGAAGCCTTAGATTTACCAGAGACAAAAGTTATCTCGTAAATATGGTCAAGTAATATATTGTCTTCATTTACATGTGTTTCTCTTAGTAAACTTGAATTTATTAGATCTGAGCACATATCCGGAGCTCCAATCTCAATCTTTTTGTCGAGCACAATCACTTTCAGGCCGTTTTCACTGAGCTTCCTGGCGGCGATAGTGCCAGAGGGTCCACCACCTATAATGACAACATCGTATCTGGAATTTTCATCATCTTTCATGTATATGGCAGGATTGATAGTCGCATTAAAAGCATAACTATTCTCCTGTGGAAAAGAACAGATAGTATGACGCCTCAATCTATTGCTAAATATTTGTATTAGACTGATGTTGAGATGGCTGGTTGACAAAGGCTAGTACCGCCATGAAGCCCTCATAGGCAAATTTTAAATAAAATCTCGGATACGTGAGAAGGCGTTCATATGAAAGACAGCTATGATTACGATAT
>JAJYVJ010000107.1 GCA_021792045.1 Thermoplasmata archaeon | reverse complement strand
ATCATCTGCTGCATTTTTGTTAGCATAAGATAGAATCGCAGTAATTCTCTGACGGCCATCGACGCAGTCGTAAGAATTATCTTCATTTCGATACAGGTATATCGATGAAATATCAATTCCCCTAAGTATGGAATCAATTAATCTCTGTCGCTTTTTTAAATCCCACACATTCGGTTCGCGTTGATACTCAGGGAAAGAAATCATTCCTATTTTATCAATAAATTCTCTAATTTTCCATTTCTTATTGTCCTTTTTCAATTAGCTCCACCCTTCATTCCGGTAATTATGAAATCTTTGAAGTCCGAAGAATCCGTATCCAGAGGTAAACCGTCATTAAACATTTTCTCCCCCTTTGCTCTTAGCCATAGCTCAAAAATATTTCCTTTTGATAACACATCTTTTACTGCTTCTTGAAGCTTATCATCATCAATAGGCTCATCTAAAGGATAATAAGTCTTCTTGACGTAATCCTTAATTTCTGGAATTTCGTCCATCCCAACAATATCCAAATAACGATGAGTTCCAGCTATTTCATTTTTAGCTTCCAGTGAGTTTATAAACTCTATTCTCAAAGGTCGTTTTGAACTAGTACTCAGTCCCTGTGCAATAGAGATTAGGGCTACTAAATCCCAGTCATTCTGGCTAAGAGAAGAGCCAACAATTCTTAAGACATCACAGTCAAGGAGTTCTTTAGCTCTTCCCCACAATATATTGAATGGATACGCCTCTTTTCGTTTCACAACGCCGGGAGGTATCCAGAGGCTATCGTTACTTCTGTCGTGCGGCATTGTACGGAATATTGGATAAGCACTTTTCCAGTTAAATGAGCCGTGCAGTTTCAAAATGAAAAAAGGTACAGTTGTTGATGACCGTAGTGTTTGTCTAACTGACGTAATCTGAATAGGGTAACTCACTTTCCCATAAATCTTGAAAATTGATCGCTCCAACAGGTCTTCGTAGTTGGTGGTGAATATAGCAGTCAATTCTTCATTAATTCTCCTAACCCTGTGCATGTCCAAAAGTGCAACAAATAATTCAGGAGTAAAGTCATTCTCAATTTCCGCTATTCTATTTTCAAGTGAGATCCTGAAAGCATCTCTTAGTGCCTTTGCGATTCTTATGTGTTTTGAGGTACCTGAATATTCATAAAGTGAAACCAGTCTCTCTAAGTTAGCTCCATTGGCGAGTTGATTTCTTGCCCACTCCATGTCCTTTCCTCTTTTTCCGGATAAGAGAACAGAAATATCGTCCAGTAGACCATCCATCAAAAGGCTTTTTTCATATCCGTGGAACCTTGCTGCTCCTTCGGTCGCGCCAGCCCCGATAAGATATACAATCTTTTTAGTCATGTTTTTCCCACTCGCTTGAGAGAATTATTTGAATCATGTTTGGTTTAAAATTAAGCATTCCTGAACCAGTCCCTTATCAGTTCTCTAATTAGACCCAAACCGATTGAAGCCTCTTCAAAATACGTTTCAACACCCTTAGGATGTACTGCTGCTGTTCTGAGTTCGTTTAGAATGCTTATTCTTCTAAGAAGGGTGCCACCCAGAATTGCCTTTACTTCGGCTTTCTCCAGCAACATTCCAAGTGAAATTTTTTCAAAATTATCTTTCCAGAGACCTTTGTCGTGAAGCCTATTTCTAATGAATGATTCAACAATATAAGATTCAAGCATTACCGATGCGTGACTTAACTTATCTTTGGTTGTTACAGAAAGCTCTCTAATCACCGACAGAATCTCTTCTCCGCCAGAAAGTTTTGAAACTGCAGTTAAATCGTCCTTGCTAATTTTGAGTTCAAAAGTTTCACCCATGTGAGCTTCTCTCAGGTATATTGTAACATTCTGATCTTTCTTGATTCGTTCCGTTTTGTGTCCGATATAAGATTTACCGTTACTTGGATCAGTGAAGCTGGCCTGAAAGTCGTATATATCCCCAAGGCCAAAAGTACCACTATCCATTTCTTCCCAAATACAATTTCCCTCACTGTCGGCCGTACCATTCCAGTTCTGTGAGTCCTTAAATTTTGCGTTTCTGTTAACAAGAGAAATGTCTGAACCTGATGCCAAGCTTCCTCCTGGAAGTTTAACAGTTACAGATACTCTGACTCCCATTTAATTGTATCTTCTCCCACCTATATTTATTTTATCACTGTAAATCATCAGATAGTGCTTAAGCAAAAAGTGAATCTAGCTCGGTTATATCCAACTATCAATTTTAGAGTGTTCAACCCACTTAGTTCTGAACGTTTCGTAGGACCCGCGATCAAGTTGGAAGTTTGATACCTAATCATTATCATGAATTTCCAATAGTTGTCAAAACTCTAAGTACTTGACCACCACAAACAATCGTAAGATTTTACAATCCTTTTGTCCCATAAGTAAAAGAAAGAAGGGCATAACAGATGAAGCGCTTTTCCAAAAGATACGTGGCTGTGGGATATCATTCTTTGTACCGGCTTTCCCTTTACTTCTGATCGAGCGGAGAAAATTACCATATATGGCTTTTATGTTGTCCCTATCTGTCTGTTCATATGCAAGAAGATTTCTTTTTCTAAACAGGTCTAACTCAGCCCTAGCTTGAGTTATTGATTCCTCTACAAGGTCGTAGTCCAAAGAACCGTATCTGTAAAAAGTGGAATTCCAGATAGGAGAAAAACCCCAAGAGCATTTGAGATTTCCTTTTCCATTCTCCAGTTATCTTACATCTGCTTGATTGAAACCCGATATATTGCATTTCCTGACTCCTCTTTGAGATAAAAATCGTGGGATTTTTTTCAGGCGTTCCAAGTTACTTTCGGCATACTTTTTTTTTAAAATTTTATATTATAAGCTAATCATCCAAAGGCAAAGTGCCTCCATATGAGACGCTTTGGTCAGATTAGCAGCATTGCTCAGTGTTCCACTGGTAAGTTGATTCCATATTTCTTCTGCCATAGATTTCTCTATGGCGGCACCCACGAAAAATGTTAAGGGGCGATACCCCTTTTGATTGAAGGCGTCTCTTATCCTTTGCAGGGCTGTATTTCCAGTTTTCCAGTGTTCGTCGGCACCAGCCGGGTCAATCCCTCCCTTCAGTTCTCCCAACGCTAGGTATGAGGAGGGCGAAGCAAGTGTGTCGTCTGTGAAAGTGTTGAAATACCCATTTAACAGGCATGCATCAACATTCTTCTTGATAAATTTTGGTGTATAATCAAGAACTAGAGTTCTTCTATCCTCTTGGTTATTAGGCGTATTATGGTTTCGAGTGATGAGCCATCTCATCGCTTTTATGCTTTCGGATGAAACGTAGTTTGGTTCATCTGCCAACCAATTGTTTGCCTTCCTCAGCATCACTTCTGCCTTTATTCCAGAACTTCGTAGAGACGCCCGCAACAAGTCTATGAACCTTATCTTCGCCATCTTGCCTCCAATATTCCTAATCATTCCTCCAAGAGCATCTCCTTGGATTAGAAGGAACCTGTAGACAAGTTCATCAACGAACTGAGGTCCAGCGGGTTCTAGAAACTTCTCAATAAGGTTGATCTTGGCATTTCTCTTGTCTTCTTGCGTAAGAAACTTCTCGGCTTTGTCCGAGATCCCTGCTGCCTTCAAGAACGAATGTTGGATCGAATCAATATTGAGCAGATCCCTTGGATGAGTTGCTGCGGAAGCTGCCTGACGCAATACCTTCGCCTCGTCTATGAACGGCGTGGACATCTTGTTCTTTTCCAATGCAAGAGCAAGGAAACCAGCTCTTTGCTCCTCGTAAGTTGATACCAGGCCCTCCGGGCCTCTAAGGTGACTACTATAGCCAATCATTTGATCCACCTCTTTCTTCTCCCATAGATAAACGCATTTTCTCAATTCCTCCCTACCGTGCTTGCCCATCTGTTGGCTGCTGTTGCCTTTACCCCTCTTCAAGTAATATATCTTTGTCACGGATAGTCCCGCTGACTCTGCAAAATCAGAAAGGATAAAGTCGACTGGTATTGAGACACCGTCGTACCTCACGTTGTCATTGATGTAAAATATCTTTCCTCCTTGTTTCAGGACTCTGGCCATTTCATGAATCACGAAAGAATGCTCAAAGAAATAGTTGTAAACCATCCGGTATATGCCAGGGTTGTTCAACTCCTTCTTCTCCATAGAGCGCTTTAATGCATTGAGAATCGATTTGAGTGCCCCATTGCTATCAAAGGTTCTTTTAGCAGACTCGTAAGTATCAACCCGGCCAATTGAGTGATAAAAGGATCTTAACCATTGTTCCTTGCTCTTATTTTCTACCGTGCAGGATAACAGTCCCTGCCTGAGCTCTTTAACTTTCTCATTGCCGATCCCAAGAAACGCTAGTTCAAGTGCATATGTTCTCGTGTAATCATATCTGTTACAGTAAGGAGGTGATGAAATTATCAAATCGATAGTCTCAGAAGGTATGCCTGGTAATTTTTCCAAAGCAGAACCATTCAAAAGCATGGTATTTTCTGAAATAGTCTGCGCATTTCTGAAAAACAAGTCCCTACCTTTGATTGCTGAAAGCATAGAAGTGAGAGTGTTTGAAACTGCATCAATGAAGTTGTATATTTTTGCTTTAGTATAATTTCCAGCTCGAATTCGCCCTGACCTTATGTCCCATCTGAGATATTGGCCGTCCTTGCTGGTGTAGCTTACCTTTTCAAGCACAGAAAAACAAGCGAACTTCAAAAGTTGTCTCACATATTCGTCATTCACGCCTTCAGCAAATTCGAGAAATCTCGAAATCGACTTCTCCGTGTCTTGCGGAAAAGCTCCCGCGGTTATCGGTATGTGTCTGAAGAGAAACTGCTCCCCTGGGCTCCTGTTCGATTTAGTATACTTCAAGACTTCGAATATGTTTTCCTCAAAATCAGCAATATTAACTAGAATGGCTGCTAATCGGGTTTCATGCAAAAATTGACCGATAGGCAATAACTCAATTCCGATAGATTTCATTCCGTAACTCGCTGCAGCAAAAATAGATGTCCCGGCACCTGAAAATGGATCTAAGAATGTACCTTGTGGTTTTGAATTTGCTAGCCTTATAAGCTTGACTACCAGGTCATACGAGAAGCTTTCCTTGAGGCTGAACCAATTCAAAAACGCAACGCCCTTGTTTCCTTGGTTGCTAACAAGTTTTCTATTTAGCCATTGGGCTATTTCTAACTTTTCCCGATATTTCTGCTCGAGCTCATTTACATGGCCTTTTATGATATCGGACTTCAACAACTTAGGGGAATGATTATATTGATTTATAAAACCATGTCCCTTCACGAGAAATTTCCCTTCTCCGAGTATTATATCCTCGTACTGAAACAATGATTGTTTCTTCTTTTATTCTATTCACCAGTATCACGGTACGAAACCTATAGGCTCCATTTCAGTTGAACAAAGTATCTCCTCGATGTTTGAACAAGTAATTTAACCTTTTTTTCAGCTTTGTCATGTCCGATATATCTCACACCCCATCTTTGATTCGGAAAAATTATTAACGGAATAGGATCTTATCATCGAGGATCAAACCAATTTCTTTCATTAACTTCACTTTCAAACATCGAAATACTTTTCTGTGGAGTTATTAGATCTCATAGGAATTAAAATATTATTGCCTGCGAGCAATAACAATTTTCTAACCTAAGACTTTCCTTCGCTCGACGAAAAACTAAATTATTTGAAAAAATGGGCAAAGACAGGTAAATCAAATCTCCCTGGCTAATTTCTTTTAAAATCTCTGATGTCATCAGTTGTTCTCAATTCTCCGGACATTAATTTGTCTAAGGCATCTTTTCTTTTTGTTTCGTTCTTGATATCTACAAGCTCTCTATAAATTCCCCAAGATAAGGTATCGTTTAACGAGAACCGGTTAAACACAGTATAAAATCTAATAAAGTAATCTAACCTGCTCTGAGAAACTTTAAGATCCTCGGATATATTTTTCCTTAAACTTCTTAATTCAATGTTTCTTTCAGAAAATTTCA
>JAJYVJ010000106.1 GCA_021792045.1 Thermoplasmata archaeon | reverse complement strand
TCCAACCGGAAGAACCGAAAAATTCAAGTTAAAGGGTATAAAGGAAAGTGAGGCGATAAAGATGACGGGTTATATTTCAAAAAAAATGAAGGCATCAAGGAATAATCCTTCATAATTCTTCTTTAAGAGATCTGATGGCCACTTCTCATGTCATAATCCGCACTTAATCCCTCCAGTTTAGCTTATTTATCTACTCAGTACTGGCATAAAGGAAGAATGACATTCTATGTTTGCGGTGTAGGAAAGGACAAAATCCTGGAAATCCGTGGTATGAAATTAGTACGGAAAGTTAAATCTCTTTTAGGAATTTCAATGTCAGAAAAAAAAGAAATTTGTTCCTAATTGGATTAAGAGACAAAATTTGAACTACTCCCATTCAATTGCAAATAGAACCGGTGAAAATAATGGATTTTACTTTATCAAGTGATCAGTTATCTATCAAAGAGATTGTCGAGGAATTTACGAAGAGAGAGATTGAACCAAATGCAGAAAAGATTGAAAAAGAACCTACCATGGTCAAAGATATTCTATCCAAAATGGGAAAACTTGGGTTGCTCGGTATCACCATTCCTGAGAAATTTGGCGGTTCAGGCCTTGATTACCTAACTTTTGGTGTGATCGTAGAGGAGATAGCATACCATTCAGCTTCGCTGGCCCTTTCTTATGGCGGCCACAGTAACCTGGTACTTGACAACATTTACAGAAACGGCACAGAAGAACAAAGAGAAGAATTCGCAAGAAAACTTGCACAGGGTGAATGGATTGGTTCTCTCTGCTTAACGGAACCCGGTGCTGGATCCGATGCAATTGGCGGAATGACAACAAGTTACAGGAAAGCAGGTAACCGTTTCATAATAAATGGCTCAAAGATGTTCATAACGAATGCTCCAATAGCAGATGTTTTTCTTGTTTATGCAAGAGAATCTTCAAACTATTCTGCATTTATTTTGAAACGTGAGGACGGAGTTGAAACACCTGGATCGATAGACAAGATGGGAATGCGCGGATCCCCAACAGGTGAGGTCATCTTTCATGATATCGAGATTGGGAAAGATAGACTTCTTGGCGGAGAGGGAGGCGGAAAGAAAGTAATATACCAGGGCCTAAACGCGGAAAGAGCCACGATGGCATTCCTGCCTATCGGGATCGCCAGAAGAGCGATGGATGAGGCGGTAACTTACGCAACAAAACGTAAGCAGTTCGGGAAACCTATATCTGAATACCAGTTAATACAAGAAAAAATAGCGTACATGTTTACCCGTCTTGAGGCTGCTAGGCTGCTCGCTTACAAAGCCGTAATTCTGGCTCAAGATAAGGTTTCCGATCCAAAATATGCTGCTGCCTCTATAATGCTGGCTTCAGAAACAGCAATTAAAATAGCAAAAGATGCAGTACAGATATTTGGGGGTTATGGCTACACTACAGATTTTCCGGTAGAAAGACTCTTGAGAGATTCTGTGATCGGGGAAATTGCTGCCGGCACCACCGAAATACGGAAACTTGTGATAGCGCGCTCGGTTATAGAATCCTATAAAGGATGAAATGGCAGAATGATGTCTAAGATTTTAATTTGGATGCAGATCAATTTAGGTTCTCTTTTCAAATCAGCCTTGTGCTGAACCAATATATGTGTTTCCACAAAACTCGTGAATAATGAATCGGATCGTTCAAAATCCTGGTTTTAAAATTAGTAGCATTTGTTCAAACATTTTTAAAAAAAACATAACGCTGTAGCAGCCCTCGACCCCAGAGCAATTGTCTGGGTAAAGATCAGTGCTTCAGTCAGATTTTACCATCCAGCGAACAAAAACCTCCTGTTTATTGATTTATGAATAACAAAGATATTTCTATGCGTTTGTATGGTTTTTACTTTTACTCTTCAGGGAACACCTAAATGAACTCGTCTATATGATCTCCGTATATTATTTTTTCAAGCCGAGATATTCTCTCCCTAACAATCTCGGTGGTTTCGCCCACGACATTGACATGCCCCAACTTTCTTCTTTTACGGACTCCATTCTTTCCGTACCAGTAGATTTGAGTGGAAGGCACTTCGAGTATTTTGTTTCTAAGGGTCGAATCCAAATCTCTACCAATTATGTTTATTATGCCGCTTGGTGAAAGTAATACTGGATCTGGGATGGGAAGACCTGTAATCGCCCTGATGTGTTGCTCGAATTGGGAGATCGAAGAGCCCAAAAGCGTATGATGGCCAGAATTGTGAACCCTGGGCGAAAATTCATTGACGTAAGCTTTTCCATCTTTAATAAAGAATTCAACGCCTATTGTTCCCACATAATTAAGAGCTTTGAGAAGTTTCTCAACTATAGACTGCATCCCGTAGTCAGAAAAGGGAGCTATATTGTACAGCAACATTCCACTCGTATTTACGTTCAACGAGGGCGTATGGAAAGAAATTTTTCCATCAGTGGATCTGGAAGCAATTACTGATGCCTCGGCATCAAAATCTACGTAATCCTCTATAACATATTTTTCATCGGGGATATCCGCAGGAATTTTTCCGTCTGTTATAAGGTACTGTCCCTTGCCATCATAGCCATACATAGCAGTCTTTGCAATGCACCTCTCAGATAATTCCAGTTGCTCAAGTTCTGACACTGAATTCACGACCCTGAACTGAACAATTGGGATGGAATGTTCTTTCAAGAATTCCTTTTCCTTTGATCTATCTCTTTTCAATTCAATGGGAAAAAGGCCTGGCCTGAGTTTGTCAACTGAATTTGCATATTGAAGAACCTGGTTATCAACGTGCTCGAATTCATATGTAATTATGTCACTCCCATCAACAAACTCCTTAAATTTATCGTAGACAAAGCCATGATCTGAGATCCTAACTCCAGGATAATCTAACTCTTTATCTATTACATTAAACGTATAGCCAAGTTTCCTTGATTCATTTATCATCATCCAGCCTAATTGGCCCCCACCGATGATACCAATGTTCATTGGAGCTTTTCCTCCAACACTTTTTTTGTTTGAGATTCCATGAAATTTTCAAGCTTCTTGGCTACTTTGCTGTCATTGAGCGCCAGAATTCTTGCGGCAAGGATCCCCGCATTTTTGGATGCCCCAATCGCAACAGTGGCAACCGGAACCCCGGATGGCATTTGCACTATGGACAATAAGGAATCTATCCCTTTCAAATTTTTAGTAGGAATAGGTACACCTATTACTGGAAGAGTAGTCAAGGCAGCCGTCATTCCTGGGAGGTGAGCGGCACCACCAGCGCCTGCGATTATAACCTCGATACCTCGACTTTTAGCTGTCCTGGCATAATCATACATAAAGTCCGGCGTCCGGTGAGCAGACACAACCTTCATTTCAGTCTCGACTCCTAGCTCCCTGAGAATCGTGTCAGCATCAACCATGTATTCGTAATCGCTCCGACTGCCCATGATAATTCCTACCTTTATTGCCATAAGTATGAAATTTATAACTAGTATAAAAGAGGTTAATGTTTTCGGGTCTTGAACTTTGTAAATGATTAGAGACGAAATCCGGGAGTTTCTGATTTCATGGGTACAAATTCCTAATGTCTGCAGCATACGTATTTTTAGGGTATTCAAGGCGCAGGTTTTGCCAAATCTGTTGAACTTATTTTATATTCTCACTAGGTCAATTGTCGAATTAATAGTGTAAGAAAATGAAAGGTTATCACTCGCAGCCAGTTGGGCATTCTTGGATCGAATTTCAAATTGTTAAACTGAAATAGATTTCAGTTTTCAGATGTTCTTTATTTCTTTGTTATAAAGCTTCGGTCTCTAATGCTGTAACTGACTAAGTCGCGCTGTTTCTTCAGCCTCCGAAATATCATAATCATTCAACGATTTAGTTCTGTGACCAGTGATCTGTGCCCAGAAGTAGAATAGCAGTCCAGCTACCGCTGCAGAAATGAAGTCGTAAGGGAATTTTATCAGATTGTACCCTCCGTATTGGCTGGGACCAATCAGCGAGAGGAATTCTATTGCGAGAAGAGCAAATATGAACCATGAACCATATATGGTATCTGACTTTTTGTTTTCAATATATAGACTCGCGAGTGCATACACAGCCAAAGAGATGGTTACTAGAATGGAGATGACCGCGTATTCTAGATTATAGAAATAGTAGAGGAATAAGAGCATGAACAGGGAATCAAAAACAACTGATATCGTGAGGATCAAGACCATTGCGAATTCTTTCTTTGAAGCCTCGAACATTTTGCGGTAAAAGTATGTGAACATGAACAAACCAGCCAATGTAACGAAAACAACTTCGCCGGAAAGCGGCCATCCGGACCAGTACACTACGAGAAAGGTCAGGATGAAAGCAATCGGAGCAATGACATTAGAGTATCTGAGCTGGAACGGCCTTTCAGTTTTCGGAGAAGTTTTTCTTAGAACGTTTATGGAAGCAGGGCCAACAATATACGCAATAACAAGGGTCGATGTCAAAATTCCTATTAATAAGTGCCATCCCGGGAACTCGTAAATGAAAAACAGCCCTAATACGAAACCAAGAACCAGGGCCCTAGCAGGAACATGCTTGTTGCTTAATTTTGAGAACATCTTTGGGGCATAACCAAACCCGGACATTGACTGGAATATTCTGGAAGGATAGGCAGCATAGCTTATTCCTGCACCTCCAGGAGATATTACGGCGTCTATCATTAGTATCACCACCAGCCACCCAAGACCAACTGCAGAAGCAACTTGAGCAAATGGGCCTCCGACTATGGAAGATGAAAGTGCTCCCCAGTCACCAGGTGTAATTCCAAAAACGTCCCAGCGAATTCCTCCTACAAATGCGATTTGCAATAGGATATAGAGGGCCATAACCAAAACAAGTGCAATAATCACTGATTTCCAGATGTACGTTTTATTTTTTGCTTCACCAGCCATGTTCACTGCGGCTCTGAAACCTTCAAAAGAAAATACAACTCCTCCTAGAACTAAGGCGTAAAATACTCCCGAATATCCGTTGTAAAATGAGCCATAGGATGTGAAGTTCGTTGCATGGAAGAAAAATGGTATCAAAGTAACAATTACAAGAGCTGGTATGGCCCATTTCCATACCATAACTCCTGTAAGAGCATTCCCGAACATTTTTACGGAGAGGAGATTCACAAGAAGTATGATGACCATTATGACGACCGCCAGAACATACCCTAACGGTTCAAGGGAACCGGTAGGCGATACGACCCCTTTTATAAAGAAGGATAGGTAGGTCACAGATGCAATAGCTTCTATAGGGGGAGTCATCACATCAGACAACCATGCCCCCCAGCCAGAAATGAAACCTACAAGTTTCCCATGGGAGAACTCTCCTATCGGTGTTGAACCACCTGCTCTAGGGAAAGCAGATGACACTTCCATGAATGTCAAGGCTATGAGCAGAACAATAATCCCACCCAGAAGCCAGGAAAACACAGAACCAAAAGAACCAGCATAAGAACTTGTGTACATCTCTGCGAAGAGCCAGCCAGATCCTATCATACCCATCGAATTTAGCATGACAAGATTTAGCAATCCTAGATCTCGTTTGTAACCATTTGATTGTTGCATCTTGCCGCAAAGATATGGTATAATATAATTGTAATTGTTAGAAATATTCAAATATTATAACAGTTAACATTTTTTCGAGAATTGTTATAATATTTGCGAAAATCGAATCAAAATGTATTCAATTTTCCGATTTCGTGGTTTCGTAGTTAAGGAATCGAACATAGAGGATTGTAAAAGTATATTTTTGGTATCGAAGCATGGAAAGTTCCACACCTCAGAAAACGTATTTATCAACGAATTTTAGTAAAACAATAGCATTATCATTAAAAGTGACTATGGGGTATGAGTTGAAGTGAAGAACATAATTGTTGAAAGAAAAAACGGTATATTTATTGTGAAATTGAACAGACCGGAGGTGAGAAATGCAATTAATTCGCAAACTGCAGAAGAGCTTGATCAAGCATGGCGTGAGTTTGATGAAGACGCAGAATCAGGTGTAGGAATAATTGCATCATCATCGG
>JAJYVJ010000105.1 GCA_021792045.1 Thermoplasmata archaeon | reverse complement strand
ACCTAAAGAAATATTTTTCATCGCTAGAGAAACATGATGCCATCCTTGCGATGGAGGATGATGCAGGTGTGGTATCTTTTGACGAGGAGTACGCTTATGTAGTCAAGATGGAGAGTCACAATCATCCCAGCGCCATTGAACCATATGGTGGCGCAGCGACAGGAGTCGGAGGCATAATAAGGGATGTTTTGTGTATGGGAGCTCAGCCTGTTGCTCTTCTTGATTCTCTATACTTGGGCGATGTCGAAAAAACAGTGTGGAATGACAATGCTTTGCATCCAAGATTTATCTTCACAAACGTTGTCGCGGGTATACGAGATTATGGAAATAGGGTCGGTATACCAAATATTGCGGGTTCCGTTGATTTTGATCCTTCCTTTAACCATTCACCGCTTGTAAATGCCGGCTGTGTTGGAATTGCTAAAAAATCAAAGATAGTCAGGAGCTTCGTTTCAAAATTCGGGGATGTTCTCGTTCTTGCTGGAGGAAGAACGGGAAGAGACGGCATACATGGTGTAAATTTTGCTTCGGCTGAGTTGACCGAGAAGAGTGAAACATTGCGTTCTGCAGTTCAGCTTGGAAATCCTATAATCAAAGAGCCATTAATTCATGCAATTCTGGAAGCCAATGATATGAATCTAATCGATGGAATGAAGGATCTTGGCGGGGGCGGTCTTTCAAGCTCACTGGGTGAAATGTGCTTCGCTGGCGGTACTTCTGCCATTGTCGATCTTGAGAGGGTCCTGCTTAAAGACTCAAACATGAAACCATGGGAGATCTGGGTCAGCGAAAGCCAGGAGCGTATGCTCCTTGCTGTATCTCCGGAAAATTTGAGGGCTATAGGAGATATATTCGAGAAATGGGACATCGAATATTCATCTATCGGAACTGTTACAGAAGGTAGAGATCTGATAATTCGCTTCAAAGGTGAAGAGATCTTCAACCTTGAACTTTCGTTTGTGACTGGAGGCCCAATGTATTGCCGCCCATATGAACTGCCAGCTCAAAATCCATCTGAATACATTCTTGTTAAGGATGATTTCAATCTTAAGGAATTTCTTCTGGACTTTCTCCATGATAAGGAGAACTGTTCACGTTTCAATATAACAAGACAGTACGATCATACAGTACGCGGAGAAACATTCATCCGCCCGCAATGCGGAATTCCAAATTTCGAAACACATTCTGACGCGACGCTTATACACCCTGTTCCCGAATCCCCAAAAGGCTTAGCTATCACCTCTGGCAGCAGAAAAGAAATGGTGGAAATCGATCCATTAAATGGAACAACGGCAACAATGATCGAAGCTTATCTGAATATTCTTGTTACAGGTGCTGTGCCGAATTCTGTGGTCGACTGTGTAAATCTTGGAAACCCGGAATCAAAAGAAATCATGGGCCAGATGGTAAGCATATTTTCGGCAATTTCTGATTTCTGTAAGAAGATGAAACTCCCTGTAGTTGCTGGCAACATCAGCCTTTATAACCAGTTTGATGGAAAGAACATTAAACCCGTACCGTCAATTATGATGGCGGGGATCATAGACGATGCATCCCGGGCAATAACAGTCAATTTCAAGGATGAAGGTAACTTAATCTATGTGGTAGGGAGCGAATCATCAAACCTAGGTGGCAGTCAGTTCCTTAAATATTTGGGAAAGCAAGGCAGGGCAATCCCTTCATTCGATGTTGAAGAGCTTTCAAGGATAGCGAATGTCTATCTTTTAGCTGCAAAATCTGGATTCATCCTATCAGCTCACGATGTTTCCTCAGGAGGATTGATCCAGACACTTATGGAAATGTCCTTCGGATCAAACATAGGCTTTGATGTGGATCTCTCCTATCTGTCAGGTGCCCGATACATTGAGAAGTTATTTTCCGAGGGTGGACAGCGAATAGTCGTCGAAGTGAAACTGTCAGAAAAAAAAGGATTTGAAGATCTAATGAGAGACATTCATTTCAGACAGATAGGCAGGACAATCAAAGAGCGCATCTCTATATCTGATCAGGACATGTTGCTCTTAGAAGGTAAAGTTGACGAATTCAGGGAAAGGTGGGTGACTGGACTTGACGGAATCATATAGTGGCGATGTAAGCGATCATTTTAGCAAAAAGACGTACTTGAAAGAAAAGAATCTTACAGTGAATACGTTTTACAGGCTTGGGTTTTCAGGCGAGAAAAGTTGCGGCTTTGTCCAGGTTGTCGATGGGGATCCAAAAGACGGTGAAGATGTTTTTGAGATGTACAAGGAACTCATAGAGTGCGGAATAGGTAAAGAAGAAGTGGAAAAACGCCATCAGAAAATAATAGAGGAAATAGAAAGCGGGAAGCTTGATGTCAGTTTCTAAATGAATGGACCGGTTACCTCAAACTCTACAAGGTCATGATCTTTAAGTTTCAGTTTTTCCCTGAGAAAGACCTCTGATATTATTTCTACCACATCTGTATAAATCGATCGCTCTGGAAAAATCACAGCGCAGTCTATGCCTTTCAACTTTGCGCGAAATGCCTTAACTGCTCCAAAGGTTCTATCATCTGTGACAAAGCCTTCAATATGTATTCCATCCATGCTTCTTAGTTTTCTCAGCGCCAGGGAAAATTCAGGCAGAATTTTAAGATTCAACGTCCCGAAATAGGGCATGAAACCCAACTTGTCCTTAATCTGTATAACATAAAATTTTCTCGAAATATAGTATCTCCCCTCTCCCATACCGGTTATCAGATCGCCGGTGAGTTTCATTGATTTCTGAGTCTCGAAAATAGTTCCCAGATCTACGTACTCCTTAAGCAGTACGTTCATTCCCTTATCTGTTATTGAAATCTCTTGCTTTCGCCCTACGATCTGCCTTGAAATTAAACCCTCTTTCAGCAATCTTAATATTAGTTCCGAGGCCGATTGCTGGGAGATATCGAGGTATTTGGCCAGATCCAATGAGGTTATTGTAACCTTATTTTTAACTCCGCCAATTGCCTTTATGGCTTTGACAGCAAAATAAGAATCATCCGTTCCAGTTGAAAGTCTTGATTTCATGAGTTCTACCCTGCAGCAAGATAATGTCATGCCTGTAATAAATCATGCCGGTCAATTCAACCTTACAGTTCCATTCGCACGTATGGACGCATTCCTTATCCCAAGAGACTTCGCACGGATAAGGAGTTCTCTGTCATTTGTCAAAATGAATGCGCCTAATCTCCGGGCTGTTTCCAGAATGCAGTCGTCGCCCTTACCTTCGGAGTTCATTATCTCAAAACGGGAAATCATTTCTAGGGCTGTTCGTGCATATTGATTCCTGGCGGAAAGGCCTCTTAGTTCTGATAGGACACATTCCGGTATTATAATGCCATTTATTTCGTTAATTCCAAACAGAACGACGCTTAAATCGACATGTTTCCTGACAGCATAGATGAGGGAATTTGTATCAAGTATGATCTTGGGCATTGACAACAGGTATTCCTTAGGTCAGATCGATCAGGATTGCTGTTCTCGCTCCACAATTTCTGCGATTGCAGTGTTGTTTCTTATCTTTTTTATAAGTACTTTCACGGTCTCTCTTCGTTTCGAGCCAGGCACGACTATATTCACACCCCTCAGAAACGCTCGGCCCTCTCCGGAATTCCCTATCTTCGTTATTTCCACAGTGTAGATCTTGCCCTCCTCAACAGTATTTTCCTCTTTCTGCATTTCTGTAGCAACCCTGATAGGGTGTTGTGCACCACAGGCTTTACACACGAGCAAATAGGTCCTCCCTACTTTCTGAATTTCTGTATCCGGGGAGCCACACTCATAACACTTCACGAAAGAATCCATATATTTTTGAATCTTCTTTGAAATCTGATCTGGCGATATTTTTCTGTTAATGATCAATCTTCTTCCATCTATAGTGACCCCTATCCCAAATTCAGTCATCAAGAACTTTGCTATGTGCCTTGGATCCCTGTTTATCATGTCTGCAATATCCGCGAAATTCCTAACTATTGTCAACTTTCCTTCTTGGATTACTTCTGGTTCAGGGATCTGTAATCTTTGCTGGTTCAAGTTTGATTTGGATAACACGTTCTCACTTCTCTTTAGAAGCGCTTCATAACTGTCTATACTCATAAAGACTGCATTACAAACTTTCTAATAAGGTTGACACATATTTAAATTTGATATGTCAAATATTTACATACATATGTATGACATTGATTCCTAGCTTTCAAATGGATTTGGCTTCATTATGTTGGACAAATCTCTCAATTTGCTGTATTTTACGAATGGCCATACATTTTAATTTGTCAGTACAATTAAAAAATAATGTACATACAGTAAGAAACATTTAAATATATCTTAACGCATTATCATCAGACGCACTGTGGTAACAGAATCAAAAGATACAAAACTCACATTACGAATCTCAGAGGATGATCTTGCAGAGATAGACGAATTCCTTGAAGTGAATCCAAGATTTGCAAGCAGGTCGGAATTCATCAGGCACTCTGCCATGGATTATATTGCCAGATCAAGAGTGGGCGTGGTCGAAGAACAGAACAGCGGTGTGAAACTAAGCAGGAACCTCGACAATATAATATCGTCTGTCATAGAGAGGGGATTCTTTAAAACAAGAGATGAGGTAATAGAGGAGTTACTCAAGACCGCAATAGATTCTGGTGTGCTTCGTCGCGTTATAGAACAGAGAATCAAGAGTTACAACTCTATAATGAACGATTTGAAGAAATTTGAGATGACCACAGATAAACGCGAATATAGCTCGGCCAAAGGGAGATACTAATAGAAAAAAGGAGTTAAAAAAATGGAAGCGGTAGAAGAACAGTACATGAAAGGAATCGTTGGACAAAAAGTCAGAAAATATTATAACGAGCGTTTAGACAACATCGTTATAGCATTCGGTTCAACGGGATACAGGATTTTAGCGAGCGTCAAGCCACTTCAGACTCGTAAAACGAGTTATATTTCAGTTCAACCAAAGAAAGAGAAGGATTCTGTGGAAAAATTCTCAGAAAGATTTTCTGAGATATCGCTGGAAGGCCCAGAGGAAGTCAGAGTTTCACTTATGTCTAAGGAGGAATTCGATTACAGGAGAACAAAGGAACATGTGGACAATTCGGAAGGGTTCATCGATTCGAAGTCAATAAATATGCAGTTTATAGATCTCAGAAAGAATTGGTACATGATGTCAAAAGAAATATTCAACACGTTTCCAAAGAGTAATTCGTACATATTGATGAGTGCCCTTGGCGGAACATTTTCCCAGGCAATGCACATTTCATTTGCATCACTCCTCAATGAGGTCGGACTCCCACATCTCGACGTCGCAGTTGTACCATTCGAGATAGACGGAAATAAGAAGCAGAGGGCACGTAAAGCCTTAAGAGTCTTGAAAAATGTATCTAAAGGAACAGTAGTCTACGATAATGACAAAGTGATCGAGAAACTTGGACTAGATTCCGGAAATCCCTATAACACGAGAACTCTGAGCAAGATAAATGAACGAATAGCAAGTGATGTAGGTGTTTTCTCTGCAAAACTTGCTAATCGATCAAGCATAAACGTTTACAAATTAACATATTGATTTTCCAATTATTATTTTTATAGCTCATTGGTTATTTCTTTTTCATCCATGGTCCTATCACAAAATATGCATTTTATCGTAAGCGGATTCTTTGTTACGATCGTGAATTCGCTTTCAACTGGTTCTTTTTGATTCGTGATACAGTTACTATTTATACACTTTAGAATTCCGACGACTCTCTTTGGCATCTCAACGGCAAATTTCTCTTCAATTTCGTAATCCTTAACTATAGTTATGGTCGCAGTTGGAGCTATCAAAGATATCTTATCGACTTCAAATCTCTCCAGATCGCGATTTTCTATCTTGATAACATCCTTAAGGGCAATCTTGTGGCTCGGAACGCGAATCCCTATACTGATGGAGTTCATGTTTCGCTCGTCTATACCGAGTATATCGAGAACCTTCAGTGCTTTCCCAGCGGGAATGTGATCTATCACAGTTCCATCTTTGATCTTTGAAATTTTTAATGTTCTTTCCATTTCATTTT
>JAJYVJ010000104.1 GCA_021792045.1 Thermoplasmata archaeon | reverse complement strand
TTTCAATAAATGAGGCAGGAGTTTCGGGCGTAAAATTTCCGATAAAGATTGAGAGAAAGGGACAGATTATAGATCTTTCTGCCACTGCTAGCGTTTTCGTTGATTTGCCGGAAGGGAGAAAAGGTGCCGATTTTTCGAGAGAAATTGAATCCATTTATCTCGTTATTTCGTCCCATAAACTTCATTCCATTGAGGAAGTTGCGTTCAAGATTGCCTCTCTTGCTCTTGAAAAGATGCCTTACTCAACAATCTCCAGAGTTTACTTATCTGCGGACTACTTCAAAAAAGGAAAAAACGATGCGGGAATGGAAATATTTGTACCTTACACAATATTTAGTAATTCAGTGGTGAAGTCAGACGGTTCACGTAGACTTTCCATAGGCGTAGTTGTTCAGGGTATGAGTTCCTGCCCATGTGCTATGGAATCAACACGAGCTTTAATGGTTTCTGATTTCCCTGATTTGGAGGAGGCTTTGAAGAAAATACCAACAGTAACGCACAATCAGCGCAATAGGATCACGTTTGAGATAGAAACACCAGATGGCAATCTACCGGAAGCTGATGACATGATAAGAATATGCGAGGACGTTCTTGGAGGTTCTCTTCAGTCCTTATTGAAGAGAAAGGACGAAGCTGCACTGGTATATAATTCGCATAAGAGCCCAAAGTTTGTGGAGGACATAGTACGTGAAGTAGCTGTGAAGGGAACCGAGAAATTTGCTGATTTTCCCCTGGAAACGGTGATCAAAGTTTCATCTGAAAGCGATGAAAGCATTCATCCGCATAATGCCAAAGCATACATGTCACTTAGTCTGCGTGAAATCAAGGAACAGTTGGACAAAACTAAATATTGATTGGTTTTCCATGCCCCGGAAGTATTGTTACAGGCGAGTATGATCTTATTTTTTCCTCAGATTTTTTCGCTTCGTTCATGTCAGTAGTGAATTGTTTGTTTATGCTGAGTTCTCCATTGTGTACCACGACGGCGTCCCCAACGAATATCATTCTCTCAGGCTCGTAAAAAAATGAGGTACTTCCTGCTGTATGTCCCGGCGTCTCAACAACGCTTAAATCTTTAATCTTCAATTCATCGATCGAAAAAACATCCTGAACCGGCATGGATTTCATGAGACCGCCAACGACCTTGGACATGAACGTTCCTGCAGTACGCATTCTTTCCTTTCCCTGTATGGTTGGGATTTCAATCTTGTTTGCGTAGATTTTGGGCTTAAATCGATCGAAAATCATGCTGAGGCCACCTATATGATCCGGGTGATCATGTGTTATTAGGACGATATTTGGTGAAATTCCAAGGCCTTCAAAAAATCTTATAATCTTCTTGGCAGAGGACTTCGTCCCAGAATCAACGAGGATATTATTTTCATTAATCTTTAAATAATAGCAATTTGCCATTGTGCCTTCTATAAGCTGAACGTTATCGCTGATTCGCATTGTGTGGTATTTTAATCCTCGATATAGAACTTTTTCGATCTATTTAATCCTGATGTATCTCTTCTTTAGTCGAAGACTGGAAACACCTAACATTTTTCGAAAATAACTTCATATTTAAATAGTATCAAATCCATTACTTTTAGAATGATGCAGTTCGAAATTATTGAACACAGGGATGATCCCAAGAAGAATGAGCATATTATCTATTGCATAAATTATCTGGATCCATCTTTCGCCGTTGCGAGCATTGACAGGAAGTTGGAAAAAGGTGATCTCGTTTCTTTAGATGGAAATAATGTAATGCTGAATAACGTTGTGATAGGCAAAATTATCAACAGGAAGAGCGCAAGCGACGTTAAGGTGAGCACAGACTATGACATAAAGTACACAGGCGGGTATTCATTGGACGGAAAGACAATATACCTTGACGAGCATTTTCCCCGTATTCTGCACGTCGAGGGCAAAGAGGTGGATACAGTAAAAAGTATTGGTTTACATCATGAATTGCCAGAAAAGTGGTTTTCCGATGAAAAGTATGAGTACCCGTATGCTCATGAAATTGCCACGGGTATAGAGAAGCAGTATGTAGAATCTTTGGGGGTTACCTGGAAAGGTTACTGCGACGAAGTAGACAAAAATCTAAGGAAAGTTTACAATAGGGAACTTGGTAAGTCTCCATCAACTCTTGATCTGGCACCCTATCTTTATTGCAGGGATCAAGAGGCATTAAAGGAGATAAGAAAAAGCGAAGAACTATAAACTTAGTTTTAAAAACTTTAATCTATTTTCGTCATTTTTAGCCTATCTCATTGATTCTCTTTAGCATTTTTACAACGCTGTCAACGGCATCCTTTGCCATCTCGATTCTTGCCTGGGCCTGCAGTCTACTTTGATTCGGTCCAGAAATGCCCAAAGCAACTGGCTTAGAGTATTCGACGGAAAGATCCTCGATCTTTCTTGCAGCGTTCTGCATAATAATCTGGTCGTGATCGGTTTCGCCCTTTATCACCGCGCCCAAAGTAACCACGCCTTCAATCTCCTTTTTTTCTAGCAATCTTTTAACCCCGAGAGGTATGTCAAAAGTGCCAGGGACTTGAAGAACTGCGCCTATCTTTACGTCAAGAAAATTTGCCTGTTCTTCCGCTCTCTTTAGCATGCTCATCGTTATGTCGTAATTATATTCCGAAACAACAATTCCTATTTTCATTTTTATCATCTCAATGTCTTATACCGCTTTTTGGCTCCTCAGTTGATCCAACATCCTCGAATCCCTGTCTCAGCCCTTTACCTGCATTTTTACGCAGGGCATCTGGGTTGAATACAAGGTTGAAAGCGTTTACTGCATGTTCACGGGAACGGCGATCTGCCAAAAATGAAAGCTCACTTAGGTTTTTTGCTTCATCTTCGTGAACGAATACTTCAATTATGTGTTTGTTTGTCGCTAGCTGAACCTGCATTATTCCCATGGAAGCAACCTGTGCAGAGATCTTATCGATCGGCTGCGCTCCCGGCATACCACACGCAACTATGATGTCACAGCCCTGTTCTTCAATTAATTTTTTTGCCGCAACTGGGATATCTTTGATCCCAGGAACGGTGTACCTTATAGTTTCAAATCCAGTTCCTAAAGATTCAAGTTCATTGATGACTGAACGCCCCATATCGAATCTCGCAAAAGTAGTGTCAACAATACCAAATTTCTTCAAAGAGAACCCTCTATAATTTCTAACAATTTTGTCCTGATCGAAGAACTACTCAGATACTTTGCATTATCAAACTTAGATATTCTTACAACTCTTGTGTTAAGTCCAAGTTCCTGGCATTTCCGTTCAATGGCTTTGTCATCAAATTTCTGGTCGTATCCAAGAGTTATTATGTCTGGCTTGTTCTCTCTTACAGTTTGGAATATGTCCCCCTCATGTCCTATGATCGCCTTGTCAACAGGTTTAAGTTGGGATACCAGACTAACACGGGCCTTTTCATCGAAAATTGGTGCTTTCCCTGACTTCATTGCTGTAGAATCCCTAGCCACAACTACCAATAATTCATCACCCAACTTTTTTGATTCTGTCAAATAATGAAGGTGCCCAAGGTGAAGAATATCAAATACCCCCGTTGCCATTACTTTGGTCATCTTTCCACTGGGCGATTATAGTGTCCCCTTCTATAAATGTTAAGTTGTGCTCCTTCGCAAAAATCTCAGCTTTTTTTCTGCTAAGTGAATAACCATCAGTATCCAGCATCTCCACTATCGTGGCCGAAGGTACTAGATTTGCCTTTTCCATAAGATATGTACTAAGTTCTGTGTGTCCTCTTCTCCTGCTGAAATAGCCGTTCCTTGCGATGATCAGTATTACGTGTCCCGGTACTCTAAAGATTTCTGAAAAAACATCACCAGCACTTCCGTTAAATTGATTCAGATTGTTAAGGAAATTAGCGAAACTTGTTATGGTCAATGCCCTATCATTGTCGGGGATTCCCGTAAAAGTTCTCCTGTCATTTATAGTGACTGAGAATGAACTGTTCTTATCATATCTAAGGTCAGAATTATCAAAAGCTCTGGGGTTCAGTTTCAAATAATTCCTGTATACATCCTCTATAAATGGCAGTCCAATCTTACTTGCATATCGTTCTGGTAGTGTTGTACATATTAGTCCTCCTCCAAATGATCTCATAAATTGTACTTTTTCATGGTTAACAAACTGTGACGCAAAAACTATATCGGTTTCCCCTTCCCGGTCCGGATTATCGAAAATAAGCACAGGTTTTCCAGACTTTAAGTCATTTAACGCGGTTTCTATCATAAAAGATGATTTCTCTACATTAATTAAATATTTTGGTAATTACCAAAATGCTAGTAGATTTCTTAAATTACTTATTCGTAATTGCGGAAAGTTGATCCTGAGAAGATACGAACCTTCAGACCTAGAAATGATATGTGTACTAGAAAAGAAAGCATTCGAAGTTGGTCCATATACTAAGCGTATGCTAAAAAGGATTTTCAAAAGTCCGAAGTCATTTAACATTATTGCTGAAGAGAATAATAAGATCGTAGGTTACGTCGTTGCTTTTCCCCTAGATAAAAAGAAAGCCGATATAGAAACTATCGCAGTTGATCCAGATTTTCATAGATTTGGAATAGGAAGTAAACTGCTCCTCGGTATCGAGGATGAAATGAGGAAGAGAGGTTTCAGTATTTCGGTTCTAGAAGTCCGGAGCACTAATTCTGAAGCTATAAGTTTCTACATTAAGCATGGGTACAAAACAGTGGAGCATATTCATCAATATTACACAGAGGTTTTTCGCGGTTCAACGGGGGCTTACAGGATGGAGAAGCAATTGTAGGTTTCTGTGTTATTGACCGAGGTAGAAAAAACACCGTTAGTATTAGCGCGAAGCGTCTAGGTTAACACTTTTGAATACGGCCTTTATTTCAATGTGGTTAATTATCAATCTCATGCGAAAAGCGCCTTTATGTTTGATACTCTTCGAATGCTTATACTTTTCTGACATTATCGTTTTAAGCGTAAACTGTTAGGCATTGGTAAACGTTATTCTATTTTTAATATTAAATTTAAAGCACATATTTAAGTTACTCAAATATTCAAACCCTTTTTTAAATTGTTTTACGTAAATTTAAAAATTTTTTATGTAAATGTTTAAACGATGTAAAGTTACTGTTTTTAATGACTATATGATTGAAGTCTAAGGACGTTAAGGATATGAGAATATTTGAAAGAAAATTAAGAAAAAGCAAAAGTCTAAGATTAGATCAGGGAAAATTCTTAATTCACTAACGAATATTAGAAAAATTAATTTACCTTCATATAAAGAAGTTAACGTAAACACGAGTCATTAACATTTTTTAATCAAATATTAATTTGTATTGGTACGTCTTTTTTTATCTATATCCCCTTATATAGAATGGGCCCGACCGGATTCGAACCGGTGACCACCGCCTTGTAAGGGCGGTATCATAACCACTAGACTACGAGCCCTTCCTCAAGGGTATCTCAAGATGGGATTATAGTCTTTCCTCATATGTCACAGTTCCTAATTCAGTTGGCTTTTAAGAATAAAAAGGATAAACACCCAGAAATAGGGCATATTTACTTCTGTTCTATCTGATCAACAAAAGTACATCTCAATATCGCAGCGGCTTTACTAATAGCTGGTGAAAGTGTAAGATGTTTTACATTTTTTATAGAAACAACTCTTTTTGTGAATTCTTCATTAGACACTCCATCAAAGGTAAGATCATCCATATCCTGGAAAATTATCTTATCGCCTAGTTCCGTTAAAGTTTTTTCATCAATTGTAAGTACCCGTATATTCTCAACATATCTTACATTTGAGGACTGTTTGTTCAGTGAATTTCTTGCCGAATGCTTTATGTCTTCTACTGTCGAGAGAAAATCTCTGTATGCTTCATTCGTTACTTCCCCAACATTCTTTCCCGTACTTTTCGCAAAAGATATCATTTTTTGATAAAGCTCTTTACTTACACCTTTTATAGATACGTCCCTTTTCTTTTCTTCATCGTTTGTCATAAGTGACTAATTACAACTTAGTATTTAGATTTCATGTTTTCTAGAAATCTTATATATCGTAT
>JAJYVJ010000007.1 GCA_021792045.1 Thermoplasmata archaeon | reverse complement strand
AGGAGAAAGATAGCACGCTTCACTCTTATCTTCCCCAACATCAATTCCTACAACAGTGCTGTTCATGCTTTTTCTATTCCTTTTCATCCTATACATTTATCCACTCCTTCGCTGCTCCAAAGCCTGAATAGGAGCAGCGAGAAAGGGCTGACCGTGTAGGAATTTTACTATTCAGTCAGACTGATGATTTACGTTCACTCAGCATTTCCTTGGCAAGTGAGGTCAATTTTTTTTGCATTTGTCGTAATCCATAGACATAAACTTTCGTACGGACCTTCATTACTGTATGACGCGGTGAAAGGTCAGGTAGAGCCGAGCTTCTTCCCCGCTAGTGACCAGACCATGTTGGCAACGTCTGCAGCAGCTGGAACGAGGGATGTGAACTTCAGGAACGAATGAATCATCCCCATCGCCCTTATCCCGGTCACCGTTGTGCCCGCAGAGCTGAGTTTATCAACATAAGCCTCCCCTTGGTCTCGAAGGGAATCGTTCTCTGCCGTTATGACTATTGCTTCAGGCAGCTCCGAGAGGTCAGGATGCACCATTGGGCAAAAGTAAGGGTTCAGGATATCCGTTGCATTCCTTAAGTACATCTCGCCAAACCACCCGAGCATATCACTGGTCGTTAGGAAGAACACATCGGAGAATTCACGCATAGACTGGGAAAAGAAGTCAGCGCCAAGTGATGGATAGAAGAGCACCTGCAATCTTGGCTTCTCCAGTCCACGATCCTTGATCACCAGACTGACGACGGCAGAAATGTTACCGCCAGCACTATCACCTGCCACCGCAATTCTGCCCGGATCAATATCAAGGTCCATCGCATTTTTCCTTGCCCACACGTAAGACGTGAATGCGTCTTCAACGGCTGTAGGAAATTTGTGCTCTGGGGCGAGCCTGTAAGCAACAGAAAGAACCTTGGACCGTGATTCCATGGCTGCCCTGCGGCACACCGCATCATAACTTTCAAGACTTCCAAAGACAAAGCCGCCCCCGTGGAAATATAATATGAGAGACCCGGTTGCATCTTTGGGCTCATAGAGCCTTGCCGGGATCTTTTCATCACCCAGGGAAATGTTCGTGATTCTACCAATCTCGATATTCTCCTTCATGAACAGGTTGTTGTCCACAAAATTTCGTGCGTCTTTAACGTCAATATTCCTCAAGTTTGGTATTTTCTGTTCTGAAATCATCTTCAAGACCTTTGCTATATTAGGATCAAGTGCCATCTCTATCCTATGTTTAAGCAATGTCAAATTTAATACACTTTTGCCGCTCTGGTGGGCAAAGCACTGCGTTTTGAATGACTTCAAGCACGATGCTCCTACAGATCATCACTTTGGCAAATCTTCATGTGAGCTGCCTTCCCCTCCAGCAGTTATTGCAATTACCTCCGGGATATCATGATTCAACAGATAAGGATGAACAATAACATGGTCGAATGTGGATGATAAGGGAATAGAGAAAATGAGGCTCATCATTGCTCTATGAGTCGATAAATATGGCATGAATAAAACAGCTTGGACGGGTATCAGTCTTGTCCATCAACCAATATTCATGCCTTGAGTATTGTAGCCATGACGATTTCTTCCACTGGATCCTCTTATCTGGTACAGAGGACGGGGGAATACCCGAAAGGGAATGGAGGATGAAAATAGCTGCTTTAGGAAAGGGAAAGGGGCTGAATTAAAAAACTGAGATGAACGGGATTGTATTATCGCTTTGCGAGCTCAAACATGTTCTTCCCACTTTCATGTGGGTATTTTTATCTTGCATTTAGCCATATTATTTCATGGATTATTGCCAGCTGTATTCAACTTTACTGTACCTAGTACAGCCATGGAAGGCATGCAGTGCCTCCCTGTAAACTGGAAAGAAGACAGATGAAGGTTACATAACGCATTACAGGGGTTCAGAACTTCTCTGCGCTGTCTGAAGGGAGGATGCATGGTCTGGCATCGCCCTTCAGAGAGTGTGAAGGGGTCTTGACAGTAGTTAATTCATGACATTAATCCTTGCAATCTATCCGAGGACATCCTGCCCTGAGGAGTTCCATTCGTTACTTCCCCTCCATCCGTCTCACACTTTATCTAGGATTGCTGACATCCAAGCATGGGAATGTAATGAATTCTAAATTTTATTATATCCATATTTTAATAAAAAAAGTCATGCACACATGAACAACGTAAAATGACGCCATCCTGAATGACGAGGCTAATTTTTAACAAAAACGGCTAATGACGGAAATGGCGTTCTGTGGATTGCGTTCATTCCTATTCCACCAGAACATCTACAGGAGAATGACGAAAAAGAGGGTGTCGTCATTCAGATGCAAAAGCTATGATAAGTTGTGTTGTATTTGCATCACCTTTCCTCAGCTTGGAGTGCAATCCATCCATCCCTCCTCAATAGCCTCTGTGTACCATCCTGTCTTGACTTGATCTCCCTCCTTTGATAGCTTTTTGTAGGAATCCTGACCATCCTTTTTTTGGTTGCGGGGGTAGCGCTGCTGAAGCAGCGCGTAGGGGGTGTCCCCCTCCTGTGTGTTTGAATTTCCTTTTCACTACCGTTAATTATCGATCCCCCTCATTTTAACAACCTGTTTCACCATCATGTCCTGCTCCCTTATCATGGTCTCCAATCACCTTCCTGACTTGCCCACTTCGCATGGTTCATTTGAGCTACTTATCTTGGACTTCCGACTCTTTGAAGTATCTGACTTTCCCTCTTTACCTTCTTGGATTGATTACCACCCCTGATGGATTAGGCACCTTCGGATTGTCATGTTAGTAAGTCTCCCGTCGGCGGGAGACTTCTCCTTAGGTTTATGCTTCTTAGATGGAAGCGTTATCGTCTTTTGATGAAGGCTGTGCCGCCCACAGCCTTGGACAGGTTGGACAGGATCATTGGCCAGGACAACTTTCCTCCCCTTCCTCTCTCTCGGTAAGGTAACCTATCCGGAGAGGGAAGGAAGGTTATTCGGGTAACCCTGACCAACCTTCCTCAGAAGAGACAAGGTTGGGGGGGCATAGAAGAAAGGGCGAGATGGTCAACAATAGCTATCCCATGTACGACATGGGGAGGAGGGCAAAACGTGGAAACAGGGTAAGGGTGATAGTCGGAAGGAGCTACAAGATCACCTATCTTGATCACCATACGATGAAGGCAGAAAGAACGGTCGACGTCATTGAAAGAAAGATGAAGTACATCACCGCCTACTGCCATCTCAGGAATGCCACGAGAACATTCAAAAGAAGCAGGATAAAGGATATAGTTCCTGCTTAGTGTAAACACCGGCTAACTTTTCCCCAAAATCGACCTATTGTGGAAATCAACTGTTGATTAATTATGACTAACTACGTCTCCCTATCCTTTACTTAAATCATCGCACGTTCAAGAATATCAGAAAGATCCTTTGCATCTTTATTCTTGTTAAGGTTTGAGAGACAGATTGGACAGGCAGTTACTATGTTTCCCTTACCCGCACTTCTCAGTTCTCTATATCTTTCTTCCGATATCATTTCACTTAAATTTGGGAATAGGAGTTCATCTGGTCCACCGCAGCATGCTGTGTTTTGTCCACTGTGCGTCGGAAAGGTCAAGCGAGAAACATTTTCAAGGATCCTTGATGCTACGTTGTACTTGTCCTGGCCCCTTATCAGGTGGCATGGCTCGTGGATTATCAAATGCTCGTCGAGTTTCCTGAATTTAACGCCTGCTAAAAAATCAGTGTAAAAAGACACTTCAGCATCAAAGTCTCTCACATATTTGGGGTATGAAAACTTCAACAGATCATAAGTGTGGGGGTCTGTCGTTATTATCTTTTTGATTCTCTTTTCCTTGATGATCTTAGTGAAATTTTCGGCATATCTTCTGAACTCTTCTTCGTAGCCCAGTTCAAGAATGAACGTTCCCGGATATGGCTCGTTTTCGACATGGTTCATCCTGATTCCAGCCTTTGAGAGGAGATCATAGATATTCCTCGTTGACCTCCTGTAATCGTCAACGTTATCCCCCTTAACAAAGAAAGAAAGCAGTTTGATGAGAAATGGGAATCTTGTAATGATCGATGCTCCTACGTTTGTCAATCGTTCCCCCATTTTCATTTCAAGTTTTGAGAATTTCTTGCTATATGCGGTCAGGAGATACATCTGGCCTGTGTAAAATAGTATTTCAGAATCATCATAGAATTTCATCCCACCAAACCACTTATTCATCTTTTTTGACAACCCGAGCGGACTCCCGTACTTCACGGTAAGCTTGACTATCATATCTGCAACACTCTTGCTTGCTGTTTTCTTATCCATCAATTCTTCCCTGGACAAATGGCTGATTTCTCCTGCATTAATACCTGCGGGGCAAACCGTGAGACATGCGTTGCAGTTGAGGCATGAATAGAACGGGTCTAGGAAATCTGCACCGTTAAAATTTTCGTGTTTAAGTTCTGACAGCATCTCCTTTGCTATCATCACCCTCCCTCGTGCTCCTATCGCTGCTTTGAACGAGGATGCTTCCAGAGTAGGACAGACAGCTTCGCAGAAGCCGCAGTTAATGCATTTATCCGTTATACCTTTTATTTCAGCGGCCCTGTCTGTCAAAATATCTTTCCCCTGTTCATGATGTTCTTCGGATCGAATACCCTTTTTATCTCCTTCATTAAGTCGATATTTTTCACGCTATTCTTGTACCTCATCTCCTCTAGCAAGAGCTCCTTCTTTTCCAAGCCAATGCCATGCTCAGCGGAGACGCTTCCGCCATTCTCGATCGCTATCTTCCCAATTGTCATGAGGAAATCCTGTACTCTTTTCAAACTCTTTTCGTCATTTGAATTGTAGAATACGTTTGCATGTATGTTGCCGTCTCCTATGTGGCCAAATAAGGATGCCTTTATGTTCTCCCTTCTTAACTCTTCCTCAATTTTTGACAGTGCTGACGGAAGTCTTGAAGGAGGGACTACTATATCTCCTATGATTATGTATTCGTCACTGCTTGCGCGTTCACCTAGTTCCGCCGCATACAATCCCTTTCTTAGCGTGTATATCTTGGCCATCTCATCGCTGTCCGTGGTATCTGTGACTTCTGACGCACCCGTCTTTCTTATAATTTCTAGAGCCTCAACCATATGTCTTCCTATTGATTCGGTAGTAGATGATATGTCAACCATCAGCAGGAATTTCGCCTTGTCTGGGAATTTGATACTTTTTGTGTTAGTCAGAGAGTCCATTGCTATCCTGTCCATGAATTCTGCCATAAGTGGTGTTATTCCGTTGGCCTTCAGTAATCCGATGGTGGAAGAGGCTTTGTCTATTGAGTCGTAGTAAGCTATGATCCTGCCGACTTTTTCTGGTTTAGGGGCTATTTTCAGTATTGCCTTTGTTATCAGTCCAAGCGTCCCTTCGCTCCCTATAAACAGTGAAGTTAGGTCATACCCTGTGCTTCTCTTAAGCACCTTACCTCCTGCCTGTATAATGGTTCCGTCTGGCAATACAACCTCAAGTCCTAGTACCCATTCCTTTGTGGCACCATACATCGCTCCCCTTAGGCCTCCCGCATTGGTAGCTATGGAACCTCCCACAGTGGCAGCTATAGAACTGCCTGGATCGGGGGGATAGATGAAGTTCAAGGTTGAAAGTTTCTGGTTCAGGTCATCTAGCCTTACACCTGCTTCGGCTATCACATATCTGTCCTCCCTGCTGATCTCAGTTATCTTATTCATCCTTGATAGACTGATTACTATAGAATCTGAAGAAGGGACAGATGAACCAGTGAGGGCGGTGCCTCCACCTCTACCGACTACTGGGATCCTTTCTTCATAACATATTTTCATAATCTCATGAAGTTCGTCAGTGTTCTTAGGTATCGCAACAGCTAGCGGAATGTTCCCATGAAAAAATGATGCATCTTTCATGAATGGTATTTTATCAATCTCTTTGAGTATGAGAGAATCGCCAATGACTTTTTTTAATCTATTAAGCGAGTCCACCCTATTATAATAAGAGCAAACCTATTAAGTTTATGTCATAACGTAATAGGTCAGTCCAATGTGCACTTTAAGCTGGACGGAGCATCTTTCTAGTGATGAGTTTGGACGTCTCTTATGAAATTCTTCTTTCTAAGTTTCTGAGTATAGAATATGGAGAAGAGCGTATCATACGCTTCGGATCCACGGGACGATCTCGTATCTCCGGATACCTTCCTGTATATTACGGAAGGACTCAGTACTCTTTCAGCCCTGTTGTTGATCGGTTCGACTTCCGGATCTATCACGAGCCTGAGCAGCCACTCCTTCCTGCGCTCGAAGAGGTTGGCATTGCGCATTCCCTCACCGATCCTCTATGTCTAGGGTCCTTCCCTGCTTTGCCCATCAGACCTTGCAACCTTGCTGCTTCCCCTACACTGAAGTGCCATTCAGGTGCATGCACCCGCCTTGCCTGAATGTACTGGCAGGCTGCTCAGCCTAACGATCAGGTCCTTTGAATAGAATCCCCTGTCAAATAGTACGAGATCAATGTTTGGAATAACATGCTTCAAGGTATCAATAAGGGAGAGTACCTCTGCAGGCATTATGTTGCCAGCGGGTGAAGGTATCGTTATTATTGGAAGCTTTGTATCTTTGTTGACGATGCTTGCAGTGAGATAGGAATACTTTCCCGTAACTCCATTCTCCCCAGTCCAGCCATGGATCCATCTGTCGTCAACTTCGCCATAAAAATCTTCAGTTGTATAGTCAAACGCTATTATGCATCTCTCCTTCTCAATACCCGAGGGTTTGGATATGGCTGATATCCTTGAGAAGAGCGAGTTCTTTATCGAGGATGGAGAGGAGTTCTCTATTGCCAGATATAAAGAATCTGACCTGTTGCCTATAGTTTCCACGTACGTGTTGGCAACTGCAGCCTTCAGTAAATCACGGTTATAATGGAATCCGCTGAGATTGGTGGAATGGTGTTTCAGGCCGAGAGAATCGTTTGTGAAGTGTTCAAGCGTTTTAAGAGATGAAATGAGGCGATCCCTGTTCATGCAACTATTACGTATACAGTTCTACCAAGATATTCCTTGGGACAGTCAATCTTTGCGCTGTTCCCGAATTTCGTCACTGTTCTTATGAAATACCCCTCTATGTTCTTTACCTCCACCCTTGAAGCGGGAGTGATCGGTCTCTTAATCATGGGATATACAATACATATCCAATATTAAATGTTGTCATTCTCTCAACACCCAATAATGGCAAAGGAGCAGGCAAAGATCGTATTATGACAATCAATTATTTGCTTTCGGAGGTACTGGCAGTATGCTAAGATTTATTACATTCTTATAAATCATTACGGTTATGGATCTCTTCAGCAAAATAAAAATTCGATCAGTAGAGGCGAGAAATAGGATAGTTATGTCGCCAATGTGCACCTACTCTGCTATCAATGGAATGCCCACTGATTTTCATCTGGTTCACTACGGGTCAAGGGCCATCGGCGGCGCAGGTATCGTGATAATAGAGTCAACTGCAGTTGAAAGGACGGGTAGAATTTCAATAGGAGATCTTCAACTGTTTAACGATAAACATAAGAAGGCATTTTCAAAAATTGCAAAGTTTATTAAAGAAAATGGGAGCATACCTGGCATAGAATTATCTCATTCAGGAAGAAAAGGGGGAACATACATCCCGTGGAAAGGAAGTGGAAAAGTAGGTAAGAACCGTGGTGGCTGGGATACAATTGCTCCATCACCTATACCGTTTGTTGAGACATGGCCAAGACCTAGAGAAATTTCGATAGAAATGATTAGAAATTTAGAAAAAAAATTTGCATTCTCTGCAAAACTTGCAGTTGAATCTGGAATAGAGATAATTGAGTTGCAAGCAGCCCACGGTTTTCTTATACATGAATTTTTATCTCCAATATCAAACAAGCGTAATGATATCTACGGAGGACCTATTGAAAACAGAACTAGATTTTTGTTAGAAATAATAGATGAAATTAGACAAACAATACCAGAAGATTTACCTCTCTTTATTAGAATTTCTGGTTCTGACCTAACTTACGGAGGCTTGGAAATTGAAGATTTGGTTTACCTTTCAAAGGAGGCAAAGGAACACGGAGTAGACCTCATAGATTGCTCATCCGGAGGGATCATCCCTAATATTGAATTACCTACAAGAAGAGGTTACAATGTTTATATTTCAGAGAAAATAAGGAAAGTAGGCATATTAACATCTGTAGTTGGACTCATTTTTGAATCTAAATTTGCCAACGATATAATAGAAAGAGGTAACGCAGATTTGGTCACGATAGGAAGAGCTCTTTTAAGAGACCCGTACTGGCCAATAAGAGAGGGGAAAAAGTATTGGAATATCAAGCTTTGGCCGGCGCAATATGAAAGAGCTTTCAACATGCCATTGAATTTAATGTGACTTTCCACGATTTAGTGAACTGTTTGTCTTGCTGTGTGATAATGCACGAAATCTTAACAAAGTTGATCATGTATTGCTTATCCAATTAGAACTATAGTTATTGACATGTTTATTTATCCATTAATAACCGATTGGACACCTAATGGGAGAAATCTCGGTACCCATGCTTTTGCATAGCTCTTTGATTCTTAAAAAGATAGGAAGGCATTCCCTATCACACTGCACATGCTCTCCCTGGAATCAATGAATGGCTTTGAAATGATTCTCTTTATCGACTTCCATATGAATTAAGACTATGTGAAAAGTCTTATTAATAATATGTCTATTAGCTATATACGGCAAGGAAAGTGGAATTCAATGTCACCAAGGAGATCACGGTGAGAGGGATATCAGGTTTCATGAAGAGAAAGGTAACTGCATACGGCACCGGAGCCAAGGTTACCTGCCCGAAGGAATTCATGGGAAAAACTGCTTATCTCATAATAACGGATGAGGAGTCGGAAGGGGAATGAGGTCTGAAAGGAGGTACATAGAGGGGATGGTAAGGTCCCAGACTGCTCTGTTCCCAAAATCAATAGATGAGTATATCGGAGAGGAGAATGAAGTGAGGTTCATCGATGCTTTCGTTGATGACCTGGATCTCAGGTCCCTGGGGTTCAGCCACTGCGATGACGTGGAGACGGGACGACCATCATACGATCCGAGTGACATGCTCAGGCTATACATCTACGGCTATCTTAACCACGTAAGGACAAGCAGGATGCTGGAGAGGGAGTGCTCAATAAACATTGAGGTTATATGGCGCATGAGGAGTCTCACCTCGGACTTCAAGACAAGAGCGGACTTTAGGAGGGACAACGTGGAACGCATCAAGGGGGTGTTCAGGCAGTTTACAGCGATATGCAACGACCTGTGCCTGTTCGGGAAGGAGCTCATAGGAATAGATGGGAGCAAGTTCAGGGCAGTCAACAACAGAATGAGGAACTACAACGGTAAGACCATAAGCATGAACATCAAGCGCGTTGAGGAGAGGATAGAGAGATACCTCAACGAAATGGATGAGTCCGATATGGAGGAAAGTGAGGAGAGAAAGGACTACCTGAATGGGAGGATAACAAAACTCAAGGAAAAACTTGCTGAATACGCCAGCATCAGGGAGAGGATGAGGAAGACTGGGGAGAGCGAGATATCGAAGACAGACGGTGACAGCAGGGCAATGAAGCACGGACAGGGGATAGATGTCTGCTACAACGCACAGATAGCAGTGGATTCCAAGAACAAGATTATCGTGGACTATGATGTGACAAATGATGCTGCGGATCACAACATTCTTGCACAGATGGCAATGTCCGCGAAGCATATTCTCGGAACTGAGAAGATAGATGCAGTTGCGGATGTCGGTTACCACGATTCCGTACAGATCAGGGACTGCCAGGAGGATGGAATAACGCCATATATCCCGGAAAGGAAGAGCAGGGTCACGGGAATTTCAAAGAGAATTGGAATACCCACGCAGGAGTTCTATCCTGAGAAGTTCATTTACGACAGGAAGAGGGATGAGTATACATGTCCTGCCGGAAAGATTCTGGGATTTAGGTACTGGCTCTTGAAGGGGGGAAGGAGGGTGGGAGTATATATAACAGAGTCATGCAAATCGTGCGAATATTTCATGAAGGAATGCACGATCAACAGGTTGGGAAGGATATTTTACAGATGGGAACACGAGGATGTCATGGATGAATTGAGAAAAAGGATGAAGAGTGTGAAGGGTCGCAGATTGATGGCGATGAGGAAGGAGATAGTCGAACATCCCTTTGGAACGATGAAGAGGGCGTTCAATCAAGGGTATTTCCTGTTAAAGGGACTAAGGAAAGTCAAAGGTGAGATGGGTCTTACTATGCTTGCATTCAATATGAGAAGGGTGATCAACATAAAAGGTGTCAGCTCACTTATCAAGGCGATAAGAGGCATTAACCAGCAGTTGAGAAACTCCATGGATGCATCTCAGAACACCTGATACGGATGTCAATAAATAACAGAAAGAACATCTGAGACTCAGCTTACCTGGCAAGTTCAGTCGGATAATTACTGTAAAGTCTTGCACAAAACAAACTTTTCACACAGTCTGAACTTTCGTGGATCATGAAATCCAAAAAGAAAAACTATAGGGCGGATAGCTTAAAATTGGCGAAGCTGCATCTCGTTAACATGCTTCCTGAATCCCACCTTCTCAGTGAGGAGGACAGAATATTCCGCAATCTCATAATACAGAGGGCAAAACTGGGGCAGGAGATAGCAAAGGTGAAAACATCCGTAATAAGTTACCTAAAGAGGGAAGGACTTTTCGATTCCCTTCCAGAGAGCAGCGAAAACTTCTCCGATAAGAGAAGGAAGGCAATGGAGAGCATCAAATTCAACAATGACAAGGATGTTGTTTTCAAGACCATGCTCAACAGACTGAAATTCTTGGAGGATCAGATCCTTCCCATTGAGGAGAGAATAAAATCCCGAGCTAGGGAATCTGAAGATGTGAAGCTTCTCATGACAATTCCTGGAATAGATTATTACCTCGCTTCCCTCTTGTCATCATACATAAGTGATGTTCACAGATTCCCCAATGAGAGTAAATTGGCATCATTCTTCGGAATAGTTCCAAGCAACAGGGATTCCTCCTCATTAATACGAAGAGGCCACATGTCAAAGGAGGGAGCGTCAACAGCAAGATAGGCTCTCTCCATGGCTGTGGATACCGTTAAGATTAGAAACAAACCCATAATAAAATACTACAACCATCAGAAGAAGAGAACTGGTTCAGGTAAACTTGCCCATGTGCTCACCATGAGGAAGCTGATCAGGATAATCTATTATATGCTCAGCAACAGGAAACCGTGGAAGTACTAAAATATCGCGCTCACTGAGAGAATGGTGTCAGACCTGGAAGATGATTGAAACGTCCGGACATATGGGATATGACTGTCTGCCTTACTGCTTTTTGAGACATGATTTCAATGCAATGTCTTCGTTTTGAGTGCAGAGATTCCTCTCCCTTATATTGTCAGTTTGCGTCCTGAGCGCTCATACGTGTATGGGGCTAAGGGGGATCGGACAGCGAGTCATCCCAGTCCACAGGATGTTTCAAATATCCGGAGGGTATGACTGTGTGAGAAAAAACCGGACTGAACATTCACATACGTGTCTCAAAGTGCCTTGAACAAATCATTTTTTTATTCTAGCCGTATTCCATAAAAAATTGAATAAGATGCTCATACCATTTACAAAGGATCGAGAATTAGTCCAAATTGCTACATGAGAATCTTCGAAATATTTCAAATTGTCGTTATTAACGAGCGGTAATGAAACTGAGGATTCATCATATATGGTAATATCAAATGGGATTGATTCTAAATATTTTATCTCTGCGATTTTGCTCCATTCTTTTACAATAGAATTATTTTTCTCCCGAACTTCAGTAATAATTTTAATATCAACTCCTTGTTGATACTTCTCGTGCATTACTTTATATACGTTTCCCAACTGAAACCGTCTATTACTGCCATTCTCTGTCATCAATACCTTCAGTGAGGTTTCTGACATCGAAACCTGTTTTTCCATAAAAGAGTAAATTCTTGGGCGCCCTCTAAGTAGAATATATTTTCCTACTTCATTGCTATTTTCATTCAGTAGATTTAGGTTTTTTATATCTACACGCAAGTTTTTTTCAATAGTTCTAATTGATTTTAGTCGGTGTTCCTCTCTTTCTAATAATGTTTCGATAACATAGATCGGATTCTTAGGAGTATAAAAGACTGGGTTTGTTAACGATTCTTCAACAATGCCTAATTGCTCCAATTTTTTTAATAGATGGTAGACCTCTGTACGATCAACGTTTAGATATTCCGCAATTTGGCTAACTTTTGGTTCAGCAAGCTTAAGGGTGGTCAAATAAATCTTGGTAGTTGTTTCTGATATTCCGAATTGCCGAAAAATTTCGGTAATTCGTTGATTCAAATTATCGGTCGACATTTTTTAATTGTGAGTTGTTTTTATAACACACATATGTTTATTAACCTTTTCCTTAATAAGTAAATCTGATGACAGTTTCTCCGGTTTCTGAACAAGATTTAAGAGACGCGAAGTCGAAAATTGCTCGTTTTGTCTATTCCAATTTGAATATCTCTGCTAAAGCGATATTGTTACTGGCGCTCGGTGGAATGATTGTCGATGCCTGGGATGCAGCAGCTTTCGGATTTGGTACCACTTTTTTTGTCAGAACTTTCCATCCAACAGCCACATACTTAGGACTTTCTATAGTTGCCGTGAACATTGGTGCTGTGATAGGGTCTGTAACTGGTGGCTTTCTGGTTGATCGGATAGGGAGAAAATTAATGTTTATTGTGAATATGATCCTTTTTGTAGTCATGGCTTTTCTTGCGGCCTCATCGCAGAACTTGGTAGAGTTTTTTGTATTCAGGGCCTTATTAGGATTTCCAGTAGGAGCTGACGAGCCTGACGGTGTAAACTATTTATTTGAGTTCTCAGAACAAAAACAAAGATTAAAGTGGACTAGTTCGGTTGCACTGGCATTCGGTGTTATGTATCCCATAGCAGCACTAGGAACTCTGGGGCTTTTTGAAATTTTTGGCGCAAATCCACTTGTGTGGAGATTGAATATAGCCATTGGCGGGATTGCTGCTTTAATTATTCTAATATTCAGAACTAGGATGCCAGAATCTGCACTTTGGTTAGCCAACAGGGGTAAGTTCAAGGATAGCAAAGCTGTTTTGAAAAAAGTATACGGTAAGGCTCCGGAGGATGTTCCAGATGTTAATTATGAGTTGAGAAAAACAAGGGTACGAGATGTTTTCAGCGTGTTTAGGAAGGGCTATAACAAAGTTTTATTGCACAGTTGGACAAATGATGTCGTAGTTGGCTATACTTCGTGGTCTTTCGGTATATTTCTACCGCTGGCCCTTGCTGAAGCTCATGCAAGTGGGGGGATTAGGGATTCTCTATATTTTGATGCTTTCATATATACGGGCGCACTGATCGGTGCTATAGTTGCGATGAAGGGTATACTTGTTGGGTTCAGGAAATGGACTGCAATAATGAATTTATTGCTAGCCGTATCCTTAGCCTTTGTTTTTCTTTCTGGGTCCAATATAATACCATTCATCTATATCGTGCCATCAGCTTGGTTTGTTCTCTTTTTTACCTTCACAGGACCTTTCACATACTGGGGAATAGTAAACACGCAGATCCCTACGACTATGAGGGGAATAGTTAACGGTTGGACCCTAGGCCTCAATAAAGGTTTTGCCGTCATTGCTTCGCTGCTGGCAGCCAGTATAGTCCTAACTGTGGGCATTACTGGAACCGTCTGGATACCAATGGGGCTAGCATTGGGGACCATGGTTGTCTCAATAGTGTACGGACGAGATGGTGAAAAATTAAATGCCGCTGAAGTCGATATACGTGGACTGAACGTATTTGAGGGGTCTAATTCCCTTCAATCCGCGAAGAAGGAGAAGTGAGATTAGATGGAGAAGTTAATAGTTACAGCAGCTCTTGATTCGCAGGCCTCATACCCAAATAATCAGTACTGCCCTAAATATACCGATATAGACGGGATAATCGAACAATACGTGAAATGTGTGGAGGCAGGAGCGAGTATTGTGCACACTCACGGAGTTAGAACATTAGAGAAATCAATGCAGGCAGATTTCAGACAAGTACCAAGAGTTGATATTAATGGTTGGAAAAGAATCATGGATGGTGTAATTGAAAAATCTCCAGTGAGACCAATAATACAATTCGGTTCTGCGAGCACTAGAATACAAGAAAAAATAGAATTGATGAAACTAGGTCCAGACATGACGTCAGTAGCATTTAATTCTCACGATGAGCATTTCCAGCCAGATCCTTCAATCGAAGCAAATGAGATGTATGCTATTCACACAAGGAACGAGCTAGAATCTTATGCAATAGCTGCAAATGACAATCACGTTAAGTTGGAGCTCGAGGTTTTTCAACCTGGCGCTATCTATAACGTAAATTTCATCGATCGGTTGGGTATTTTGCCACATCCGCTATATGCCACCTTATTTATTGGCTGGCCTGGGGGGACTTGGATGCCACCAACACCAGAAAGTCTGATGTTTATGGTAAAATATCTACCAACGGATGTCAACTGGAATGTAAGTGTAATGAATCCTGAACACGCTTGGGAAATCCTATCTCTTGCTATATCAATGGGAGGCCATGTCAGAGTAGGTTATGAGGATAATCCATTTTTAGAACGCGGAAAATATGCCACAAGCTGTCATCTATTAGTAGAGAAGATTGTCAGAATAGCGGACGAACTGGGGAGAAAAGTAGCAACTCCAAATGAAGCAAGAAAGATAATCTGGGGAAGTGACTAAAATGGATAAGCTCATTGTGACTGTTACTGTGGATTCTTCAATGTCCTACCCCAGTAACTCTCTCGGCATTAAGATGGGAGAAATTGAAAAAACGGTGGTTGAATACGTAAAGAGTGTTGAAAGGGGGGCTTCGATTGCACATATACACGGAGTCCATTTTTTGGATGACAAAATTCAGTCTGATGGCAAGAAGTTATCGAAGATAGACTTCAATGGATGGCAAAAGATGCAAACTCTGATCAAAGAGAAAACTGATGCATTAATCCAGTTCGGAATAGCGAGTGCAAGGTTTGAGGAAAAAGTTCGTCTTATGGATTTTTCCCCGGAAATGATGTCTATAAACTTTGCAGCGCATGATGAATATTTCCAACCCGATCCCAAATTTCTGCCAAACGAAATGTACTCTATTCACACACGAGATGAGATACTGCAATACGTCCAAGAGGCAGAAAAACACAAAGTTAAAGTTGAAGCAGAGTGCTTCAACACAGGAGCATTCTGGAATGTTGAATTTGTTAGAAGGGCCACTGGCCTTCTTAAGCCCCCTGCTTGGGTAACTCTTTTTTTGGGCTGGCCTGGAGGATCGTGGACCCCACCAACCCCGGATGCCCTTCTCTATCTAGTTAGCCATCTCCCCAAAGGTGTCAACTGGAATGTAAGTGTCATGGATCCTAGTTCTCAGTGGCAAATTTTGAGTCTGGCTATCGCTCTTGGCGGACATGTGAGGGTTGGATGGGAGGATAACCCGTATTTGCCTAATGGAAGAGCGGCACATAATTGGGAATTAGTTGAACATGTTGTCAAGATAGCCAAAGATCTAGGAAGAGATATCGCAACCCCTGACGAGGCACGTGATATCATTAAATTATAAACTTCGAAGGGTATCTTCCATGGAATATGAATTGGCTTTAAAAATTTACAAAAACATGCTCTTAAGCAGGGCACTAGATGAAAAATGTAAACAGTTACTTGAGTTAAATGTTTTTGTGCCAAATTTCCATTCAGGGACTGGCCAAGAAGCTACAAGTGTAGTGCCTCCCATGGCCTTAGGTAAATCAGATTACTATTTCTATACACATAGAGATTATGGGGGTCTAATCGCTAGAGGGGTACCTCTGATAAAAGTGGTTGGGGACTTGATGCTGAAGAAGAGTGGATCAAATCAAGGATTTGGTGGAATTATGCATAGCGTTTCGCCTGAGCTAGGTATTGTAGGTAGAAATGGTGTGTTTGGAAGTAGATTTGGAATTGCCGCTGGCGTTGCGATGAAAATTAAACTTAAGAATCAAGAGGGGGTTGTCCTTTGTGCCTATGGAGAGGCGGAAGGAAGCAGAGGACCTATATATGAAGCTTTAAATTTTAGCGTTCTTAGGGGATTACCAATTATTTTCTTGGCAGAGAATAATGGGTTTTCGATATCTGCTAGGACTAATGAATTATATGCTGGAGGTAATATGAGTGATTTATTCAGAGGTTTTGATATTCCAATAGAGTCTGTAGACGGAAACAGCGTTTTAGAAATTTGGGAAAGTGTGAATAGGTTAAGAGAAGAATCAGTGAAACATCAAAAGCCAGCCCTTCTGGAATGTAGAACCTATAGAATCGACCCTCATATTCCAACTGATAAAGAACTTTATAGGCCTAAAGATGAAGTTATCGAGCAAAGAAAAAGGGATCCAATTTTACAATTTGAGAATTACCTTACTCTAGAGGGCAAAGTGAAGTATAATGCTTTGTCAAGAATGAAAGAATCAGCTAAGCAAGAGATCGAAAAAGTGTTCACGGTAGTTTTACGAGAACCTTATGCAACGCTGAAAGAAATGGAAAGATATGTCTATTTTAGCAGGATGTGATTAAGATTGTTAGAACATACTTTTAGAGATTCATTGAATGAAGCACTCGCTGATGAGCTAAACGCAAATGATAACTTTGTCTTGTTTGGGGAAAATATAAAGACAGATGGTGGTTCATACGGAGTTACTTCAGGGCTTTCTAAGAGAGTCAGGGATCCTTCCAGGATAATCGAGACTCCTGTTTCAGAAAATTTGATTGCAGAAGCTGCCCTAGGAGCATCTTTGGCTGGGCTAGACGTTTGTGCAGAAATTTATTCGTCGGATTTCTTATTTGCAGCTGGAAACGAGGTCTTCAATGATATTCCAAAATGGAGATTTCAGCATCACTGGGAGAACCCAATTAACTTGGTTCTTAGGATGCCTACAGGAGCTGGAACTAGGTGGCAAGGGCCAGAACACTCTCAATGCATTGAGGGATATCTTCATCACGTCCCGGGGCTTACGATAGTATTCCCAAGCACAGCATTTGATGCTTATCATAGCTTTAAATTAGCGATACATTCAGGGAATCCCGTAATTTTTTTAGAGCATAGGCGATTATATGATTTGACTCTTAGTCAAAATTACGATAATGAGAAATTTGCTTTGAGTAAAGCTAGACTAGTGTCCAAGGGTACCGACGTGACACTGGTATCCTGGGGTTTCATGCGATACAGAGCTGAGAAAGTAGTTAACGACCTAAATGAATCCGGAATATCTGTAGAGTTGATAGATCCTGTAACCATAAAACCTATGGACTGGTATACAATCTTTAAATCGGTTAAAAAAACCGGAAAATTAATCATATATGAAGAATCACCAACCACAGGATCAGTTGGGGCGGAAATAATGACACGTGTTTTTGAAGAAGGTCTTATTGAAAAGGGGCACGGAAAAAGGGTTGCAATGAGAGATATTCCTAACGCTTTCAACTTTAATGTTGATTCAGAGCTGATACCTAACGAAGCACTGTTAAAAGCAACAATTAAGGGTATTTGCTGATGAAAGCTTCTTTAAAGGCAGCATTAAAAGTGAGAAAAATTAGGCAGCTTAAATTGATAATATTCAGTTATTTAGGCTTCTTGGTCGCTTTGTCATTTCAGGTGAGTATTTGAAAATAGGAAATGGAATAATTAATAAAAAAGTTCAAGCCGTTGTTCAAACAAAATATGGAATAATGCCAGTTTCTGAATTAGATTGTTTTAGTGGCTCAACTAAAAGAACACTGACAACAGATGAAATCATTTGGAATAGTGAGACTGTTAATTCTATTAAAGATTCGATCTCTAGAGTAGGTAAATCAGGAAGCCTAATGGCCAGAGGAGTTAGGTGGGCTCCTGTGGTAACAAGACCACAAAAGATTGTTTGTGTAGGTCTTAATTATAAGAGTCATGTGAGCGAAACTAATAATAAGATACCAGAGAGTCCTATACTTTTTGGAAAATTTACAAACTCACTAGCTGCATCCGGTGAGACTATTGCTATACCTAAGGAGACAAGGCAACTTGACTACGAAGGCGAGCTCGGTGTGGTTGTTGGACGGAAGGGACGCAATATCAGTGAAAGTAAGTCAATGGATTATGTATTTGGATATTTCGTAGGTAATGATTTATCTGCAAGAGATCTTCAATTCAAAACCTCGCAATGGTTTTTAGGTAAGACGTGTAATAAATTTTTTCCATGTGGTCCCTTTATAACAACAGCGGATGAAGTGAAAGAACCGCAAAAGCTATCATTAAAAACAAGAATGAATGGTAGAATAAGGCAGAGTTCTGACACTTCTTATATGATATTTTCAATTGCATTCTTAGTTAGTTACATCTCTAAATTTATGACACTCTATCCAGGAGATATAATTTCAACGGGGACTCCAGAAGGCGTAATTCAAGGTATGCCCGAGAACTCAAGAGAATGGATACGTAGTGGTGACAAAGTCGCTGTTGAAATAGAAAGCCTTGGTACTCTTGAAAATGATTTCACATAATATAGTGGAGTGCCCGAAAAATAAAGTGAGCGCATCGGAAGTATTCGTGAGTTTAAAATTGTCATAGGTTCCCAATTAACAGTGGTGGTAAAAGGGATAGAAAACAGGTAACGAATGCACTTTTGAAGGGAGGCAAAGAAGTAGCGGTAATAAAGATGAGGGCAAAGGACTATTCAGGATACTTAATAATTGGCAAGATTGATTCCGTAAACAGAAAGGTGAGAACCATGGTTCAAGAATGCGCGAATGTCCAGGAAGCGGACAACATAGCCTGGTATCCTGACCTTGCCCCATTGTATTACTACGTGTTCCGGCGACTCCATAAATCTTAGGATTTTTCAGTCTATGTTCGTAATAATACTCAATCCCCAAAGAGACTCAAAGTTGACCACAAACCTTTACAAATGGACTCTTCTATGAAAAATGTAGTAGTACATTAGGGCAAAAGGTACAAATAATAAGGGAAACACATCACTTAGTATCTACACCGGGTTGCGCTCCAGATATCTTCTTCCCTCTCTTCCTTTCCCTGTCATAGATTCTCCTTATGCTCTAATTATAATAGGTACCCCCATACTTATATATTTCGACTCCTCTCATCCAGCAATTCTGTGTCAGTTAAAATATCGCAATATTATACTGTAAAAGTTACGGAGCTAATAATTAATAGATCAATGTGATGCATCTGGGTTGAATCAAAATGGAAAGGAATGGAGAGACATAGGTTTGTTTTTTATCCTGTCCATAGCTTGGGCTCTTAATTACCCTTTTTTAAAGATTGCACTGAAGTTTGAGCCTCCAATGGTTACACTCTTCTTTCGAATACTTTTTGCCCTCATCTTTTCCATTCCATTCGCCTATAGTTCTCTTCACCTGATTAAAAAAATTGTATTTGCAAGACTTTTTTTGACAAGCCTTCTAACTATTACGCTATCCTTAGGTCTCTGGTTTTTGGCAGAGCAGTCGGAGACATCATCTCTCTCCTCAATAATCATTTACACCTATCCCGTGATTTCCGTGTTTCTCTCCTGGCTAATTCTCTCAGAGAAAATGTCTATATCCAAAATTACGGGGGTAATTGTTGGATTTGGGGGTATTGTGATCATATTCTATACTCAGCTAAGTGTTGAGTACAACATTGCAATCTTCCTTCTAATCTGTTCGGCAATTTCGACGTCACTTGGAACAATATACTATAAGAAGTATCTGACGGGTGAAGACATTGGAGCTGTGACATTCTATCAGTTCCTTCTGGCACTACCGATATTATTTATTATGTCAATTTTTTATGGAGGATTCAGGCCTCTGACGATGAATTTCATTCTCATAACCCTGTACATGGGTTCCATAGGGTCGTCTGCCTCCTATTTCATCTACTGGAGCCTTATAAGGAAGTATAACGTTTCACATGTTTCTCCATATCTCTTTGCAGTCCCTGCTTTTTCAATACTCCTCAGCATCATTACAATACACGAAGGCATTACGCCTGTGATCCTTGCTGGTTTCGTCCTAATATCCATCGGTATATATCTAAGTTCAAGATAAATCTGAATCCGCCTCCTCCCTGCTCTTCACACTAAACTCAACTTTGCAAATTCTTATTCCTAGCCGCAGCTCTCTCCGCTGACAATATGTATGATTTTTCTTAATATTATTTAGAGTCATCCGACTTTTACATCATCTATGCCCAACACTGAAGGATGCCCCTTCTTTCTCTCCCTTCCCCTCTTCACTGCCCTCTCAATGATGTTCCATGCCTGCTGCCATGAGAGACGCATTATTTCTGTGAAGTTGTATGTGTCAATGTTCTGCAGCGTCCTTATTGATCTTGTCTCGAATCTCAGCGTGAATCTTGACCTCTTCTCAGTCCATGGCATAACGCTCTCGATGATGCCATGCTCATGGCAGGATATCCTTGGAGGGCTTGCATGGATGAATGTCATGAATTCAATGCTGTCGAGATCCCTCCACACCCTCTCGCCGAGGTTATCATATACCATGCATTCCTTCCCGCAGACAGGGCAGAGAGACTTGAACCTTTGTCATGCGTTATGTAAACATCAACTGTCTTCTTTCCAGTGTCCAGGGAGACCTGGATACCTTCAATGGCTGTTTTAGTTCCAGTAAAGTTGAATACAGCTGGCAATCATCCATGAAATAATATGGCTAAATGTTAGATAAAATTACCCACATGAAAGTGGGAAGAACCATTATTTATTTTATCTGAATAGTCAAAGCTCAGACTAGTCTTTCGAGAGATTGTCAATAATCTTATTTGTAAATTGAGAAGTCTTATAGTTCCCTCCTATGTCTGGAGTCCTTACTCCTGCCCTAAGCGTATCAAAAAGGGAGTTCTCCACTTTCCACGCTTCTTTGTCGAATTTCAGCCATTTCAGCATCAATGAAAGGGACATTATCATTGCAGTAGGATTAGCTATCCCCTTTCCTGCTATATCAACTGCACTTCCATGTACAGGTTCAAACATGCCCCTCTCCTCCGAAACATTTGCACTGTAAGCGAATCCAAGACCACCAACGGTTGCTGCCCCAAGATCTGAGAGTATGTCCCCGAACATGTTCTCGGTGACAATTACATTTAGTTCATCGGGGTGTAAGAGCATGTACTGTGCCATTGCGTCTGCGTACATGAATTTCGTTTCAATATCTTTATAGCTTTTCGAGACTTCAATGAATATCTTTCTGAAGAATGCATAGGACTTCAGCACGTTGCTTTTGTCCACGCACGTGACAATTTTCTTACGACGACTTGGATTTCCGCTCCCATTTTCTGCGAGCTCAAATGCATATCTGAATATCCTTTCCGAACCCTTTCTAGTAATAATCTGGTCATCTATTGCTATTTCATCACGAAGTATTAAGCCTCCAAAATGACTGGCATAGAGACCTTCACTATTCTCTCTAAGTATCGTGTAATCGATTGAGCTTTCTTTATCGTACCCTCTCAGAACAGATCTAACCCCAGGAAAAAGCTTGACCGGTCTTATATTGGCGAAAAGGTCAAGCTGAAACCTCAACCCTAGGATTACGTCCAGTGCAGCTTCAGTGTCACTGTTGTTTCTGACAGCGGGGTCTCCCATTGGGGCCTTGAGGATCGCATCGTATCTCTTGGCTTCATCAACTACCTTCTCTAGGGTCCATTTACCCTCTTTCATCGTTCTTGCCCCGACATCATATATCTGCAGATCAATCTTCAATCCGTAGTTGTCCTTCAGAGCTGAAATTATTTCAGTTGCACTCTCCACGATTTCTGGCCCTATGCCATCTCCCTCAAGAACCATTATGTCCATTATCTTATAATGTCCCCCACCTAATTTATCTTTCTCTTTCTTAAGAAATCCATTACTGGTAGGCTAGCTAGCATGATTTGTAATGTCGCCATCCCGCTGATACTGAAGTTCCAAAATCACGCCGAGTTAACTTCGTAGTGCCTCAAGAATGTACAACAATAGGCTATGTCTGATATATGAAAAGAGCAATATAATTAGTTCTTTATTACAAAAGAAGATTTCCAACAACCAGATAAATTTTCTACAAGATGCATCCATGTATGATTGAGGTTACAAGAAATACTGTTATTGCACTGTATTTACCTCAATCTCTTTTGTATTTCCCTCTATTTTTCAGCTGATTGCGATAGCCGAAGCTATCTTACCCATCCTTGTCAGCGACAGAAAATTGAAAAGATTGTGTCCAAGGCACAGGAACATTGCCTTGACCCTCACCCTCGGAACAGTTGCCACGTAAGTAAGATCTGGAATTCTCTTCTATGACATTCGTGAAATGTATCATCCAAAAGGATAGCATGATTGGCTTACTGCGATGAAGCACCGAAGTCGAGAATAGTCGAACTCTAATCTGATCATTCTTTTTCATAAAAAAAGAGGGGAGAAGTGGTCAGATGTCAGTTATCCACTTCTCCGGATTGTTTAATATCTCTGGAACAAGGGTATCCACGACTCTGCCAAAGTTTTCCCCAGACAGGCTCCTCTCAGGCAGGGAGCTCACGATGTCCGCTGGAAACCTTATGAAGCCTACCACATCGGAATAGAGGGCATAGATTATGTTCTTCCCTTCTCCGCTGTTCATCCTTGCACTGGCATCCTGAGTGTTCATGCCCTCCATATAGCCAGAATTCCTGTAGACAAGCTCGTCAAACATGGGGACTGTGCAGAAGTAAAAGGGTTTGCCGTCGGAGTCCATGCCCCTCACTATTGCTACCTTCATCCCGTCTGGGATGCGAAGCATCAGTTCTGCAAGTTGGTGTGCCCACCCCACTGCTATGTCCCTCTTTGGCCTTGGGATATACATGTTGCTGCTACTTCCCTGTCTTGAGTCTTGCATTTCATCCTCTTCACTGACGGGCATCGGGAATTCTACCAGTTCAGTGAGCACATTTATCACGTCACTCTCCTTTCCATTCTTGAGCCAGATCATTCCTGATCCAGAAACAACTCCATACCTCACCTTATCATCAAGATAGGTCCCATATCCCCCTACGTCTATGATGGTACCAGTGTTCAACATTCCCCTGAACATCTTGTCGAGGGGATCATAAGGAGGGTCTTCATACATTGGATCATCGTAATCCTCCGTTTGTTCCTCCCTTCTCACTATCTTCCCATCTTCAACACTTAGAATTACAATACTCCACGTATTGTAGAACATAATAAACACATCTACGGGAGTGCTACCTGCAACTCCCCTGATAACAGCTTCCTTCCACTCACTGAGTGGAAGCTTAACTTCTACACCAGAAAATCTCCTAGGATTCTCCATACATATTACAACCTGACGGTTGAATATATAACTTTTGGCGGCTGTCGGCAATGCAGATAATTTGCGATGATTGGAGAGACTGGTGTGCCGTAAACAATTGGCTAGATGACGAAGCGGGTGATCAATCTCGAACTGGCGATTTTGGAGAATGTCAACTGATGCCTGAAGGGGAGTGGGGAGTGAGACCTCCCAGCTGTCTCATGGTTCCCCATCATTCTACATTCCGTCTCCTCAGCCATCTTGTTTCTCCTTCTCGTTTGCTTCCCTGACAAGGATCAGGTGCTGCACAAGCATCTCGAGGGAATACATGGCGTCGTGGAGTATGTATAGAAGCAGCTCATATACGTCCTCCCTGTTGAACATTGATTCCGGGTCGAGACCCTTCTGCGTCCTCCATGGGAGTTCCCTTATGTTTGGCACCACTTCCTCCAGCACCCTGATGTTCTCAAATAGTGTTTTCAGGTCCTGCTCCTTCACTCCCCTCCCCCTCATCCTCTCTATGACTTCCGTGGAATACTGCAGCTTGAGGTACCTGCCCTGCATATCTGAACTCATGTCGTTGGGGTTCAGTCCACCCTGCTCCCTCTCCTCGTCTATGAGCATCTTCATGGCCTCGATCTTCATGTAATCAGTCGTGGCATCCTTTGCATGACCCGGTCTGTACCTCTCCCTGTCCTTCACCCACAGCTCCTTTGCCCATAGGGGGAGATCCCTCAAAGGCATGGCATCCAGCTCTGTCTCGTATGTGCTGAAGGCGCTTATGACAGATTGCCTCAGTATTGTGCCTTCAACTACTTTCTCCTCGTCCCTGTTTGCGTACCTGATCTCTGACCACCTCTCCGGGTCCAGCGGGCCGTAATAGTAGTATACCCTGGCAGCATCCCTCTCATCCTCATAATAGGCAGGTTTCGCTATCACCGTATCATGTGCGTCCCTGCCACCTATCTTAACCTTCACCAACATGGTTGGTGAATCATTTATCTTATCAACCAGTTCCTTTATGTTCATTGTTATCACTTCCAGTTACAGCACATCTTGGCTGCCCTCACCCCTCCCTAAAAATCGACTCTTAACCGGCAGTGCCGGTCCACACGGGTGAGTGACTGCCACAGACCGCCACACTCACCCGGTATCAAACTTCCTTTGAACCTTCAACACTACTACCTACAGGTCAAATATAATACTTTCCGTGGTTTCCGCTTTGGGCATGATTCCTGGATGCAAAGTGATAACTGAGCAGGAACTATTTCCTTTAGCCTGCTTCCCTTCAATGTTTAGACCGCTTTTCTGAGGCTACGTTCGCCAACACAATTTATAGCCTTCTACCGAAAGTCTCAAGACGCACCGACCACAGTTTTTGATAGGCTGGTGGCCGTCTGACAAATGTTTAAGTATATAAATAAGTTAATTTTTTATGAGGAATAAAACACTAGCCATTTTAATAGTAGCTGCATTGATCCTATCATTCTTTGGAGTAATTTCAATGGGCCTTGGATATGCCCAAGCAATAAACGAGGACCAGCAGATGCAAATGGGTCCAAACATCTTTTCCGCTGGAACATACCTGCCCGTCCCGACGGAAAAGAATCCATCGATCGTGAAAGGCAACGGTGACCAAGTTTCCGAAGAAACAGTTACTTCAAGTTCTCTTGTTTCATCTCAACCGAGCGATCTGCAATTTTGGAGCGGCCATCCTCAGCCGCCTGGTCCTCAAAGCATCACTTTTGGCCCTAACAATATAAGCCAGACTGCAATAAATCACCTCCAGCCTCACACAACCGTCTATCTGGAGACAGGTACATACAATTTACAATTCTATGTGGACATACCTCTGACGATAGTAGGACTCGGCTCATCAACTGACCCGAGCGACCAGGTGCTGGTTCAGCCAACAACTCTCACCAGCATGGCAACGGACCCTGACCCTGATACCGGCTATAGTGAATATCCGATTATACTTGTCAACAGTACCTCGGGCGTGACGATAGATAATATTGCAGTAGACGGTTCCGATGCGGGCAGTGGTTCTTATGGCGATGGTTTCGTAGGTATACTCTTCCTGGATGCGTCAGGTGTGATAAGCAACGACGTAGTTGAGAATATACATTTGCCACCGGTAGATTACGGCCTTCAGAGCGGGAATGCAATCCTAGTACAGACCTCACAGGGACAGCAGTCAAACGTCAGGATCGTTGACAACTTAGTTACCAACTATCAGAAAAATGGGATAACAGCAAATGACATTGGAACCACGGTGGCAATAGAGGGGAACACAATCTACCCATTGCAGGCTGCACAGTACATAACCGCATCCAATGGAATACAGATTGCGTTTGGAGCTAGCGGGGCAATATCGGGTAACACGGTCACAGGCAACACTTACCTGTCGTCCTCACCTCTTCCTTATTATGCGACAGGAATTCTTGCGTATCTGGACTCAGGCGTCACAATTACGGACAACACTGTTTCAAACAACGCCGTTGGGATAACAAATTACGAGGCTCCCACGGTAGAGACGGGTCCGCCTTCCCCTCCCGGTCCGCCCGGACAGCCTCCCTCCAATGGTCCGCTGATCAGGGGAAATACGCTCGTGGACAACACTTATGAGGGAATAGAAGTCGATCAGCCAGGTGCCGCAGTCTCAGGTAACGTTGTAAGTGGAAGCTTCATAGGTATAGCAGCCATCTCCTATTCAGGCGACACACTTAACGTCAATGCTCAAATGACACACAACAGCATCACCGGCGGGACAACAAGCTCATCGGCAGAGTCGTTCTACGGCGCGCTATGGTCTCCGTCCACGCTGACATCATCCGTCGGGATACTCATAATTGGCGACAACACAGATACGAACCCTAACGTTCTCGCAGTCGGGAATACGATATCAGGGGAGGGGATGGGAATTCTCATGACGACCTCCCCGTCCTCATCCATGGCAGGTGCGCTAAAAGCAAACGGGAACTCGTTCAGCGATAACGGAATCCAGTATGTTGACAACACCGGGACAACAAACGTTATGCAGATTCTCCGTTCCAACACCTTCGATCAGGCCGTGATAGTTTCTACGGGCCAGGCATCATTTCTCACGACCATATGGAGTCAGATTGCCGATGCCGTGTCGAACGCATCCAGCGGTAATACGATTCTCATTGCTCCAGGGAACTACTTTCTGGATTCACCGATCATAATAACGCAACCCTTGACTGTCGAACCCTTGTCCATGATGGGGCCATCTCCGCCACCTTCTCCACCTGGGCCAGGACCGGGGCCTCAGCAGGGACCGAACGGTGTTTACATATACGTCCCGGAAGACCAGTCAGTTGGCAATGGACAGCCAAGGTCGGCCTTCCAGATAGGGGGGACAAATGATCCTGAATCTAATGCAGGTTCCGGTGTCTCAGGCCCAGTTCTCATCCAGGGACTGAACTTTGAAGGCGCAGGTATAGAGGTACCTGGTACAGGTGCGTCATACCTTACAATCGAGGAAAACACATTCACGAACCTCTTCAAGGAGGCCATAGGATACCACGGCAATGCAGAGCTCACGTCCGGCCTAGGGACCTACATAGAAATAATAGGCAACTACATAGACGGCGCAGGAATGTCACCGAACTACGATGCAATATTCGCTGGTAACGTGTTCAATAGCGTAATATCAGACAACTACATCATATATGCTGGACATGGGGGGATCATCCTGACCGGGACGTCACAGGGGGACGAAGGCTACAACACTATCTCTTACAATTTCGTGAAGAACATACCTAATGAAGGGATTCAGCTTGCATTCGGAACGAACGACATCGTGGACTACAATGTCGTGGTCAATGCAGGGGAGGCTGCATCAGTACAGGGGAGGGATGCAGCAATAGCACTATTCAACCCTGATCAGAATGACATCAACGTTTCCTACAACCTCCTTGAAAACAGTTACGAGGGAATTGGCTTTGACCAGGCTGGCACATCCTATTCTTCCAATCCTATGGGGTCGGGGATAGTCGTAATATTAAATGACCTCATAAACAACGCTGTTGATGTATACAACGGAGCATCCTCTTCGCTGAATGCAGTAAAGAACTACTGGGGCTCTCCGTCCGGACCAACCCCGACTGAAATATCCGGTGGGGTTGACTACATCCCGTGGCTCACGCACCCAGTTCCGGTCCCCCCTCCACCTCCGCCACCACCATCAGCCAACAACAATATATCAACTCGGTGTGCATACCCTACTTTCCTGAATAATGTCTGGCTAAACGATATCAAGGGGGTGGCTGTTTGGAGTCCATCTCCTTAGCTATAGCGATGTGGTGTCAAGGACTATTTTTCTAATATTTCTCTCTATTTTTGGCGATGTGGCCCGGATTAAATTCTAATTATTTTCTACAAATTTATTTATATCATAAACCAGTTTTCTTCTATAAATTGTCGCTATAAGGAATTGATACGGACACCTACTGGCCTCAATTTTCCCAGTTGCAAACATATATCGAGTTCTATCCAAAATCTCTGATTTAGAATTCTCCATCCATTTCGTCATCCTATCAAACGACTCACCTGTTTCCTCTTTCATAGCAGCGTTTCTACACTGTGGACAGTGGTAGAAAGTATTATATTCAGGTGGCAGATGGATAATTGGTCATCGCATGGAAAGATGGTAATACCATTGGATTGTGTCATCGAACATCCGGGCACATGTAGAGCCCGGGTTCGAAGGGACAAGGGACGGGGGGTGGCGATGGCCGGATTCCCCCGTTCTTTCAATCCATCTTTTCAAACTGTTATTCATCAGGGCCGTTGTGAAGATAGGAACTCTTGGAAAGACCGTATGTGTTATCCTGTCCAATCAATCGATTCCAATTCGTTCACTAATTCCCCCTTATTTTTGCTTGGTGGATTACCAAAAGCCCATAATTGGGCGGTGATATAACCTCCATATCATGTATTGAAGAAAATACGGTTTAAACTTCCTGTTCTGAAGTCTAGGGAAGAAGAAACATTAAGGACGCCGAAACCTTAAATTGTAAGTTAGAATGGTTATTTGCGACAGAGCTAACTGAAGCTCTGGTAAAAATTAAAGGTCGCGTCTCCCTAAATATAAATTTCGGGTTTCCTAGGCAAAAGGCGATACTACAGTTAAGCTAATCAATAATAAGTGCTTAACTTAAATGGGGCGTATCGGGGATAAAAATGACAGAAGAGCAAGGTAATCAGAAAAAGTTGCTAGAGTCGGAGTCATTTTTGAATGAGAAAGAGAAAATCAAATTAGACACTCAAAAAATAGTTAGATTTCTCAATATTCTGTCTAAAGAGCAAGACATCAAGGGTATTCGCAGGATGATATCTAATTTTAAGGCCTCATTGCTGGATCCCTCAAGTGAGCTTTATCACAGTAACGATGTGCCTTCTAATACAAAAAATTTCAAGTTGGAAAGTTTGATACGGGACC